>CANQXL010000009.1 GCA_947627705.1 uncultured Clostridia bacterium
AAATATGGTGGCTTTTGGATAGGAAGATATGAAGCAGGAATACCAGAGAATGCAAGCTTTTATTCAAAAGGAGAAGATGGAGCAGAATATGTATATAATTCAGCAATTAAGAATGTAACAAAAGAACAAAAAGAAGGGAATGATGGAACAAAGCTAAAACCAGTAAGCAAAAAAGGATATTTTAGTTGGAACTTTGTAAGTCAACAAAAAGCAGTAGAATTATCAAAGCAAATGTATGAAGAAAATGAATGCGTATACAGTAAATTAATAGATAGCTATGCATGGGATACAGTAACAGAGTGGATTGCAAATACAGATGCTAAAGGAACAGAAGACGGTAAGACTGTAACAAACAGTTATAAAATAGGAAACTATAACAACAATCAATCAGAATATACAGGAAGATATGTAGAGCATTTATGGGTATCACTAAAGGCTAATAAAACAGGAAACTCTGGCTGGATGTATGCAACAAATTATATAAATAATTCAACTACATTAGAATTAGAAGCAAAGAGAAAAAGTAATTACTTGGAAGTAACAGATGGAAAATATGACCAAACAGGCATAACAAATAACACATTTAATGAAAATGATAATAATTTTGACACAAGAATAGAAATACCAACAGGAAACTACGAAGGTTCAAAGCTAAGAAATATATATGATCTAGCAGGAAACATGTATGAATGGACGACAGAAGTAGGAGACTATGATACTACAGACACAGAAACAATCAACATAAAACGGAAACTTTGCTGTTGTTCGAGGAGGTAGCTTCCTTAACACTGGTGGTGTTTCACTTTGCTTTCGCGATGGCGGTAATAGTTCGTCAACTAGTGTGGATGCAAACATCGGCTTTCGTGTTGTGCTTTATGTAAAGTAGCACCAATACTGTTAACATAATAAAAAAACAAAAGCTAGGTAAAATCTGAACAAGATGTTACTTACGAACCTAAATGAAATGAAATACGCATCGTTCGTGGGAAATTTAACTTGTCTGCAAGCAATATGCTTGCAATGACATGGTTGATTTTCCACTTACATGCGTTTTTTTGTTAGTAAAATTTTTTAAAAAAATACAAAAATTTGTTTGACAATTATTTGCTTTTATGATAAGATATTAACAATGATAATTTTAAAGTAAATGTAGGCATATCAAATATACTCATTTACATAGATAGGAGTGGTAAAATTGGGTAGAAAAAAAAGCACAGTAGAACTTAATAAAAGAGAAAAGGCAATTTTAAAGTGTATTGAAAAGCAAATTGCAGAAGTAGGATATGCACCATCAGTTAGAGAAATAGGCAAAACAGTTGGACTTCACTCTACTGCAACAGTACATGGATATTTAGCAAAACTTGAACAAAAGGGATACATTAAGAAAGAAAATCAAAAGGGTAGAACTTTAAGACTTATAAAGGGTAAAGGAGCAGAGAAAGAACAAGATACAGGCAAAAATTTCTATACTTCTAAAGAACTAGTAGAAGTACCAGTTATAGGTAAAATAACGGCAGGACAACCAATTCTTGCAGTTGAGAATGTTACAGATACATTCCCTATACCAGTAGATTTTGTTGGAAATTCTGAAAGCTTCATGCTTACTGTTAGGGGCGAAAGTATGATTGAAGCAGGAATTTTAGATGGAGATTACATATTAGTTAGAAAGCAAAATACGGCTGAAAATGGACAAATTGTAGTTGCTTTAATAGAAGACGAAGCAACTGTTAAAACATTCTATAAAGAAAAAGACCATATAAGACTTCAACCAGAGAATTCTACAATGGATCCGATAATTGTACCAGATTGCAAAATACTTGGAAAAGTAATTGGTGTATTTAGAAAAATGTAAAGTTAGATATATAATCGTATGCTGAATTTTAGGGGGCAAATTAATGGACAAAATACTTGACAGAGTCAATAGTACGAGCGATTTAAAAAGACTTACAACAAACGAAAAAATATTGCTTGCCGAAGATATAAGAGAGTTAATAATAAAGACGGTTTCAAAAAATGGTGGACATCTTGCATCAAACTTAGGTGTAGTAGAACTTACGATAGCACTACATAGTGTTTTCGATGCGCCACAAGATAAAATAATATGGGACGTAGGACATCAAAGTTATGTCCATAAAATTCTTACAGGTAGAAAAGATAAAATAGATACATTAAGACAATTCGGCGGTATTGCAGGATTTCCAAAAGCAAGCGAATCAGAATATGATAGCTTTGATACAGGACATAGTAGTACATCAATTTCTGCAGCACTTGGAATGGCTACAGCAAGAGACTTAAAAGGTGGAAATGAACATATAATTGCTGTAATAGGAGACGGAGCATTAACTCGGCGGAATGGCATTAGAAGCATTAAATCATGCTGGATCTACCAAAACAAATTTGATTGTAATATTAAATGATAACGAAATGAGTATATCAAAAAATGTAGGTGGGATTTCGTTATTTTTAAGCAAAGCTAGGACAAAAAACTTTTACAAAAAATCAAGTGAATACATAAAAAAAGCAGTTGAAATGTTACCAAAAGGAAGCAACAAAATTATAAAATTTATTAGAAGGATAAAGTATAGTATAAAGCAACTGCTTCTTCCTAATATGCTTTTTGAAGATTTAGGGTTTAAATATCTTGGACCTGTTGATGGGCACAATATTTCAATGCTTGAACAAATTTTAAAAATGAGCAAAGACCTAGATGGACCAATACTTATACATGTTGTTACTAAAAAAGGAAAGGGCTATAAGCCAGCAGAAGAAAATCCTGATAGATTTCATAGTGCATCAAATTTTGATATTGAAACAGGAGAGAGTAAATCAAAAGGCAAAGTAGATTATTCAAAGGTATTTGGTGAAAAGCTAATTAAGCTTGCAGAAGAAAATAAAAATATAGTCGCAGTAACAGCTGCAATGAAGGATGGAACAGGACTTACGGAATTTGCAAAGAAATTTCCAGATAGATTATTTGACGTAGGTATTGCAGAACAACATGCACTACGGATTTTGTGCAGGACTTGCTAAGACAGGCATGATACCTGTAGTATCAATATATTCTTCCTTCTACCAAAGAGGGTATGATCAAGTAATTCATGACATTGCACTTCAAAACTTAGGAGTTGTAATGTGTGTAGATAGAGCAGGAATTGTTGGAAATGACGGAGAAACACATCAAGGAATATTAGATATGTCATTTTTCTCTATTGTACCTAATTTAACAATTATGGCACCAAAAGATTTTGAAGAACTCGAAAATATGCTAGAATATGCAGTCAATTTAAATAAACCAGTTGTTATACGTTATCCAAGGGGGGGAGAAGGAAAGATAAAGTTTGATGTTCATGAAAGCATCAAAAATGAAAAAGCAGAGATTATAAAAGAAGGAAACAACTTAAGTATAATTGCAATTGGTAAGATGGTAGAAAGAGCAGTAGAAGTTGCAAATATTTTAGAAAAGGAAGATATATCAGTTGAAATAATAAATACAAGATTTTTAAAGCCAATAGATAAAGAGACCATATTAAAATCAATAATGAAAACTAGAAATGTTATAACAATAGAAGATAACATTATAAAAGGCGGACTTGCATCTCAAGTAGAAGATATAATTGTAGAAGAAAAATTAGACAATGTTGAATTTAAAAAATTTGGATATCCAGACGAATTTATAAAACACGGAAGTGTTCAAGAAATAGAGAAAAAGTATGGATTAGATGCAGAGCACATTGCAAATGCATGCAAAAAAGAAAATTCATATATATAAAAATTATAACTGTATAAGTAATTAAGAATAAATGCTATATTTTTATTTTACAAAGTACTGCGTAAGCGATTAACCGGAGCGAAGCGAAGGGCGAATGGAGCAGTCTACATATAATATTAAAATTTGTAGACTGCGACACCAAGGTACGAAGTAAAATAAAAATATAGCATTTATTCTTTATATTAAAATTTATCCCTTTTTACTTGCATTTGCATATTTCTTCAATTTTTCATATGCAAGATAATTAATACTTCCAGCAGGGAAATGACCTTGCTTATCCTTCTTACCAGCAGGAACACCAGTTAAAACCTCAATTCCCTCTTCAATTGTAGAAACAGAATATATATGAAACATATTATTTCTAACAGCTTCAACAACTTCGTCGCTTAAGTTCAAATTCTTTACATTTTGAATAGGAATAAGAACTCCATGATTTCCATCAAGCCCTCTCATTTTGCAAACTTGGAAAAATCCTTCTATTTTTTCATTAACTCCACCAATTGGTTGTATTTCACCTTTTTGATTTACAGATCCAGTTACAGCAATAGCTTGATTTATTGGGACACCAGATAAGCTAGATAGTAGTGCATAAAGCTCAGTACTTGAAGCACTATCACCATCTACGCCATTATATAATTGCTCAAAACATATACTTGCAGAAAGTGAAAGCGGTATATCTTGTGCAAATAGTTCACCAATATATCCACTTAAGATAAGCACACCTTTTGAGTGAGTCGAACCAGAAAGCTCAACTTCGCGTTCAATGTTAATGATTCCTGATTTTCCGTGTAAATGTGTTAACAGTAATTTTTGCTGGTTTTCCAAATGTATAATCTCCAACACTCATTACAGTTAACCCATTAATTTGACCAACTTCAAATCCAGATGTACTGATTAAAAGAGTATTGTCTTTTATCATTTCAGAATATTTATCGTCATATTTCTTAACTCTTTGAACTTTTTCGTCAATAGCTTTGTTTATATAGTTTTCAGTTATTACTTTTGAATGTGCAAGAATAGCCCATGTTGCAGCTTCTGCAATTATCTGAGACAAATCATTAAATTTTGTAGAAAGTTTAGTTTTGTCGTTGGCAAGTCTAGATGCATATTCTATCATTCTTGCAACAGCATTTTTGTCTAGTTGTGGAAGATTCTCTTGCTCACAGAATGAATGGAAGAACCTTGCAAGCTTAAGTATATTTTCATCAGTTCTTGGAGCATCTTCGGCAAATTCAACTTTTATTTTAAATAGTTTCCTAAAATCAGGATCCATGCTAAGTAATGTATGGTAAATATTTGCATTACCTATTAGTATAACTTTTAAATCAAGTGGAATAGGCTCAGGCTTAAGCGAAATCATAAGCATGGCATTTCTTTGTTCTATTGAATTATCAATTCCAATTTCTTTTATACGAAGAATTCTTTTTAGAGTTTCATAGCAAAGAGGGTTTGTAAGTAAATCTTCAGCTTGGAAAATGATATATCCACCATTTGCTTTATGCAAAAGTCCAGATTTAATCATTGTATAATCTGTTCTCAAAGTTCCCATATAGTTTTCATATTCAAGTTTACCAAAAATATTTTGAAAAGAGTAGTTTGAATCCATTATTACTGGAGCACCTTCAAGCTTACTATTATCAACAAAAAGATTAACTCTATAATTTAACCAAGGCTTTGGTGGCTCACGGTTAGGTGAAACAGTTTGCATAGGTTGCATTGGAACTTGGCTTTGACCAGGATTATCCAAAAATAAAGGAACATTTTTTATAATATCCTTTTTAATGTTATCTAAAAATTGTGAAATTTTTTTGTTTCTCTTAAATTTTGATTTAATATAGTTTATATGAACATTAACAGTAAGAAGAGATATGTTAGATTGCCATTCTTGAATTTTCTTTTCTGATTCTTTCTCGATAAGTTTAATCTCACTAATAGTGCTCATAATTTGCTCTTGAACAATATTTGATTTTTCTTCAAATTGTTGCTTTATAGAGTTATCCAACTTGTTAAATTCTTCTTCTTCTAAAGTTCTGCCTTCATAAATTGGCATCATATAGATACCATTTTGAGCAGTTTTAACTTCAAATCCATGTTTCATAGATTCTTTATTTAGTTTTTCTAAAAGGATGCTTCTTTTTTGTTCATATTCTTGTTTAATTAAAGCTTTTTCTTTTTCGAAATCTTCATTGTTAAATGTTTTGTTAATATCAGCTTTAACGTCTTTTATAAAGCTTTCCATTGTTTCTTGGAATTCTGCACCTTGACCTGCAGGTAGAGATAGAGCAATAGGCTCATTTGGATTTTCAAAATTATATAAATAACACCAATCACAAGGAATTTTCTTCTTCTTAGAAATTTTGTCCAAATAATTTTTTGTATACATTGTTTTACCAACACCGCTTGGTCCTTCTACGTAAAGGTTATATCCATTTACATCTACATTTAATCCAAATTCAAGTGCAACAATACCTCTTTCTTGACCAATTCCTTTGTCTGTTGGTTCAAGCTCCGCTGTTGTTTCAAAATTAAACTTCGCAGTAGAGCAATATTCTTTTAAATCCCTATAATTTAATTCATGTTTTTTTTGCATCTTAAGTTCCTTTCTAAACAAACTAATTTGTTTTGTTCATATGTATTTAAAAATATTTTGTCATTATATATGCGTCGTATGTATTGTTATAGTATTTTTTTCTTGTGACTAAAATTTCAAAATCATATTTTTTATATAAGTTAATTGCGGGAAGATTTTTTGTATTTACTTCTAATGTTATTGAAGAAGCAGTTGATTTTGCTTTATTTATCAATGCTTCAAGAAGTTTTGAACCTATATGATTTTTCCTAAAATCTTTTCTTACAACTATATTCGCAATATGTGATTCGTCTAAAATTAAATTAATTCCAGCAAATCCTACAATAGTATTTTCATATTTTGCAATAATATAATAAGAAGAAGGAGACTCAAGCTCTGATTTTAAAATATTCATATTCCAAAAATCGTCAAAATCTTCTAGATTTATCAAACTTAAATCGTGAATTTGCATTTCTTCTATTTCAATATTCATTATAACTTTAACTTTTCCTCTGCACTAGATTTTTTTAGATAAAGGGCTGAAAGCTCAAAAGGAGTTTTTGTTTCTCCTTGTAAATATTTGTCAAAACCAGCCTGCCCAATATATTTTGAAGACACAAGAATATCTTCGCAAAAATATATATTATTTTTCAAATATGATTGTATCACATCTTTATAAAGTATGCCACAATTTCCTACAAAAAATATCTTTTTTTTCAAACTATTTAAAATTAAAATTAAATTTTCTATTGTGTCAAAGCCAAAATCACAATATTTTACGTATTTTCCATCTATATATTCAAAAATTCCGAAAATAAATATTAGAATGACCAGCATCAATCATGGAGCATATGTAAGAATTTTCTTTTTTACAAGTGTACGCTAGAGCTTCTAAAGAAGATACTGATGCAATTTTTTTATTTAGGGCATCACAAAAAGCCATGCAAGTAGAAAGACCAATTCTTATACCTGTAAAAGAACCTGGACCGTTGTCAACACAGAATAAATCTATATTAGATAACTCATTTGAAGTTTCTTTTAAAACTTTATCAATAAGTGGCATTAAGGCTTCAGAATGATTTTTCGCTGAAGTTTCTTTTAGTTCAAGTATTAAGTTATTATTTTCTAATAGAGATACTGATGCAATATCGCAAGAAGTCTCTAGTGCTAATATTTTCATATTAAATATTCCTTGTATATTGTATTTACAATCAATTTTATAATTTATATTTACATTAAATAATGATTGTATAAGAAAACTTAATGTAAGATATATTTACTTTGTAGCATTGTTAGTTAAATTATTTCACAAAATTTAGTTTTTATTAATTGTTATTTTTCTAATATTTTCATTTGATTTATCTTTTTCAAAATTAACATATATCGTAGTAGAAGGAAGAGCACTTTTTATAATATTACCCCATTCAATGATGCAAAGGCCGTTTTTTAAAATATTCTTCTCCGCCAATATCATAGAAGTCGTCTTCATTATTTAATCTATAAACATCAAAATGGTAAATGGAGATTTTATCATTTATGTATTCATTTACAATTGTAAATGTAGGACTTGATATTTCATCTTCTAATCCGAAAAATTCAAGTATTCCCTGTGTAAATTTAGTTTTGCCACATCCAAGTTCTCCATTTAGAACAATGATGTCGTTTTTATTTAAAGTTTTTGCAAAATTTTTTGCATAATTAATTGTATCTGCTTCGCAAGTTGAAATATATGTTTCCATTATTGCTTTAAATGATATATTTTAATATATCACATACTCCTTTCTATATTTAGACTATATAAGTATATCACATTTCTACAATTTTTTGTAATATTTTGTAAAATTTTTGAAAATTTTTAAACTTCTTCATTCATTAAAATAGGCACTTGTATATTGAACTTAAAAAGTTCAGAACAAGTACCTATTCGCATTTAGTTTTTCCAATGAAAGAGAGAATTCCAAGTTTCTTTATCTTTTACATAAAATTTACGAAGAAAAACGAAGCTAATAGTCAATGTTATCAAGGAATAGATCATTAAAAAGAAAGCTCTGGAATTATCAATGGCAAAGAAGTAAAAGAAAGTTGAGACAGCGATAGATATGATAGATAAAACGAACAACCAAGTTAAGATAACTACCAAAACTGGTTTCAGAAAAGGTTTTATCTTACATAATAAAGCCTTTACTTTTTGGGCCAATTTGCCATTTTGTTTCATTGTTTAATTCACTCCTTAAAATAATTATTTTACGCTTGTTGTAAGGGCTTGATGAAAAAAGGAAAAAATAAGTATACATAATATAATTATAACATTTTAATAAGGAAAAATCAAGTTGTAAAATTATTAAAAATATAATATAATTAATAAGTACTTTTTAATGACATAATAACATACATAGAAGATAAAAAGGAAAGAAAGGAAATGTTTAGTTATGAAAGAAGAATTGATGGAAGAAGCATACAAAATGTCAATTGAAAATGCAAAAGGAAATTATAATGCAGGAGGACCATTTGGAGCAGTAATTACTGATAAATCAGGAAATATAATTGCTAAAGCCAAAAATTCTGTTGTAGAAAAGCATGATCCTACTGCACATGCGGAAATAGAAGTTATAAGAAAAGCATGTGAAAAGTTGAAAACTCATGATTTAAAAGATTGTATATTATATACGAGCTGTTATCCATGTCCTATGTGCTTAAGTGCAATAATCTGGTCTAATATTAAAGAAGTATACTATGGTAATACTAAAGAAGATGCAGAAAATATCGGATTTAGAGATAATGCAATTTACGAATATATAAATGGAAAAAATAAAAATCTTTTATCGCTTACGAATATAAATAGAGAGATTACTATAAAAGCATTTGAAGATTTTAAAAATAATGATAAAAAAATTATATATTAATATAATTCAGACTTTCGACAAAGTATATAAAAATTTTGTGGGAAGTCTTTTTTAAAATAAAAATTGAGTGTTCTAAGTTATAGAACACTCTTAAATATTTAGATTTTTAAAAATTAGGCATATCTACTTCGAAAAACATATCATATCCCATAAATCTTAGCACTTTTAATGCAGCATTGAAACTTGGACTGTGCTTGTGATTGCTCCAATTTGAAATTGAACTGGTACTTATTCCAGATAGCTTAGCAAGCTGATTATGATGCGGGTAATCCCGTATAATGTCTGAAAAGTCATCAAAGGATTTAATTTGAATTTTTTTACTACCATTAATAGCAATCAGTTTAATATTTAATCCATTTAGTAAGCACAGAACAGAAATAAGCCGCGGACTTTTTGTCTCTAAAGAATTCCAATCTCTAATAATGCCGTTAGAAAGCAGTGATACATTTTCTATGTGAGAGATGCATTTGTTTTCCAAGTTAATTGCAAGATTTATGCAAGATATGAAGTCATTTCTAGAGCATATTTGAAATCTCCGAGTTGCCATGAAAATACTTCCCTTCTAAATATTTTATATTGTTTAACTATATATTATATTAACATAATATCGACAAAAAATCAAGTCCCTTGAGTGTGATGCTTATTAACTAATAATGCTTTCAATGTAGTAGTAGGAATGATTTATTTTGTATACATTGTTATTTTTTGAATAATATAAAATACAGATTGAATAAAGGGGGTAATTATATAAAAAAGAAAATATATTATTTTATTTTGATTTTTGTTTTTATAATCATAAGCTTAATTTTAATTAATAATAAGATAGCGAAGATTAATAACAAAGAAATAATGCAGTCAAATACAAGTGATAAATCTAATAATGAATCAAGTAAAACAATGGAGAATGATATAGCAGAATCAGACTATATAAAGGTTGATGAACCAATATTTACTTATCAAGAAATACCAGAAAATATTTTAGAAAAAATGATAGGGAATTCTATTCCAAGAGAAAGTATTGATAAGGTAAATATTGAAGAGCTTGCCTATTTGAATATAACATACTTAGGATTTGATAAAGAAAGTCATATAGGTGAAATGATTGTAAATAAAAATCTTGCAGAAGAAGTTATTGATATTTTTAAGGAAGTATATATGAAAAAATATCCGATTGAAAAGATAAGGCTAATTGACGAATATGGAGCAGATGATGAAAAGTCAATGGAAGATAATAATACATCAGCTTTTTGCTACCGAGATATATCAAATACAAATAATTTATCAAACCATGCAAAGGGATGCGCAATAGATATTAACCCATTATATAATCCATATGTTGTTAAGACATTTGTATCACCCACAAACGCAGCAAAATATGTAGATAGAACAATTGCAGAAAAAGGAATCATACAAAAAGGAGATGATTTATATAATGCTTTTATAAAAAGAAATTGGACTTGGGGTGGAGAGTGGAAGAACCCAAAGGATTATCAGCATTTTGAAAAAAGTTATTGAAAAAAATGATATGTATGATATAATTGCTTTATAAATTAAGGGGGAAATCTAATGAAGAAAATAAACAAAGATATAATATGTATTATTCTTTTCGTAATTATAAGCGTTACAATTGTTTGGCAAAGTACACTAAACCCTACATCTTATGATACTACAGGAACAGATAGTGCAGTTTTTATTTATACTCGGAAACTTATTAAGAGACGGAAGAGTTATGTATAGAGATTTCTTTGACCATAAAGGACCAATTTTGTTTATAATAAATGCAATAGGATTAAGTTTATCAGGAGGAAATAAAGCAGGTGTATGGGCAATTGAAGTCATATTTATGTTCTTAAATCTATTATTACTATATAAAATAAGTAAATTATTTTCAAAAAATAAAATCATTAACTTTTTATCAACAATTATTTCGATACTGCCGATATATCTCTTTTTGGAAAATGGAAATTTTGCAGAAGAATTTGCACTTCCATTTATTACATACGCATTATATATATTTATCAAATATGTTAAAAACGGCAAGGTAAAGAATTTTGAGATATTTTTGAATGGGTTATGTTTAGGAATAGTATTACTATTAAGACCTAATATGATTCCAATTTGGATTGTGTATATTCCATTTATAATATATAAAAATATAAAAGAAAAAAGTTATAAAGATTTAATTAAAATAATTTTGATATTTTTAGCACGGAATGGCAGTTATTATTTTACCTATAATAATATATTTTGTTATAAATAATGCTTTGCCAGATTTTATTTATTCATATATAGAATTTAATTTTATATATTCTAAATACGAAGGCACAAATGGTGGTATTATAAAAAACATAGGATTTTTCTTAACTGTAACAAAGCTTAGCACAATTATATTTGTAATTTCTATTGTAAATGTTATTTATCGAAAGATAAAGAAAATGGAACTTAAAAATGAAGTCTTAATGATGCTTTCTTTAATTTTAACACTAATACTAATATCAGTTTCTGGAAGACAATATTTGCATTATGGAATAATTCTAATTCCATGTTTCATATTGGAAATTACAGAGATTTTAGAGTATATAGTTAATTTAGATAATAAAAAGATAAAAATATTTGGAATAGTATTAACACTTGTTTTGACTGTGTATATAGGAATAGAAAGCATACAAAAAGATATGATAGAGATTGAAAAATGGAAAGGTACAAAAATTAATGAAGAACTTGTTGATTATGTAAAAAATAATACAAATGAAAATGATAGCATATTAGCACTTGGAAATAGCTGTAATATATATAATTTAACAGGTAGAAAATATAACGGTAAATATTTCTACCAAACACCAATAATTTTAGACGATAATTTGAAAGAAGCATTTATGGCAGAACTTGAAGAAAATAAACCTAATTTGATAATTTATGGTGGAGTTTATGAAGACGAACAATTAAAAAAATTAGACGAACTTTTAAATGAATTAAAAACTAAGTATACAGAAAAATATAAAGAAAACAAAAATTATATGGATTCAAATATATGTTTAGTAAATATGTTTAAAGTCATAGATAATATGAAAGATGAAGGAATATACACAAGAACAATAACAGGTACATTCACAGTATGGACTTTAAATGAAGAATATAAGTAAAAATAAATGAAGGAAGGTGTATATGATTATTTAAATTATTAAATGATCATATTAGAAAATGGAAAAATTATATATAATAATCCCTGCATATAATGAAGAAGCGAATATCAAAAGTGTAATAGAAAGTTGGTACAAAATAATTGAAGAGATAGGTAAAGAAAGTAAGCTTGTCATTATAGACGATGGAAGTAAAGATAGAACATATGAAATAATTAAAGAGTGCGCAAAAAATAAACCTAATCTTAGGGTAGTAACAAAAGAGAATGGCGGACATGGAGAAACTGTATTATATGGCTATAAATATGCAATACAAAATAATGCAGAATATGTATTCCAAACGGATTCAGATGGACAAACAGTTCCAGAAGAATTTTGGAAATTTTGGCAAGAAAAAGATAACTATGACATGGTAATTGGAAATAGAAACAAAAGAAAAGACGGAATTTCCAGAATCATAGTAACCAAAACATTAAAATTAAGTATAAAGCTTTGCTTTCATGTAAATGTTACAGATGCAAATACTCCATTTAGAATAATGAAAGTTGAGACTTTAAAGAAATATATAAATAAAGTACCTGAAAAATTTAATCTTACAAATGTCCTATTATCCGTAATTTATGAGAAAGAAAAGTTAAAGGTTAAATATATACCAATAACATTTGAAAAGAGACAAGGTGGAATAAACTCCATCAATATAAGAAAAATTTGTAAAATAGGGATGCATGCAATTTCAGATTTTAGGAGATTAAACAAAGAATTGGCATAGAAGATAAATATAAAAGATAAAAGGAATTACAAGGTTTCTTGCAATTCCTTTACTTCATTTGCTTCACTTTCGCTTAAAACATCATATTTAACCATTGCATCCAAAACCTGTCTTTGTCTTTGCTCTGCAAGATTCAAATTAACAGTTGGCGCATAAATAGAAGGAGCATTAGGAACTCCTGCTAGCATAGTTGCTTCATACAAAGTTAAATCAGATGGAGCTTTATTATAATATCCTTCTGATGCATCATGAATATTATAATAACCATTACCAAAATAGATATTATTTATATATAATTCTAAAATTTGATCTTTTTCGTAATTCTTTTCTAGCTTATGAACAACAAACAATTCTGCAACTTTTCTTGTCAATGTTTTTTCTTGTGTAAAGCATAGGTTTTTCGCAACTTGTTGAGTTAAAGAACTTCCGCCACCTTTCATTTCAAAAGACAAAATATTATCAATCATGGCTCTTGATGTAGCAATAATATCTACTCCAAAATGAGTATAAAACCTGTGATCTTCAATAGCAACAACGGCATTCTTGTAATAGATAGGTATCTCAGAAATCTTTGTATAAGAATCTTGCATTTGCAATTCTGAAATTCTATCTTCAAGACTTTTTTCAGCCATTGATTTTTTATATAGAGAATATCCATCTATACCAAAATATATGACAATTATTGAAATGATTATAAAAACAATTAATAGAATTTTTTTTAATATTTTCATTTTCCCCTCACATTTCTACAAATATTATAACGCACATAACAAAAAATTAAAAGTATTTTAAGATAAAATTAATAAAGAAATTTTGTAAAAAATAGAAGGAAAATTGATTTTTTTGACGAATAATAAAAATGTACATAAAAATACAATTAATTGTACAAAATATATAACAGTTATAAGGCGGTGAACAAACATGAAAATAACAGACGTACGTTTAAGAAAAGTAAACTCAGAGAACAGAATGAAAGCTGTTGCATCTGTAACTTTTGATAATGAGTTCGTAATTCACGACATCAAAGTTATCGAAAGCCAAAATGGATTATTTATAGCTATGCCTAGTAGAAAAACTCCAAACGGAGAATTCAAAGATATAGCTCATCCAATCAATGCTGAAACTAGAGAGAAGATTCAAAGCGCTATATTAGAGGCTTATGAAGCTCCTGAAACTGAGGAACCAGCAGAATAATATAATTGATGGTAAATTTCGATTTAAAACTCGCTACACCTAATAAAGTGTAGCGAGTTTTTTGGATAAACGAATTCTATTAATTAATGCTTTCTACTTAAAATAATTTAGATATATATATATTTAATTTATCTCGTTCCTTACTGGCTTCGCCATTCGCCTAGGGTCATTGCCACTCTGGGAGCTTCCCTGCGCGTCACTTCGAAAATTAAATATATATATATCTAAAAATATAATTTAAAGTATAATTTAAAAAATATTATTTAATAAAAAGTGGAAAAATAGACTAAATAATGATATAATGTGTGAGTAATATTATAAAAATAATTTAAAAGATAGGGGGATATGTTAGAAAAATTATACTAACATAAATAATATGGAAGAAAATACGCAAGTTGAAGGTAGAAATAGCGTAAATGAATTATTAGAGAGCGGAAAAGATATAAACAAAATATATGTGCAATCTGGAGAAAAGCATGGTTCAATAATAAAAATAATTGCAAAAGCAAAAACAAGGCGGAATAGTTATTGTAGAAACATCTAAAAAAACATTAGACAATATGTCAGAAACAAAAAATCACCAAGGAATTATTGCAAAAATGCCACCACAACAGTACGTAGATGTAGAAGATATTTTAAACTATGCAAAAGAGAAAAATGAAGTACCATTTATTTTAATTCTAGATGGAATAGAAGATGTACATAACTTGGGCTCTATAATTAGAACAGCTGAAACTGCAGGTGTGCACGGAATAATAATACCTAAAAGAAGAGCTGCATCAGTTAATCGGAACAGTCATAAAGACATCAGCAGGTGCAGCTATGCATATGAAAATAGCAAGAGTAAACAACATAAATGAAACAATAAAATATTTAAAAGAACAAGGTATATGGATATGTGGTACAGATATGAATACAGATAAAGAATATTATGATCAAGATTATAATATGCCAATTTGTATTGTCATACGGAAGTGAAGGATACGGAATGAATAGACTTACAAAAGAAAACTGCGATTTTCTAGTTAAAATTCCAATGAAAGGACATATAAATTCGTTAAATGCATCTGTATCAGCAGGGATTGTAATATATGAAGTCGTAAGATGCAGAAAACTATTGCAAAAATAAGCAAAAAAATATATAATACGAGTGGTGATAATTTTGGAAGAAAACAGCATAATTAACCCAGAGATAGATGGAATAGAAGAAGAGAGAATAGAAAAAAATCTTAGACCTAAAACACTTGATGAATACATTGGTCAAACCAAGGTAAAAGAAAATATGAAAGTATATATCGAGGCAGCTAAAAAAAGGGGCGAGCCTCTTGATCATGTGCTTTTATATGGACCACCAGGGCTAGGGAAAACAACACTTTCAAATATTATCTCAAATGAAATGAATTCAAATATAAAAATAACATCTGGCCCAGCAATTGAAAAACCAGGAGATTTAGCTGCTTTACTTACAAATCTTTCAGAATTTGATATTTTATTTATAGACGAAATACATAGATTAAACAAAAGCGTAGAAGAAATTCTATATCCAGCACTTGAAGATTATACTTTAGATATAATTATTGGTAAAGGACCAAGTGCGAGATCTATTAGATTAGATCTTCCAAAATTCACATTAATTCGGTGCGACAACAAAAGCAGGATCTCTTGCAACACCTCTAAGAGATAGATTTGGTATAGTTGAAAGGCTAGAGCTATATAATACAGATCAACTTACAGAAATTGTAAAGAGATCAGCTAATATTTTGGAAATTAATATAGATAATGATGCATCACATGAGATCGCAAGAAGATCTAGGGGTACACCAAGAATAGCTAATAGAATTTTAAAAAGAGTTAGAGATTATGCAGAAGTTATAGACAATCGGAAATATCACAAAGGAAATTTCAAGAATTGCACTAGACAAATTAGAGATAGATGAGCTTGGACTTGACCATACAGATAGGACAATGCTTAAAACAATGATAGAAAAGTATAAAGGTGGGCCTGTTGGTCTAGAAACAATAGCTGCAACAATTGGGGAAGAAACTGAGACAATTGAAGATGTATATGAACCATATCTTATCCAAATAGGATTTATGTCGCGTACTTTAAGGGGAAGAGTGGTTTTACCTGAGGCATATAGACACTTAGGATATGAAATTAAAAATGAAAGATAAATGAAAATGGAAGAGAAAAAAGATAAATTTTTATTAAAAAATATGTTAATATTTTTAGGATTCGTCTTACTTGCAAGTGGAAATGTATTTATTCAAAACCTTGCTAATTTAGACGAAATATGGATATACAATTTTGGAAGGTGTATAGCTGATGGACTTTTACCATATAAAGATATAAGTATGGTTATAACACCGCTTTTCCCTATGATTTGTGGACTTCTAATAAAAATCTTTGGAAATGAACTTATTGTTTTAAGATTTGCAGAGTGTATAGAAGTTGGCACAATTTTATTTATGATGTATAAAGTTATGGAAAAGTTAAAAATCCATAAGCGGAATATCATGCATGGTGGTACTTCGGTATATATTATTATTTCTTAGAGAACTTTGCGTTTGACTATAATTGGCTTGTTTTATTAATAGAATTAATTCTTTTATATTTTGATTTAAAAACAAAAAATGAACCACTTGCATTTAGTTTTAAAAAAGATTTATTTCTAGGTATTTTAGCAGGATGTTGTGTATTACTTAAGCAAACATCTGGAATTATATTTTCTATAGCATTTGTTGGATATAAAATTTTAAATGTAGGTAAAAAGGAAGATTTTAAAGAATTTATCAAAATATTTTTATCAAGACTTTTGGGTGTTTTAATTCCTATTCGGAATATTTGCAATATATTTAACAGTAAATAACATATGGGCAGATTTTGTAAGTTATGCAATTTATGGAGTTAGGACATTTTCAAATGTCGTAAGATATGAATATCTGTTATATAATCGGAGATATATTCTTAAGAATTTTGGCATATATTGCACCATTACAGATAATATTGATGGTCATAATATTCTTGATGTCATTTATTAAGAAGGATTTGGACCAAAAGGAATGGTTTAAAAATATAAGCATCTTATGGGTTTATTCATTAGCGACAATATTTGTGGTATTCCCAATTGCTGACAAAGGACATTTCTTTATTGGTGCAACATGTTCATTTATATCATTTATATATTTAATATATACAATTCTAAATAAATTTGCTAAAGAAAATAAAATAAAAAAAGCATTAAGAATATATTTTAATGCATTAGCAGTTATTATTATGTGTATTGCAATTATCTATTCAGTTTATTTAATAATAACACAATATATTCAAAATGATTTGAAAAATACTGAATACAAACATTTTAAAAATATCCCAATAGAAGAATATCTTACAGATAGAATGAGCAAGATAGACAAATTAATAATAGAAAAGGAAAAAGAACGGTAAAGTAGTATATGTACTAGATTCATCAGCAGTTATTTATACCGTGCCATTAGATAAATATAATAAAAATTATGATATGTTTAATAGAGGAAATTTTGGTAAAGATGGAGAAGAAGGCATAATCAAAGACATAGAAAGTAAAGAAAATCTTGTATTACTTATTAAGAATGATGAAAATAGTATAAACTGGCAACATCCAAAAAGTATCACAGACTACTGCAAAGAAAATTACAAAAAAACAGGAACAGTAAGTATATATGATATATACGAAAAATAGAAACTATGAAAGCAAACAAAAATATTAAAAATAAGTGATTTACCATATATAGTATATGAAGGGAGTTCAAATGAAAAAGATTTTAAAAACAATATTAAAATTTGTAGTTGTGTATTTAATACTTATAACAGTTTTTGTAACTTTACTTACTTTAACTTCGCTTATACCAAGAGATATGATAGCAGAAAAAACAAGGGAGTCCGCAGAAATACTTAATAGTCAAACTAATAGATTGTATATGCCAATACGTAATTTGGGTGTTATGTTTGATAATTTTACGGATTCATTAATGATAAACACAGCATATTCTATAGATACAAAAACTCCTTTTTATTCAGCTATGGTTGCAAGAAAAAATTACCTTCCAGGAATTACAAAAACAATAAATGGTGATACTGTTGGAAAACTTAAATCAGCATCTAAATATACTGAATTGGACCAAGTAGGTGAATTAAATGATACTGTAAATAATGATATAGATGAATCATTCGAATACGCTAGATACTGGCATGGCTATCTTGTTATGTTAAGACCTGCATTAATATTTACAAATGTTGAAACTTTAAGAGAAGCACTAAGATTTATCTTCCCACTTCTTGCAGTATTTTTGGTAGCAATAATTGCAAAAAAGGTAAATATTTTACCAGCAATTGCAATTCGGAGCAGGGCTATTATTGGTAGATTATTTATATGTTGGTATATCACTACAAAATTCATCTGTATTTTTAACAGCTATGATTTCAAGTTTGATTATAGCTTTAAAAGGAAGTAAAATAAAGAATATTAATTTATTATTTTTTATAATAGGTGGGATAACTTGCTTTGTTGATTTCCTTACAGTACCAATTATTACACTAGGATTACCACTCATAATATATTTCTTAAATTTACAAAAGGAAAGAAATTTAAGCGTAAAGGAAACTTTTAAAATAATAGTACTTGCTTCTCTATCATGGTTAATTGGATATGGTGGAGTTTGGGTAGGTAAATGGATTTTAGTTGATATATTATATGGAAAAAATATTATAAAAACAGCAATGGAACAAGTTTTATTTAGATCTGCTTCTGATACATCAATTTATTATAAAGATGCTGTACATAAAAATATTTACATATTAGGAAAAAATATAGCAATTACAATGATTTTTGGATTTTTAGGTGCAATTATTAATTTTATTAAATACAGAAAAAACAAAATAAATATAGAAGAAAACATTATAAATTCACTTCCATATTGTATAATAATGATTATGCCATTTGTATGGTATTTTGTACTTAGAGATCATTCATATGAACATGCTTGTTTTACGTATAGAACATTAGTCCTTACACTAATAGGATTTATGCTTATATTTATAAAAATTGCAGAAACAGAGAATAAAAATTCAGAGAATTAGGAAAAGGGGATAATAAAAAGTGATAAAGAAAATTTTAAAATATCCAGCAATACTTATAATACTTATTTTAATTTACCTTATCTGCTTAGTTCGGAACATCATTAATACCAAGAGATTTAATTTATGATAATTGCAAAGAATCAGCAGAAACATTATATAATTATGGCGAAAAAATGCCAATTGGAACATGGCTTAAAACAGAAACAATTTTTAACTTTACTGATGCCCTTATGGTAAATACGGCATTTTCAATTGACGAGAAAAAGCCATTTGAATCAGTTTTATTAGCAAGAAGAAATTACTTGCCAGGTGAAACAACAAAAGTATATAAGGATTCAAAACTCCCAAGCGAAACACCAGACGAAGATACTGCTCCATATAAAGACGAAGTATATCAAACAGAAGAACTTTTAAAAACAGTATCTGGAGAAGTACAGGAGTCATATGAATATGCAAGATATTGGCATGGATATTTAGCAATTATGAGACCTTGCCTTATGATTATGAGTTATAAAACAATGCAAATTCTTTCATTTGCTTTTTGTATATTGCTTATTTTAGCTTTCCTTTATTTATTGTATAAAAAGGTAAATTTAACGACAGCTATTGCATTTGCAATTGCGATCATTTCAATAAATTTGCCAATAGTTGCAATATCACTAAATGCAATTGGTGTTTTTTATATAGCTATAATTTACTCAATTTATTTATTACTAAGATACGAAAAAATAAAGGATATAGGATTACAATTTTTTATAGTAGGTTCTATAACATGCTTTTTTGATTTATTAACAACTCCGCTTGTAACATTTGCTTTACCTGCATTAGTGTATTTTATTCTATTACAAAAGAATGAAAATCTTAAAGTCAAAACACTTATAATGAGATATATAAAAATAGGAATACTTTATTTAACAGGATTTGCCCTAACATGGGGAATCAAATGGATTTTAGTTGATGTATTTTTTAATAAAGGTATAATTCTAAATGCAATACATCAAGTTATATTTAGAATAAATGGTGATAAAACAATAAAGGATACAGTACAATATGCACTATTTAGAAATTTTGATGCATTTGATTTTTATACATTAAAGATAATACCATTATTATTTTTAATGACAATAATACCAAAAATAGTAATATTAGTTAAAAATAAAGAATTTAATAAAGAAACTTTAAAAGAGAATTGCAAATATGCAATTATATATTTTATAAATGCAATTTTACCTATACTTTGGTTTAGCGTACTAAAAAATCACTCGATACATCATCCATTTTTTACAAACAGGAACTTAGTTATATTAATTGTATCAATTGAAATTGCTATACTTTCAATAATTGATATGCTACCGGATAATAAAAAAATGAAAAATAAAATGTAGAAAGGAGAGTATGTTTATTTAAATTATTAAATATCATACAAGTAAAAAATGAAGTTATTGTTACATACATGCTGTGCACCATGTTCTGTGTACTGCATAGATTCTTTAAGAAAAGAAAAAATAGAACCAGATGTGTTTTGGTATAACCCTAATATACATCCATATATTGAATATAAAACAAGAAGAGATACATTAAAAGAATATACAAAATCAATCAATGTAAATGCGATATTCATAGAAGAATATGGATTAGATAATTTTTGCAAAAATGTTATAGGAGATTTAGAAAATAGATGTCAAAATTATTGTTATAAAGTAAGGCTTGAAAAAACAGCAAAGTATGCAGTAGAAAATGGATATGATACAATAAGTACAACTCTTTTAGTAAGTCCATATCAAAAACATGATATATTAAAAAAGCAAGCAGAAGAAATTGCAAAAAAGTATGGAATAGAATTTTTATATAGAGATTTTAGAGTAGGCTTTAGAGAAGGGCAGAACAAAGCAAGAGAACTAGGACTTTACATGCAAAAATATTGTGGATGTATTTTCTCAGAAGAAGATAGATATCAAAAGCAGATAGAAAAAGATAAACAAAAAATTGGAGAAGAAAAATAAAAGGATTGAATAATAATGGGTATAGTGTACATAGTATCAGCGCTAGTATTATATATAAGTTTTATATTAATTAAAAAAACAGAAAAAGAATTAAATATTTTAAGTTTTATGGGGATATCAATAGTACTTTTAATGTGTTATAACACATTTGTATGTTATGTATTTACATTTTTTAGAATCCCGATAACACTTGTAAGTTTAAGCATAATTAATGCTATATTTTCAATTTTAATTATTTATTTTATAATAAAAAGAAAAAGTAAGCAAAAATATAAGCTAGATAAGTTTGGACTTATTTGTTCATTAATAATTATAGCTTTAGCATTATTGGTAGCATATTTAAACTTTGGATTTCCTTTTAATATAAAATATGAAACAGGAGATCCATCGGTGCATTTTGTAACATCAAGATTATTTACTGATGGAGATAGCCTTTTAAATTTAACTAAAGATAAGATATATGGCTCGTTCCAAACAAGAAAAATAGCTTCATATGTTAATAGTGGAATAATCATGAAAAGTCTATCTACTTATGTAGACAAGATGGATAACTACAAAATATTTATATCATTAGACATATTTGTATTTACAATGACAGGCTTAATGATGTATAATACTTTAGAAAAATTTACAAATTCTAAAAAAGGCAAAATACTTGCACTAATTGTAAGCATTATTTATATGATGGGTTATCCATTAAATAGTCTCTATTATGGATTTGAATATCAAAGTTTGGGAATATTAATAATAACAACATTAATACACATGATATACTATTTTGAAAAAGAAGAGCTAAAGTTTGGCTATTATTTAGTAATATTTGCATTATTAAATTTTACTTTATTTTGTGCTTATTATATGTATATACCATTTATGTATAGTGGACTTTGGATATATTTTTGCATATATAGTAAAAAACAAAATGGAAAAATATTATGCAAAAGAAATATATCTTTATTAAGTATAACACTTCTTTTGCCATTTTTCTTAGGATACATATATCATTTATCACCAGGTATATATAGTATGCTAAATAGTAGTGCATTAGAAGCTTTTAAAGCTGCATTAAATCATGCTAATCATATGATTAATAATGTATTCAAATTAAATGGTAAAATATATGTAAATTACTACTCTAATTTTATTTTACTAATTCCGCTAATTGGATATTACATATATAAAAAGATAAAGAAGAAGGAACTATTTTCATTTGAAAATATTACGCTTGCATGTACTTTAATATTTATGCTAGTTTTAGTATTAGGAGTAAAATTTGAAAAAGTTTCTGTATACTATTATATGAAAAATTACTATGCATTATGGATAATTGTTATTTATATAAACTTTAGAGCATTAATGTATATATTTGAAAAACACGAAAGAAGAGCGTATTCTATACTTATGACATATGTCTTAATAATACTTATAAACCTAGTTATATTTAGAATACCACTAGAGAATAAAACGTTTAACCGCTACGAGAGTATTCTAAGTCCAGTTGAAATTTTTGGAATAAATAAGACAATAATTGTGGATAGAAAAGAAGATTTGTCAACGGAAGAAATTGACCTATTAAAATATGCAAAAGAACATTTAAATTTTGATAATGATAAAATAGAATTCGTTGCAAGTTCTGAAGAATTACAATGGATATATGGATTAACAGGATATATAAATTTTGAAGAAGAAATTAATAATTCTAAGTTCAGTGGAGAAGACAAATTATTGTATAAAAAGTTAAAAATTGAAAAGATAATAGATAAAGAAATTAAAACAGACAATATAGATATAGATTATATAATATATTTAAAAAATGATAATCAAAATATAACAAATACAAATATGGAAAAAGATACAAATATAGATACAAATACAGTTATAAATAAAAATACAGATACAAATACGGATGCAGATTCAGATAGAAACACAGATACTATGTATGAAAACAATATAACAGACGAAAAAATAAACAATATGGGAGAAATAATATACGAAAATGATGTTGGGAAAATAATAAAATATAGATAAATTTTTAAAGGAGGATTATGCCTTGTCAAGATTAGTTTTAATTGATGGAAACAGCATATTAAATAGAGCGTTTTACGGTATAATGGGCTCGCATATGCTTCAAACAGAAGATGGAACATATACAAATGCAGTATATGGATTTTTAGCAATAATGTTTAAAATATTAGAAAATCTTAATCCAGAATATTTGGCAGTTGCGTTTGATATGAAGGCAAAAACATTTAGACATGAATTATATAGCGAATATAAAGGAACACGTAAAGGGATGCCAGACGAACTTGCAATGCAGCTTCCGCTTATAAAAGAAGTATTAAATGCTATGAACATAAAAATTGTAGAGAAGGAAAGATACGAAGCAGACGATATATTAGGAACTCTTGCAACAAAAGCACGGAAAAAAGGGAATAGATGTAACAATACTTTCTGGAGATAGGGATACATTTCAGCTTGCAACAGATAAGGTAACAATAAGAATTCCCAGGACAAAGAATGGAAAGACAGAAGAAGACGACTATAATAGAGAAAAAATAATTGAACAATATAAAATAGAGCCAAAAGCATTAATACAGGTAAAAGGTCTTATGGGAGATAATTCGGACAATATTCCGGGAGTTGCTGGAATAGGTGAAAAAACAGCTTTAGGACTTATACAAAAATATAAAACAATAGACAAGCTATATAATAGTTTAGAAAACGGAAAAGCAGAAGATATAAAGGGAAAATTAAGAGAAAAATTAATACAAGGAAAAGAATCAGCATATCTATCAATGCAGCTTCGGAACAATAAATACAAATAGTCCGATAGAAGAAAAAATAGAAGATTTAAAAAGAAATGAATGGGATAAAGAAAAAGTTTTAGAAATATTTACAAAACTTAGATTTAATAAATATATAGACAAATTTTCTTTAAGAAACGAAGAAAATGAAGAAAATTTACTTGATAAAATAGAAATAATTGATATATTAAATGAAAAAGAACTAAATAAATTAATAAGTGATATAGAAAAAGATAAGAGAATAACTTATTATTTAAACACAAAAGAAGATTTATCAGAAGATAAAATCATTAAAAAGAAAATAATCAGCATGAGTATTGCAAGAGAAAATAAAGTGTATTATATAGAAAAAATAGAATATATAAAAGAGAATTTAAAAAGCATATTTGAGAATAAAGAAATTGCCAAAGTCGGATATAAATTAAAGCAAGATTTTATTTTATTAAAAGAATTAGGAATAACACTTAAAAACTTTAACTATGATATAGAAATTGCAGGATATATAATAGACTCTATAAAAAATAAATATGATATAGATACATTAAGTATAAGATATTTAAATTTAGATTTATCAAAATACACAAATAAGAAGGAAAAAGAAGAACAACTAGACCTATTTAGTATGCAAGAAGAAACAGTAGAAGATGAAAAGGAAAAATCATGTATTTATGCATATATAATAGAAAAGCTATATGCTAAAACAAAAGAAATAATAGAAGAGCAAAACGAAATAGAATTATTTGAAAAGATAGAAATGCCATGTGCTGAAGTACTAGCTAAAATGCAATATACAGGAATTTGGGTTGATAAAGAAGAATTAACAGAGTTTGGAAGAAATCTAAAATTTGAAATAGAAGAAAAAACAAATAATATATATAGATTATGTGGTCAAGAATTTAATATTAATTCAACAAAGCAACTAGGTAAAGTATTATTTGAAGATTTAAAACTTCCAATACAAAAAAAGAAAAAAACAGGGTATTCAACTGATGTAGAAGTACTAGAAAAGTTAAGAGAAGAACACCCTGTAATAAATGAAATTTTAGATTATAGACAATTAATGAAGTTGAATTCAACTTATGTAGAAGGTATGCTACCATATATAAATAAAAGAACAGAAAGAATACATTCATATTTTCACCAAACAGTTACAGCAACAGGAAGAATAAGTAGTGCAGAACCTAACTTGCAAAATATTCCAACACGTTTTGAACTTGGAAAAAATCTAAGAAAAGTATTTAAACCACAAAAAGGTTATGTATTCATAGATGCTGACTACTCACAAATAGAGCTTAGAGTTTTTGCACATATTTCAAATGATATAAATATGATAAATGCATTTAAAAATGGAATAGATATCCATAAAGAAGTTGCATCAAAAGTATTTAATAAAAATTTGGAAGATGTAACAAAAGAAGATAGAACAAAAGCAAAAGCAGTAAATTTTGGAATAGTGTATGGAATAAGCGATTTTGGGCTTTCTGAACAACTACATATGCCAAGAAAAGAAGCAAAAGAGTATATAGAAGAGTATCTAAATAAGTATAGTGGTATAAAAGAATACATGGAAAAGATAGAAGAAAGTGCAAAAGAAAATGGATATGTAAGTACAATATTTGGAAGAAGAAGATATATACCAGAGCTTCAATCACAAAATTTTATGGTAAGGCAATTTGGAAGCAGAGTTGCTCTTAACATGCCAATCCAAGGTACAGCTGCAGATATAATGAAAATGGCAATGATAGAAGTAAATAAAAAAATAGAAGAAAAAAATCTAAAATCAAAAATTGTTCTTCAAGTGCATGATGAACTTTTATTAGAAGTTCCAGAAGCAGAAATTGAAGAAGCAAAAGAAATTTTAAAAAGCTCGATGGAAAATATAGTAAAGCTATCAGTGCCATTAATTACCGAAGTTTCTATGTCAGATAATTGGTATGGATGTAAATAATCTTTATGCATATAAAAATTATTTAAAATTCAAAACAAAAGTAAAATGAATAGATAGTTTTAAGAAAACGAAAGTAGGAGAAATTTTGAAGAAAACATATATAATTGTACTTGCGGTAAGTATAATATTTATCACGGTATTTAGTATAGTGGTATATCCTAAAATATTAAAAAAATTGTATCCTAAAAAATATTCAGAATATGTAGAACAAAGTTCTGAAAAATATGAAATAGAAGAAGAATGGATATATGCTCTCATAAAGGGAGAAAGTAACTTTAATCAAAATTGCATTTCAAAAAGTGGAGCAATAGGCCTTATGCAAATTATTGAAAGTACAGCAATAGAAGTGTCAGATGAAGTTGGAATAGAAAAAATAGATTTAAGGGAAGCTAAGACCAATATAGAAATTGGGACAAAATATTTTTCAAATCTGGTAAAATATTTTAAAGGAAATTACAATTTAGCCATTACTGCATACAATGCAGGGCTTGGCACAGTTAACAAATGGATACAAAATGGCGTAATAAAAGAAGATGGATCAGATATTGAAAATATTCCATATAAAGAAACCAATAATTATGTTAGAAAAATTTTAAAAAACTATGATATATATAAAACAATATATGAAAAATAATATAATGATATATTTGAAAAATTATATTTAAAACAATATAAAATTGCAGCGTAAATAAATATAACTAGATGTAAATTAAGAAAGGAAAGTGCAAGAATTATGGATATAGAAAAAGTAAAAGAAAAACTTAAAACAATGCTATCAGAAAAAAGATATAATCATTCATTGGGAGTTATGAAATGTGCAAAAGAACTTGCAAGAATATATGGAGAAAATGAAGAAGATGCTGAATTTACAGGATTAATACATGATATTGCAAAAGAAGTGCCAAAGGAACAAATAGAAGAATATATAGGAAGCGGAAAAATAAAGATAGACGAAATAGAAAAAATAAATATGGGGCTAGTTCATGCAAAACTTGGTGCATATATTGCAAAAGCAGAATTTAATGTAAGTGAGAAAATACAAAATGCAATAGCATATCATACAACAGGTCATAAAGATATGGATACGTTTGCAAAAATAATATACATAGCAGACAAGATAGAAGAAAATAGAACTTATGAACATGTTGACGAGCTTAGAGAAATGGCTAAAAAAGACTTAGATAGTGCAATTTTATTTACTCTTGATTTCACGATACAGAAGAATATTGCAAAGAAGGCTTTGATACATCCAGATACGGTAGATTTAAGAAATGCGCTTTTAATGAAAGCTTAAAAAGTTTACGCAAAAGTATTGACATTTCAGCAAATATGTATTAAAATATTTAGGTATTGTATGATAAAATATGTAAACAATGTAGCAAAAAACCCGGTAAACTGCATAGTTTGGATATTTTAAATCGTAAAAATTTAAAAGAGCATAAATAAAAGGAGGTAATTAATTACCATGAATAACACAACATACAGCGTAAAGGGAAATGAAATTGAAAGAAAATGGTATATAATTGATGCAGAAGGAAAGCCATTAGGACGTGTCGCAACAGAAGCAGCAAGACTTCTTAGAGGAAAACATAAACCTACATTCACACCAAATATGGATGTTGGAGATCATGTAATTGTAATCAATTGTAGTAAAGCTATTTTAACAGGAAATAAAATAAATCAAAAAGTTTATAGAAGTCATTCAGGATATATCGGTGGAATGAAAGAAGTTTCAGCAAAAGATATGCTAAATGATAATCCAGAAAAAGCAATGATGCTTGCAATAAAAGGAATGCTTCCACATAACAGCCTAGGAAGAGAATCAATTAAAAAATTAAGAGTATATGCTGGAAGTGAACATGAAAATCAAGCTCAAAAACCAGAAAAATGGGAATTTTAAAGGAGGAAAATTAAATGCCTAAAGCAAGTTCAGAGAAAATAATGTTTTATGGTACAGGAAGAAGAAAA
>CANQXL010000010.1 GCA_947627705.1 uncultured Clostridia bacterium
ATATTGCTTTTTTCCATGCATTTAATCGTACAAATTGCATTTACTTTACAGAATTGCATTTAATTTTTCACTTGACGTTTTTTTGTTACTGTATAATACTTTTTTGTGCTTTATATAGCCATTCTTATTCTAGGGCACAATTTATTTCTGCGCCCAAAAAAATTGCATAAATAACTGCATAAAGCCATGTCATAATAAGTATTAATGTACCAAGGCTCCCATATATAACAGAAAAATTTGTAAAGATATTAACATATATAGAAAAGAAAAAAGAAATTGCATACCAAGATATTGATGTAAATAATGCTCCTATTGCATAATCTTTTAATTTTTTTCCTTTAACTTTACAAGACAATTTAAACATAAATAAAAAAATAAAAAACATAAATATAATAGATATAATCCATCTTGCATTTAGTATTACACTAAAGAAATTACTAAAGCCCTTAAAATTTTCTTTTACAATCTCTTCTATAATATTTCCAAATACAAGCAAAACTAGCATTAAAATTACAAGTAATAATGCAAACATTGCACCTATTACTCCCTTAATTCGTTCTAAAAAATAATTAGAACTTTCTTCTCTTTCGTATATTGATAAAAGTCCTTTATTTAATGCATAAAAACTTCTACTTGCAGACCATAGCATAAAAATTGCAGAAATTGATATTGTTTCAAATGATTTAGAATATGCTTCTTGTATTATGTCTAAGACACTATTTTTCATGATACTGGGTAATATCGATTCAAATATATATACAAGAGAGTCTTGTTCTATATTTATGTATTTTATAAGACTTAAAAGCAATATAATAAAAGGAATAAATGAAAGAAAAGTATAATATGCACAGTTCGCTGCATATTCGCTAATATGGTCATTGTTTGCCTTTTCGAAAAATTTATTGATTTTTTCTATAATATTCAAATTATTTCCCCCTACTATATGAATATATTATCCAAAAAGGCATAAAATTATGAACTAAAATTTTTTAAATTATTATATAAAAGAATAGCTGAAATGTTTTTTTAAGAATCTTTGCTGTCGCAGTCTACAAAATTAAACAAACATATGTAGACTGCTCCATTCGCCCTGCGCTTCGCTCCGGTTAATCGCTTACGCAGATTCTTAAAAAAACATTTCAGCTATTTTAAATTATATATCAATATTATTTGTTAATTCATTTTAATCTTTAAATTTACTTAGGAAATAATCCATTTTATTCAAAAAGTCTTCGTTATTTTTGCTTGCTACCATTTGAGTTAAAAGTTGCTCTGTAACATCTGCGACTGGCATGCTTGATAATGCCTTACGAAGTGCAAATACAGTATCAAGTTCTCTTTTTGTTAAAAGTTTTTCTTCTCTTCTTGTTCCAGATTTATTAATATCTATTGCAGGGAAGATACGTTTTTCAGATAATTTTCTGTCAAGATGTACTTCCATATTACCTGTTCCTTTAAACTCTTCAAAAATGATATCGTCCATTTTGCTTCCAGTTTCTACTAGAGCTGTTGCAAGTATTGTCAAGCTTCCACCATTTTCTATATTTCTTGCTGCTCCCAAGAATCTTTTTGGTTTAAGAAGTGCAGTTGGATCCAAACCACCTGACAAAGTTTTACCTGAAGCTGGAACAACTAAGTTATAAGCTCTGGCAAGTCTTGTGATACTATCTAGTAAAATAACAACATCTCTCTTTTGCTCGATTAATCTCTTAGCTCTTTCAAGTACCATTTCTGCAACTTTTACGTGATGTTCTGGAAGTTCGTCAAATGTAGAATATATAACATCTCCCTTGATTGACCTTTTCATATCTGTAACCTCTTCTGGTCTTTCATCAATAAGTAGTACAATCAAATCAACTTCAGGATTATTAGTTGTTATACTATTTGCAATTTTCTTTAATAATGTAGTTTTTCCAACTTTTGGTGGTGCTACTATCATTCCCCTTTGGCCCTTACCAATAGGAGAAATTAAATCTATTAATCTCATTGCGATTTCATTTTGAGTTGTTTCAAGCCTTAGTCTTTCTTCTGGATGTATTGGAATAAGTTCGTCAAAACTCTTTCTTGCAAGTGCAACTTCAGGAATTGCATCATTAATATGACCAACAAATATTAATGCTGGGAACTTTCCACCTTCTTTGGGAAAACGTGCTATTCCTTTAATTTTATCTCCAGTATTTAATCTAAATCTTTTTATCTGTATAGGAGAAACATATACGTCTTGTGCCGTAGATAAATAATTTTCTCCCCTTAAAAAGCCATATCCATCAGGTAAAACTTCTAATATTCCTTCAACAATATCGTCATTTTCTCCAGTAACCTTGTATACTCCATTTCCGCTAACAAATTCTTCTTTAGCCTTACCTTCATCGTAATTTTCTATTTCAAATTCTTCTTTATCAAATACTTTTTCTTTAGTATTTTCTTTAGATTTATCTTTAGCTTGTCCTTCTGTACTGTTTAATAGCTCAATCAAATCGCTCTTTTTTAATTTAGTGAAGTTTTTCAATCCTCTTTCTTTTGCAATTTTACGCAATTGAGATAATTGCATACTTTCATCCATAAAATTATACCCCCATTTTACTATATATCTATTTATTTTTAACTTGGAAAATTTGAGAAATGTGCTTTATACTTTGCACAATTGGATAAAAACATAAATTTAAAATTAAAATTAATTAACTAATTAATTTTAATTACTAATATTGTAGACTTCTATCTATCTCTATAAACTTTTTCGTCTGGTTTATACATATTAAGTTTTTCTCTAGCTATTGTCTCTATGTACTCTAAAGAATTAGAATTTTCTTTTAATGATACAAGTGATTCTTTGTATTCTTCTTCTTCTTTTATCTCTTCTTCTACAGCCATAATATTATCTTGATAACTATTTAAAGTTATTTGTTGGTGATAAATTGTAACTGTAAAATATATAATGAAAGTTATAATAAAAACTTTTTTTAATAATTTTTTATAATTAAACTTCATATGTATCTCTTTTCATAGATTTTTCTTAAGAATAATACAATTATGTATATTATATAATTCTACATAACTTATCAAAATCCTTCTTTATTCTCTAATTTTTCGTTATTTTTATGGAGATTTTTAAAAACAAGATGTTTTTTTGTAAAATTTATAGGGATAATAAATATTTTTGTAATAAATCTAATTATTATTTTTACTGGATAAGATATAAATTTAAAAACTTCTCCAAGAATTTTAGTCAAAACTTCTATTATCTTCACAGATACCTTAACTACAAATTTACTAAATAATAACATATAAATTGCTAATCCCAAAAACAAGCCAATAAAGATATATCCGCGTATTTCACCATTATTAAATACAAATAGTGAATATAGCACAATTAATGTTGCACATATCCAAAACAAAATGTCTTCTATGTCTGTAACAAAATTGGGAGTTTTAAAACTTTTTCTTAAAATTCTAAAAACATCAAAAATTATGCCTATAACGATACCATTTAACACAAATATCATAAATAGGTAGACCTGATTTTCAATTATACTGCTCACTTTTTACTATCTCCTATACATTATAAAGATTTTATTTGTAAACTATCTAAATATTTTGCTAATTAAACTTCCACCTTTGTCTTTGCTAAAATCTTTATCCGAATAGCTTAGTGAACTTATATTTCCGGTCTACAATCACTTCTGATGTATCAATACTAAGTTTATTTATCTTCAAATTTTCGCCTTTAACTGTTAAAAGTCCGAAGCTCTGTTTCTACCATTACAATTTGATCATCAAAGCTAAGTACATCAAGCACTCCTGATATACTTAGCTTTTCTCTGTTTTCTAATATTAAATTTTGTATAGTAGTTTGAGTAAAATTTTTTCTTTCTTCAAGTGTCATAATATTTCCTCCTAAATATACTTTTGTATAATCTATATATATTCAGGAATTTGAATATTTAGAACACTTATTAGACTTATTTATTTTCTTTTTTGTCATATCTTAAATATGCTTCCATAAATCCATCTAAATCTCCGATTCATAACTGATTCAACATTTCCGTACTTCGAAGTTTGTTCTATGGTCTTTTACAAGCGTATATGGGCAAAATACATATGACCTTATCTGGCTTCCCCATGCTATGTCTCTTTGAACTCCCTTTAAATCTTCTATCTTATCCTTTTGTTCCTTTTCCTTTAAATCTAAAAGTTTTGATTTAAGCATTTTTAAAGCCGTTTCTTTATTTTGTAGTTGAGAACGTTCAGATTGACATGATGTAACAATATTAGTTGGAATATGTGTAATTCTAACTGCTGATGATGTTTTATTTATATGCTGTCCACCTGCTCCAGAAGAGCGGTATGTATCAACTCTTAAGTCGTCTGGATTTATCTCAAGTTCAATGTCATCAGTTATTTCTGGAAGAACTTCAACTGATGCAAAAGATGTATGTCTTCTTCCACCTGCATCAAATGGAGAAATCCTAACTAATCTATGAACTCCCATCTCTCCCTTTAAATAGCCATATGCATATTCACCTTCAATAACAGCTGTAGCACTTTTTATACCTGCTTCGTCACCTTCGAGAAAATCGGTTTCTTTTATTTTATACCCATGATCTGTTGCCCATCTTGAATACATTCTATATAGCATTTGAGCCCAATCCTGTGATTCAGTTCCGCCGTGCTCCTGGGTGAAGTGTTATAATTGCATTATTTATATCATATTTACCAGATAAAAACATTTTTGTTTCTAAATTTTCTATTTTCTTTGAAAGATTAATTGTACTTTTTGCCAATCCGTCTTCCATTTCTTTATCTGATTCAGTTTTCAAGAAGTCGTTAGTTTCAATTAAATTATTTATCTCTTCACCTATACTTATAATTGAATTTAATTTGCTCTTTGTATCTTTAATTTCTCTAAGAATCGTGTTTGATGTTTTTGTATCATTCCAAAATCCATCTACAAGTGTTTTCTCTTCAAGCTCTTTTAACTTACTTTCTAACTTTTCTTGCTTTCCTATTGTGTTTTCTAAACTTAAAAATCTTTCATTTAGTCTGTCTAATTCTCTTCTGTTTTCTTCAAGATCTATCATTAATATTTCACTCTCCTACTTGATTATATTAAATAAAATCAAATATTGCAAGTAAAATCTTTAATTTATGCTATTCTAATTAAAAAAGTTCAAACTCAATTTTTATTATGGTCATGCACAAAGTAGAAAAAATAACATATAATTTTTTGTGTAGAACATTTTTAGGAGGTAATTTAATGGTATCAGCTTTTTTCTTATCCGGATTCTTAGCTTTTCTAAAAACCGCATTATTTGTTGTTCGGGTATATACAAAGTTCTAATCTTTTTCCAGAGCCATTAAGCCCAGAAGAAGAAAAAATATTTTTAGAAAGATTAAAAAACGGAGATGATGAAGCAAGAAACATATTAATTGAAAGGAATTTAAGGCTTGTTGCACATATATCAAAAAAATATTCTTCCACAAATATTGAACAAGACGATTTAATTTCTATTGGTACAATTGGACTTATTAAAGGTATACACAGCTTTAATATGGATAAAAATATAAGGCTTGCAACGTATGCATCAAGATGCATAGAAAACGAGATTCTTATGTTTTTAAGAACTTCTAAAAAAATTAAGTCAGAAGTATACCTAAATGAACCTATTCGGAAAAGATAAAGACGATAATGAAATAACTCTTCTGGAAGTTCTAGAAAATGACGAAAGAAGCATTGAAGACGAGATAGATTTAAAATTAAAAACCAAAAAATTATTTCAAAAAATGAAAGAAGTTTTGAAAGATCGTGAAAAATTAATTTTGGAATTACGCTTTGGTTTAAATGGCAAGGTTCCAAAAACACAAAATGAGATTGCAAAAATGCTTGGCATATCACGTTCTTACGTTTCCAGAATAGAAACTAAAGCTATAAGTAAGTTAAGTAAAGAATTTCAAGAATGAAGGAGATTAATTTATGATTAAAAAAGCAATATACTCTGTTTTTGTATTTTTATTTACATACATATCCTTAATTTCATGTTCATTTGCACTTACACCATCTTCTGACGAAATTTACGAAGGTATTGATGTAAGTAATTGGCAAGGATATATTGATTATGAAAGCGTTAAGAATTCCGGAATACAAATTGTTTATATTAAAGCAAGTGAAGGTAATAACATAGTTGACCCATATTTTAAGGTAAACTATAATAACGCAAAATCTGTTGGTTTAAATATTGGATTATACCACTACCTTACTGCTAGAAATACAAGTGAAGCTATAGAACAAGCAAGATACTTTGCATCTGTTATTTCAAATACATCTCCAGATTGTAGATTAGCTATGGATTTTGAAAGTTTTGGCGAATTAAATGTTGAAGAAATAAATAATATTTCTAGAACTTTTTTAGAAGAAATAAGTCGAATTACTGGAAAAGAAGTTGTTATATACTCTGACGCATTTAATGCAAGAAATACATTTTCAAGAGAACTTGCAAACGATTATCCTTTATGGATTGCAGAATACGATGTATCCACTCCATCAAATAATGTAAACTGGAATTCTTGGATTGGTTTTCAATTTACAGATGTTGGTCGAATTAATGGTATAAGGGGATTTGTTGATAGAGATAGATTTACAAGAGATATATTTTTATCTTCAAATGATGTTATAATATCTCCTGAAAATACAACAAATAAAATAGAATTATATACCGTAAGACGTGGTAATACATTAAGTGGTATTGCATTAAGGTTCGGTACTACTGTTTCCGAAATTGCAGGGCTAAATGGAATAAGAAATCCTAATTTAATATTCACAGGAGAAGTTTTAAAAATAGATACAACAAGAAATTTATCACAAATTACAGATATTTCTTATGACGCAAACCATATAATCTATACTATAAAAAGGGGAAATACCTTAACACAAATTGCTAGGATGTTTGACGTTACAATAAATAGTATTGTTAGACTAAATAACATCAAAAATCCTAACTTGATTTTTGCAGGTGAAAGATTAAGGATTAATAATTAACTATTTTTCTTCCTTCTTATAATCCAATCCTTTTCACACTTTATAGGGAGATGCATTTTTACAAGTTGACCCTTTTTTCCTGGGCTTACACTGTCTATTTCTTCGTCTGTTTCCACACTCCATAATTTATCTATTGTAAATTTACACACTTCTATCTTACCAGGTATAATTATTTCAAGTGTATCTCCCACAAATAACTTATTTTTTATTTCAATTATTGATTTATCTTCTTCATACTCTATAACTTTGCCACCAAATTCGTAATCTGGATTATACTGTTTACCTTCAAATTCTTGAAAATCTTTATTATTTCTATCATTAAAGTAAAAATCTGTCAAACTCCTTGTTTTAACTTTATCTATTTCCTTTAAATATTTTGTATAATCGTAATCTTTAGGAGAATTTATGTAGTCATCTATTGCATTCCTATAACTATTTACAACGCTTGCTAAATAGTATTCTGTTTTAAGCCTTCCTTCTATTTTCAAGCTATCAACACCCATGTCAATGATTTCTGGTATTTCTTTTAAAAGGCATAAATCCTTTGAAGAAAAGATATATGTACCCTTTTCGTCATATTCAACTGGCATAAGATTTCCGTGGATTATTCTTTTCTTCAGCATATACATTGTATGCCCATCTACAGCTTTGTGCGCAATCTCCAAGATTTGCACTTCTTGATGCTAAGAAATCACTTAAGAAACATCTTCCTGAATATCCAAAACACAATGCGCCATGGACAAATATTTCTGTTTCCAAGTCTTTAGGTGTATTTTTTATTATTTCTTTTATCTGCTCTTTATTTAGCTCCCTTGCTAAAATTATTCTTTTTGCTCCATTTTTGTACCAAAAGGAAGCAGAATGAGAACTAACAATATTTGACTGTGTACTGATGTGTATTGGAATATCTGGTGCTTCTTCCTTTATAGTATCAAGTACTCCGCCATCTGATAAAATTATTCCATCTACTTTTATTTTGTTTAACATTCTAGCTTGTTTTTTTATTTCTTCGTAATTTTCGTCTAAGGCATATATATTTATTGCAGCATAAACCTTTTTTCCTATATCATGAGCATATATTATGGTTTTTTCTAAATCGTCTTCTTCTACTTCTGCTCTACTTCTTAAAGATAATGATGCGGTTCCACAATATACAGCATCTGCTCCATATAGGAAGGCAATTTTTGCCTTATCAAACGATCCTGCTGGTGCAAGTAATTCTGGTTTTTTCATACATTTTCTCCTTACTACTAGTATATTATATTACAAAATCCCATAAATTTCAATATAAAAACCACACAGAATATAAACAATTCCATGTGGTTTAAAGCAAATTACTAATTTTACTTTAAAAGGTTATATAACATTACCCAAAGTTAAATAAAGTCAAGTCATATATACAAAAGCGAAGTGTAAACTTATTTACTCTTCATCAAGGAAAATTCTATGCGCCTTATCAGGAGTTTCTCCATCTCTTTCAGGGTCACCTAAACATATAAGTGTCTCTTTAGGCAGTTTTACAACTGGCCTAATTGCGAAGCTTTTTTTCATGTCACCAATTTCTGTCTTATATAACAGCATAGGGACATAATCATTAGCTGTAGCAACATATTGTCCATAATACTCTTTTTTTACGTATCCATAGCCAATAAATTTAAAATCGCATGCCATCCAACAATCTACATTACAAATTCTTATCTTTTCACTCAATTTCTCATAAGCCGGGACATCAAATTTATATGACTGTGCATGCATTTTTTTGCTTTCATATACTTGCCCAGCCATTTTAATGCACGCACTTGCATTTTTGTACCCTGTTTTGCCACACAGCGTAAGCGAAAAGTTTGTCGGACTACCAATTAACATCGGATAGCCAAAAATTACGAATGGATTCCAGCTAAGACGTTCAGTTGTGATTGTTTGGTCAATTTCACAGCCTGTAAACTTATCGTAAAAAGTCAATTTTTGCTTATCTGGCGTGTAGTTTATAAATTTCTCCGTCAGATGGCCGTATGCTTTTTCGTCACTTAAAGCATCAATTAACCGCACATTTCCTGGCATTTTAAACTCTCCTTTCGTGTTTTTTTTGCTTGAAAATTAATAATTTTACTTCAGGAGATTTTCAAACTTCTTAGCAAGTTCATCAAGGTATTCAATAGAAACTTCATATGTTACATCATCAAGGAGCCCAAAGTACTGCTGCATTAAAAACTTTGCCATTCTGAGCTTTCTTACGTCTTCCATAGTGGGATAATATGCTCCTTCTGAATCTTTTAGAGATTTATCTGCTTCTTTTTCTTTGGAAGACTTATTTACTTCTTTTCCCTTAAGAAAAGAATCAAAAGCATCATTTCTTGGAAGGTAAAGCTTGTATGCTTTTTCAGGAGTTTCTCCGTCCATTTCAGGATTTTCGATGTCAATAAGAATACGATTGGGTAATCCCACAATAGGTCTAATTGCAAAACTTTCTTCAAATGATTCGCCATTGGATCGATATAGAGTCATATTGACATATCCATTTCTTTTAGTAACATACTGGCCATACTCTTCAAACGCTTTCCCATAGTTCCCGATAGCCGAATAGCTACAAGCAACCCACGCACTTTTTTCATTTTCTCTAATTTCCCCACATAAACAATTAATGATAGGAATGCTTAGAGAATGTGCACGTGTGTGCAGCTCTTTGCTCTCATAAATTATGCTTGCTTTGTTGATACACGTATTTGCATTGTTGTACCCAGATCTACCCCGTAAAGTGAGACCTTTCGCAGTGGGGCTGCCGATTAAGCAGAGCTCCCCGCGGAACAAAAACGGATGCCATTCCAGATTTTCCGTTTTAATTACTTGTGCATCTTCCGTGCCGGTTTCCTTGGGAGTAAGAGTGATTTTTTTGGTGTCGGGTGTGTAGTTAATGAATTTTTGCGAAAAGTCACCATACTTTTCTTTGTTCTCCATAACTTCAACAAGACGTACATACTTTGACATTTTTACCGCACTCCTTTTTGTTCTACTTATAGATATTAACTTACCTTCTTTTTCCTTGCCTTTTTGTTTATTACCTCCTTTTTTGTTCATTTCAATTATGAACCTGAACCTTCTATGTACATTTTGTACCATCTAATATTATATCCCGTTTTATGTAAATTGTCAACGTGATACAATTTATTTACATTGTTTTAATTTACAAGATAAACATTATTAGATAAAGGAATAGGTAAAGTAATTTATTTTATGAATCTGCGTAAGCGATTAACCGGAGCGAAGCGAAGGGCGAAGTGGAGCAGTCTACATCTTATTTTAAATTTTCGTAGACTGCGACAGCAAAGATTCATAAAATAAATTACTTCACCTATTCTAATCAAGAAAGTATTATCCAGTAAATAATTGCAAAATCTCTTTACTTTTTATGTATTATTTGATATTATTTAATATATAAAATAAAAATGAAGGGGTGTCTATGGCTGATAATAAAAAGAAATTATCCAATTTCCAAAAAATGGTTATATTTTACGCAATATTTGCCTTTATAGGATGGATATGTGAAGAAATTTATGCCTTAATTTATACACATAGCTTTATAAAAAGAGGCTTTTTATACGGTCCTATTTGCCCTATCTATGGCTATGCTGCACTTATTCTTATTGCATTTTTTAGAGATTACAAAAATAAGCCAATAAGACTATTTTTCTTATCAGCTATTGTATTTAGTGTTTTTGAGTACGTTACAGATTTCTTCTTACAATCTCTATTTGCTACAAGATGGTGGGATTATACTGGCCAATTTCTAAATTTAAACGGCAGAATAACATTAAGTTTCTGTGTTGTTTGGGGTATTCGGAAGTATAATTTTTGTAAGATATATTTATCCATTTACATCAAAAATTGTTGGAAAAATACTAAGTAAAATTCCTGTAAATGTTCAAAAATTTATTGCAAACTCAATAGTTGTACTTGTATTTATTGATACAGTTGTATCTTCTTTATCTTCATTAAACTTGTTTTAAAATCTATTTGACCTTACTTACGCAAAGTCCGTCTCCTACTTCTAAGATTTCACTTTCTAGTTTTGGATTTTCTAAGGTTTGTTTCAAATATTCCCTTAAATTTCTAACTGCTGTTCTTTGCTTATGCTTGTTATAATCACTCATTACATATCCTTTATATAAAACATTATCAGCAAAAATTAATGTTCCAGACTTTGACATTCTTAAAGCCTCACTTAAGAAAAATGGGTACTTTCCCTTAGCTGCATCAATAAATATCATATCATACGTTTTGTTTATTTTTGGTAAAAGCTCCACAGCATCACCTGTAAAAACGTTTATTTTACCTTCTAAGCCCATTTCTTTAATATTTTGTATTGCAGCCTTACTTCTTTCTTCATCTCTTTCTATTGTATCAATTTGGCCGTTTTCACTCAAAAATTTAGAAAAGCAGATTGCAGAATATCCGAACCGCAGTTCCAATCTCCAATATGCTTTCTATATTTTTATCTTTTAAAATTTTTCTTATAGCATCCAAAGTATCATCCATAATGATAGGAATATGTTCTTCAAGTGCTTTTTGCTTTATTTCATTAAATTTGACATTATCCATAAATTTTCCATATTACCTTCTATTTGCTCTTTCACGTTCTTTAGAATCAAGTATTTTCTTTCTTAAACGTATATTTTGTGGTGTAACTTCAACTAATTCGTCATCTTGTATAAATTCAATTGCTTTTTCAAGAGACATTTGAATTGGTGGTACTAAGTGAAGTGCATCATCAGAACCAGAAGCTCTTGTGTTTGTTAAATGCTTTTCTTTACATACATTTATTGCTAAATCTTCTCCCCTTGAATTTAATCCAACTATCATACCTTCATATACTTCTGTTCCTGGGCCTATAAATAGCTCACCTTTATCTTGAGCATTAAATAATCCGTAAGTTACAGCTTTTCCATTTTCAAATGCAACTATCGTTCCCCTAGTTCTTGCAGAAATTTCACCTTTATATTCTTCATAGCAGTCAAATATATGGTTCATAGTTCCATTTCCTTTTGTATCAGTCATAAATTCTGAACGATAACCAATTAATCCTCTTGCTGGTATCTTAAATTCTATTTTTGTATGACCTTCTTCTGCAGGTTCCATATTAACCATTTCTGCTTTTCTTTTTCCTAATTTCTCGATAACATTTCCAACAAATTCGTCAGGCACATTAACAACAAGTCTTTCTATTGGTTCACATTTTACACCATTTATTTCTTTCATGATAACTTTAGGACGAGAAACTAAAAGTTCGAATCCTTCTCTTCTCATTGTTTCAATTAAAACTGATAAATGTAACTCTCCGACGTCCAGCAACTTCAAAAGAATCTGGTGTAGATGTCTCAGAAACTCTTAAACTTACATTTCTTTCAAGCTCTTTGAATAATCTATCTCTAATATGTCTTGATGTTACAAATTCTCCTTCTCTTCCTGCAAATGGTCCATTATTTACACTAAATGTCATTGTAACTGTTGGTTCATCTATATTTACAAAAGGAATTTTTTCTATATGTTCAGGGTCACATACAGTTTCTCCAATACTAATATCTGGAATTCCTGAAAATTCTATTATATCTCCTGCTGTTACTTCTTCTACCTCTACTTTTTTTAGTCCAACATGTGTATATAATTTTGCAATTTTACCTTGATAGATTGATTCATCAGATTTGCAAAACAGCGACTTGCATTCCAGATTTAACTTCTCCTCTTTCAACTCTTCCTACAGCTATTCTTCCTACATAATCGTCATAGTCTATATTAGATACTAACATTTGTGTTGGACCATCTTCGTCGCAATCTGGTGGATTTATGTTATCTACTATTGTTTTGAAAAGTACATCCATTTTTCCATCTGGATCATTTATATTTAATTTAGCAGTACCTAATTTTGCAGATGTATATACAACAGGGAAATCCAATTGATCATCATTTGCATTAAGTTCGATAAATAACTCTAATACTTCGTCAACAACTTTTGCTGGATTAGAACCTGGTCTATCTATTTTATTAATTACAACTATTGGCTTTAGATTTAATGCAAGAGATTTCTTTAATACTTCTCTAGTTTGAGGCATTGTTCCTTCAAATGCATCAACTAAAAGCAAAACCCCGTCAACTGTTTTTAAAACCCTTTCAACTTCTCCACCAAAGTCAGCATGTCCAGGTGTATCAACAATATTTATTTTAATATCATTATACATAACTGATGTATTTTTTGAAAGTATTGTAATGCCTCTTTCTTTTTCTAGTTCATTTGAGTCCATTACTCTATCTTGAACTTGCTCATTATCTCTAAATACATGGCTTTGTTTTAAAAGTTCATCTACAAGAGTTGTTTTTCCATGGTCAACGTGTGCTATTATTGCTATATTTCTGATATTTTTATTATTCATTTTCTTTCTTCCTTCCATTAGACAGCATAAACTTTATTATACACTAATTTTCCTTCTTTGTCAATGTTATTATTTCTTCCATAAGCTTATTGCTTAGCATATCAAGTGTTTCCTTGTCCGCTTTTTTATCTTTATATTCGATAAAATCCATTGGTTTTCCTATATTTACTGTTACCTTTGAAAATAGCTTATAACTTGCTTGTATTCCAACTGGTATAATTGGAGCTCCTGAACTTAAATTCATAACGACTGCACCATTTTGTAACTTGCCCCTTTTTTCAATTCCATTTCTTGTACCTTCAGGAAATAAAAGTACTATATGATTTTCTTTTAAAACTTTTATACAAGTTTTTAGTAAACTAACATCTTGTTTTCCCCTTTTTACTGGAAGCACATTAGTTTTTTTAGCAAGCCATTTTACAAATGCATTTATATATAGTTCTTCCTTAGCTAAAATATATACATCGTTTCTTTTTAAACGTGCTGCCATTAAAGGTGGATCCCAACAGCTTATATGATTTGGGCATATTATGTATGGCTTTCCATCTTCTATATTTTCCTTACCTATAACTTTTACTCTAAACAAAACTGCATATGCTATCTTTAAAAAAAATTTAATTATATGTCTAATCATTTCTTTTTCTCCTTATAATTTTTTCTATCTCGTTTACCACTTCTTCAATAGACATGTGTGTACTATCTACTAAAATACTATCTTCTGCTTTAACAAAAGGTGCAATCTCTCTTTCTGTCTCAAGTTTATGTCTTTTTATCATACCATCTAGAACTTCTTCATAACTTTCGTTTATTCCCTTTTCTAAGTTTTGCTTATATCTTCTTCTTGCTCTTTCTTCAAGTGAACAATCTAAAAATATCTTTACATCAGCATTTGGAAATACAACTGTTCCAATGTCCCTACCTTCCATTATCGAATCTTTCTCATTTCCTATTTTTCTTTGCATTGGTGTTAATTTGTCTCTAACAATTTTCACAGCCGCATATTTAGCAACAACAGAGTCAACTTCCGGACTTCTTATTGCCTCCGTTACATCTTCTTCATTTAATATATATTGAGGTTTATTATCTTTCTCAGCAATTTTTATATCTATTGATTCTAAAAGCTTTTTTAAACCTTCTATATCACTTTCTAAGACATTTTTTCTTAATGCTTCAAGAGCTACACATCTGTACATAGCTCCTGTATCAATATTTACTAAATTAAGTTTGCTTGCTAATATCTTTGTTATAGTTCCTTTGCCACATCCAGCTGGTCCATCTATTGCAACGATAAATGACATTTTACTCTTCTTCCTTTCCTTCTTCAGGTATGTGAATACCCCTTGCTACAATTTCCGCATTTTCAATATTCATTGCTGTTAAATTTTCTATTTCTTTAATACACTTTTCTTTAAAGCTAATTAAACTTTCTCTAATATTATATCCATACTCAACAATTACTTCAATGTATAAACTTGGACCTTCTTCTAACTTATTAATTCTTAGTTTAGCAAGTTTATATATTGCTGGTGTCTTGAATGCAAGATACTCAATAATTTGTCTAAAAACTAAATCTGATATTGTAAAATTACCTAAATAACTGAATGTTGGTCTTATAATTGACTTTTCTGTAACGTATGGCATCTTGCCTATTCCCTTAGATTTAAAAATTTGAAGTGGATCTAAAATATATCCAGAAAAATCTTTTTTTATCTCAAACGTTGGAACAGGTATAACATGCTTTCCTTCTGTTACACGTATTCTTCTTGCTGTTTCTATTTCTTCTTCTGTTGCAATATCGTCTATACGTATAATCTTAGAAATTTTAGGAAGTCCAAGATTTTCAGCTATTTTATATACCATACTATCAGAAGTTCCAAGTATCATTATTCCTTCTGGTTTGTATTTTTTTATAGCACTTTGTATTTCCTTCTTCTCTTCTTCTGTTTGAAAAAGTGCATGTTTAACTGTTTCTATTTTAGTTGGTGCCTTTTTTGCAGAAGATCCTGCAATAACTTCATTATCTTTTATAAAAAGGCCATCGTCAATTATATAATTAATATTATTTTCACTTGCAACATATTGTGCCCTATAACTCTTCCCTGTTCCTGATGGTCCAACAAGAGCATAAACTTTAATATTTTTATGACTCCACATTGTAAATGCCTCCTTTTTGTTAATCATTGTTTATCTATTTTTCAACCAATGTAACTGCATATTCTAAGCCATTATATGCTGTTTTAAAATATTTTTGTTCAATAATATTTATATCATAAATTTCCTTTAACTCTTCTAAAACTTTATAGCTTGCATCATCAATTATCCAAATTCTTCCATGATAAGTTTTTAACACATCTTCATTCAAACTATATACATAACTTAAGCTTGGTCCAAAAGCAGCATATGCATCTTCCACATGCCAGTTATCTTCATCATAAAATACTTCTTCATTATCAAGGAATTTAGTTCCAATTATAAAACCATTTAAGCAATTTCCATGTAAAATTAAATCTGTATCTTTTATATTTTCTTCCGTATATTGTATCAAATCATTATTACTTGGATCATAATTTTCTTTTATTCTATAATAGTTGTTAAGAGCAGACATTGCAATGATTACAAAGCAAAATATATATGTTATATAATTGTTTTTTTCCTTTGCCATAAAAAATGCTATTGAAAATGCTAGTAATCCTGTTACAGAAATTAAATATCTGTTAAGTAAAATTGGTCTCATAATTACAAGTGAAACTACAAGTGCAGCAAGTATTATTCCAACATAAATCAATATTCCAAGAATTCCGAATTTTATTTCTTGCTTTTCTCTTTTTGCTTTAAATATTAAATATCCTAAATATATGTAAAGTATAATAGCAAAGACAAGCGCAACATACTGGTTTAATTTATCTGCGTATTGAACATTAATTACTTCAATTAGTGTTTCTGGAAAATGTAGTCCAATCCAAAATCCGCTCGATACTTTTCTTATTTGTATTAAGAAATACACCATCCAAGGTATATATAAACCTACCTGTACTACTGCAACACACATAAATTTTATAAACTCTGATTTATTATTCTTTATATTTTTTATAAAATATACAAACAAGATTATATTAATAAGCCCTGATGCCATAAGTGCATAATAATGAGTGTATGCACCAAGCAAACTAAAAATTCCAAAAATAATCAAATTTTTATTGTTAAAGTCTTTGTATAATCTGTATGCATAAATTGCTGTAATACTTACAAAAAGCATTGCCCATGAATACATTCTTATTTCTGATGCATATCTTGTCATTTCTGGTAAAAATAATACTAAGAATGAAAATAATAGGCCACATTTTTCTCCAAAGTCTTTTCTAACATGTGTATAGCCAAGTATTGCAAGTATTGCAATCGGTATTATTGAAAATAATCTAAACACCAAAACATTTGAGCCAAAAACTAAGCTCAATGTCTTTAACATAAAATAATATAGTACAGGGTGAACGTCATATCCACCTATTTTCCAAATATCACCATAGCTTTGATTTGCTATTGCAACTGTATAACTCTCGTCAAACCATAAATTTGTGTGAAATGCTCCAAGACTTATAAATACTATGCCTATTACAATTATTGCTATATGTAATTTTTTCATTTTTTGTTTTCATGATTATTTTAATCATGTCCCCTTGTATATAAATTTAGGTATTATAAGGTTACCTATAAACCCACAAAACAATTATAAAAGATATTTTTATATTTTTCAATAGTTTGAATAAAGCGTGTAATAAAATTACACGCTTTATTGCTCTATACTTTTATTATATTACTTCATTTATCTTTATATCTCTAACGTGTTCAATCTTCTCCCATTTTGTATCTCTCTTGAATAAACATTTAAAGTTTATTACAAGCCAAGACCCTAAGAAAAGTGGATAGAATAAAAGTCCTTTAATCATAGGTTTTATTGGTCTCTTATCTAGCATCATTATTATTACACCTGTAATTATTGGTAAGAAAAACGTTGGTACAAAATACATTATATAGCTTTGTATTAAATCAGCTCTTGTCATTAAATCTCCCATATATAGTGCAGCGTTTACAAGTAGTAGTAATAATGTTATTATAAACATTGGGATACTTCCAACAATGTATAAAAATCCATCTAATGTAACCAAAGTTTTCTTGTCTTTAACTGAATTTGCTAGGTCTTTAGTATATCTTTCCATACATTGTATATGACCAACTGTCCATCTTGAACGTTGAGACCAACTTTGTTTAAATCCTACTGGTTGTTCATCGTAACAAATAGCATCTGTTGCCCATCCAAGTTTTTTTCCAGCAATAATTCTTTGTAATGAGAACTCTATATCTTCTGTCAAAGTATATGTCTGCCAACCGTTTGGTTTTATAACATCAAATTTAACCATAAAACCAGTTCCATTAATTAGCGGAGATAATCCTAAGTTGTATCTAGCTAAATGATAAAATCTGTTCATCATCCAGTAAAATATTGCATATCCTGAAGAAATCCAACTGTCCGTAGGGTTTTTAATATCTCTGTATCCTTGAACTACTTCTTCTCCTTGGCATAACTTTTTGTTCATATTTTTTATAAAGTTCTGATCTACTATATTATCACTATCAAATACACAAAAAGCATCATATTCTGCTTTTTCTTCAATTTTCTTTGATAAGAACCATTGAAGTGCGTGACCTTTTGTTTTGCCGTGTTTCAGAATTTCTTTCATATACAATTGCTCCAGCATCTTTAGCAACTTGTGCTGTGCTGTCTGTGCAATTGTCTGCTATTACATAAATATCTAATAATTCTTTTGGATAGTTTTGATTTTTTAAACTTTCTATTAAATTTACTATAACTGTTTCTTCATTGTGTGCAGGTATAATTGCCATAAATCTGTGATTTTTATTGATTAATAATGGTTTATCTTTTAATTTTACAAAAGAACATATGCTAATTAACAATTGATATAACCAGAACACTGTTATTATCCATATTATTGCTTGTTGTAATATATATAAATATTCCATTTTCAACCCTCTCTTATTATTTTATTAACTTAAAGGCTTATAGCCCTAACAATTTTAATTATACTATAAACTTCCAAAAAATGCAAATATTTCTTAAATTTTTAAGAATATCTTAATCAAGATTTTTTGCAGTTAAATTAATTCTGCCTTGATCGTCTATTTCATAGACCTTTACTTTAACTTTGTCTCCAACTTTTAGTACATCTTCGACTTTGTTAATACGTTTTTCTGAAATTTTAGAAATATGAAGAAGTCCTTCTTTTCCACCACCGACATCAACAAATGCGCCAAAATTCATTATTCTAGTAACTTTTCCTGTATATATTCCATTTACTTCTATTTCTCTTGTGATATCTTCTATCATTTCTAAGGCATTTCTTCCACTCTCTGAACTTTCAGAATAAATGAATACATTTCCGTCTTCTTGAATATCAATCTTAACTCCTGTTTCTTCAATGATTTTATTTATCATTTTTCCACCTGGACCAATTACATCTTTTATTTTGTCTACTGCTATCTTTGTTTTTGTAATTTTTGGAGCATACTTAGATAATTCTTCTCTAGGTTTTGCGATTTGTTTAAGCATAATTTCGTCCAAGATATATTCTCTTGCCTTTCTTGTTCTTGCAAAAGCCTCTTCTATAATATTATATGTTAAACCATCAATTTTTATATCAACTTGTATTGCTGTTATACCTTTATGAGTTCCTCCGAACTTTGAAATCCATATCTCCGAAGAAATCTTCAATTCCTTGAATATCAGTAAGCATTATATATTTTGAAGGATCTTCTGGATCTGTAACAAGTCCTGTTGAAATACCTGCAACAGGTGCTTTTATTGGAACGCCTGCATCCATAAGTGCAAGTGTACTTCCACAAATACTTCCTTGTGATGTTGATCCATTTGAAGATAAAACTTCAGATACAACTCTAATTGCATATGGGAATTCTTCTTCAGATGGAAGTACTGGAACAAGTGCCTTTTCTGCAAGAGCGCCATGTCCTATTTCACGTCTTCCAGGTCCCCTTGAAGTTCTTGCTTCTCCAACGCTGTAACTTGGGAAGTTATATTGATGCATATAACGTTTTGTTGTTTCTTCGTCAAGTCCATCTAGGCTTTGAGTTTCTGATAACATTCCAAGTGTAACAACAGACATAACTTGAGTTTGTCCCCTTGTAAATAAACCGGCTACCATGTACTCTTGGAAGAATGCCTACTTCACAAGAAAGTGGTCTTATTTCGTCAATTTTTCTACCATCAGGACGTTTGTGTTCTTCATATATCATTTTTCTAACACATTTTTTCTCTAATTTGTAAATAATTTCTCCAATTTCTTGTTTTCTTTCTTCTACAAATTCTTCGCCATATTTTTCTTGAAGGTATGCAGTTATATCTTCTGTCAATTTTTCTATATTTTGGTCTCTAACTTCTTTATCCTGAGCTTGTACATCTTCATACATCCTGTCTTTGTACTTTTCTTCAACTTCATTATATAAATCTTCTGATACTGCAAAAGAAACGTATTCAAATTTAGGTTTCCCAATTTCTTTTTGTATATCAGAGATAAATTTACATATTTTGATTATTTCTTCATGTCCTTTTTTTATTGCTTCAAGCATTATATCTTCTGGGATTTCTTTTGCGCCAGCTTCAATCATGGTAATTTTTTCCAAAGTACCAGCAACTGTTAAATTTAGTTCTGTCTTTTCTCTTTGCTCTAATGTTGGATTTATGATGATTTGTCCATCAACATATCCAACATTAACTGCTGCTGTTGGTCCACCAAATGGTATATCAGATATTGCAAGTGCACAAGATGCACCTATCATAGCAGCAACTTCTGGTGAATTATCAGGTTCTACTGATAAAACAGTTGCAATAACGCATACATCATTTCTAAAATCTTTTGGGAATAATGGACGTATTGGTCTATCTATTGCTCTTGATACAAGAATTGCTTTATCAGCTGGTTTTCCTTCTCTCTTTGTAAATCCACCTGGGATTTTACCTACTGCATAAAGTTTTTCTTCATAATCTACTGATAATGGAAAGAAGTCTATTCCTTCTTTAGGTTCTTTAGATGCAGTTACATTTACCATAACTACTGTATCCCCATATCTTACCATTACACTACCGTTTGCAAGTTCAGCAATTTTGCCGTTTTCAATAACTAATTTTCTTCCGGCAAGCTCTGTTTCAAATGTTTTAAACATATTTTTTACCTCTTTATCTTTTTATTTATTATTGTACGCTATACGCTATTTGAGACGTTTGTATATGTATATATTCAAACGTCTCTTTTCGTTTTATTTTCTTAAATTTAACTTTTCAACTATTGCTTTGTATCTTTCTTCGTCTTTTCTAAACAAATAGTTCAAAAGATTTCTTCTCTTACCAACCATTTTTAAAAGTCCACGTCTTGAGTGATTATCCTTTGTGTGGATTTTTAAATGTTCTGTAAGTTCATTGATTCTTTCTGTTAAAAGAGCTATTTGAACTTCTGGAGAACCAGTATCCTTTTCGTCTCTCTTGAATGTTTCAATGATTTCTTGTTTTCTTTCCTTTGTCATAATTGCACCTCCATATTATATTTGCCAATTTCCTAGCTCAAGTGGTGTTATTTTCCTTAGGCCACGAAAAAGGTATATTTGTAAATTAATACTTTATTATTTTACTACATTTTGGTAATATTTTCAAGTGTTTTAGTAAAATTTTCATTATTTTCCAACAATTTCAATCTCAAGTTCAATCTTTTTTCCTGTTTTATTATAAACTTCATTCTTAATAATCTCTATTAAGTCCAATATATCTTGTGAACTAGCATTATGTTCATTTACAATAAATCCACTATGTTTTTCTGAAACAACTGCTCCGCCAACTCTTCTGCCTTTTAATCCACATTCTTCTATAAGCTTTGCAGTTATATAATCACTTCCTCTTTTAAATGTACTTCCTGCTGATGGTTTGTCATATGGTTGTTTTTCTTTTCTTAAACTAGCATATTCTTTTATTTTTTTCTCAATTTCGCTTTTTTCACCCTTTTTTAGTTTAAACGTACTTTCTAGTATTATGTATTTTTTATCTGAAAATATGCTATGTCTGTATTCGAATCTGTGATCTTCTAAATTTATTTTATGTATATTGCAGTCAAAATCAATATATGTTGTAGAAAATACTATATCTTTCATTTCTTTGCCATATGCACCAGCATTCATTTTTATAGCTCCACCGACACTTCCTGGAATTCCTGATGCAAATTCAAAACCCTCAATTTCAAGTTTTAGCAATTTTTGAGAAATTTCAGAAAGTTTATTTCCTGAGCCACATGTAACAAAAATATCTTCTCCTTTATTATCTACATCAAATTTTGTTATATTAATTTGACATGTAATACCACTTATTCCTTTATCAGTAACTAAAATATTGCTTCCATTTCCTAATATAAAAAGTGGTATATTTTCTTCTTTTGAAATTTTAATTACATGCTTTAATTTTTCTATATCATTTATTTTAACAAAAATATCAGCTTTTCCACCTGTTTTAAAAGAAGTATGTTTTGACATATCTTCATTTAGCAATATATCTTTTTCTTCTAATTTATCTTTCAATAAATCTATAATATCCATATTTCCATATTTCCTCCATAGCATTTCTTTTTTATCATAAATATATTGCTCTTTTGCTTTTTAAAACTCAATCTTTTCTTCAATATAGTTTGTCAAATCTTCTATTTTTATTCTTTCTTGTTTCATAGTGTCTCTATCTCTTATTGTAACTGTGCCATCATTTTCAGTATCAAAATCAACTGTTATGCAGAAAGGTGTACCAATTTCGTCTTGTCTTCTATATCTCTTTCCTATACTTCCTGCCTCGTCATAATCACACATAAAATTTTTAGAAAGTAGTGTGTATACTTCCTGAGCCTTTGGAGAAAGTTTCTTTGATAAAGGAAGTACTGCTGCCTTATATGGGCTAAGTGCTGGATGTAATTTAAGTACAGTTCTTGTTTCTCCATTTTCGACTTCTTCTTCTTCATATCCATTGCAAAGGAATGCAAGTGCGACTCTGTCACAACCAAGAGATGGTTCAATACAATATGGTATATATCTCTCGTTTGTACCTTCTTCTAGATAATTCATATCAACTTTTGAATATTCCATGTGTTTTCTTAAATCGAAGTCAGTTCTATCAGCTATTCCCCAAAGTTCTCCCCAGCCAAATGGGAATGCAAATTCTATGTCTGTTGTAGCTTTACTATAATGGCTTAATTCTTCTTTTTCGTGATCTCTTAATCTAATATTTTTTTCATGGATTCCAAGTGAAAGTAAAAATTTCTTACAAAATTCTTTCCAATATCCATGCCATTCAAGATCTGTTCCTGGTTTGCAGAAAAATTCTAATTCCATTTGTTCAAACTCTCTTGTTCTAAATGTAAAGTTTCCAGGTGTAATCTCATTTCTAAATGCTTTTCCTATTTGTGCTATTCCAAATGGTATTTTCTTTCTTGTTGTTCTTTGCACATTTTTAAAGTTTACAAATATTCCCTGTGCAGTTTCAGGTCTTAAATATATTTCAGCTTTTGCATCTTCTGTAACACCTTGGAATGTTTTAAACATAAGATTAAATTTCCTAATTCCTGTAAAATTTTCTTTTCCACAATTAGGACAAGCTATATGATTTTCTTTCATGTAGTCTATCATTTTTTCGTCTGACCAACCATCTACTATTTGTTCACAATGATGTTCATGCATCCATTCTTCAATAAGTTTATCTGCTCTATGGCGTGTTTTACACTCTTTGCAATCTATAAGTGGATCACTAAAGCCACCAACATGGCCTGATGCAACCCAAACTTGTGGATTCATAAGAATACTACTATCTAACCCAACATTATATGGATTTTCCTGTATGAATTTCTTTCTCCATGCATTTTTTATATTATTTTTTAATTCAACTCCAAGTGGTCCATAATCCCAAGTATTTGCAAGTCCACCATAAATTTCAGAACCAGCATAAATATATCCTCTTGCCTTGCATAAATTAACAAGTGTTTCCATTTTATCTAACATTGTCTAAAATACCCCCATTATTTATCCGATTTTAATTGTAAATATTTTACAACTCCTATTAAACTCATTGCATAAACAAACACTCCAATAGCAATTGTATATTCATTAATTGCGATTCTTAATATTAATAATATACTTGCATACAATGCATTTATTCCTATAATTGAAATTAAAGGTAATATAAGTGCATAAATGAATCCACGTTTTCTATATACAATTAACATAGCAATAATGAAAATAGCTGTAGTTATTATAACAGGATAAATATATACCTTTACTAAATCTAATACTTGTGCTTCTGGTACATCTATAACTGCGATTATTCCTTCTGTTTCTGTGTTCTCTGTATTTTCTGCATTTGTATCGTTTTCTGTATTTTCTTCAGTATTTTCTGTATCTTCTTCGTCTTGATGTGAATGTCCAAGTTTTTCGTATTTTTCTTTTAATTTATCTTCTAATGCTTTTATTTGCTCGTCTGATGCATCTTTTACATTTATTTGTACTCCTGCCTTAAATTCGTCTGCATAATCTACTTTAAGTAGCTCATCTCCAAACACTTCCTTTGCTAATTGCTCTACATCAGCTAACTCAAAGCTTTCTTCAAATTGTATAAATAATCTTTTTGAGCCTTTATTATCAGCTCCTAAATTAAATCCAAAAACGAATGCAATAACTATTCCTATGACAATAACTAATGCAAATATAATTGGTATTATTTTATTTTTCATTTATATCATTCCTTTCTACTTAATATGTTTTAGTTTTCTTTGTATTTTCCTAAAATCATAGTTCTAAATATAACTAAATTTGCAATAGCTATACTAATTATGCCATAGAATAATGCCATTCCGAAAGAATATACTAATATCTGCCCCATAAATGTAAATACAATGCTTATACAAATTGCAGTAAGTATAATTCCTATTTCTTCTAGATATGTTCTTGTTAAAGCTTTAGCAGCAACTTCGTATGTTTTATCTTTATTTATTTTTGCTAAAATTTTTGTTATTATATATGCATCTAAAACCATAACTAATACAACTGCTGGCAACGTATTGATAGATATTGTTGAAGCAGTATATCTTAAAATTAATGAAAGTAGAGAAATCATTGCAACCATTGATACTGCTGCATATACTCCATCTTCTTTAAATTTAACAATCATATAAACCACAATAATTACGAATGTTACAGCTATAGTAGCTATAAATACATACTTCCAGTTATCTTGTAAGTTTCCATTTGTTGAAGCTGTGTACTTTACTTCATAATCTATTGGCATTTCATCATTATTAAGTAGCATAGTATAATATGAACCTTGTCTTAAAAATGTTTGTAATCCACTGCTATCAGATGCTGAGCCAAGAGAAATAGGTAAGTTTCCGCCTGACATTTCTTGTCCGAAATATGTTGAGAATATATCTTCTCCTTCAATTGTAAGTGTAATCTTTTTTTGTTTATCTTCTTCTGTTTCTGTGCTTTCTGTATTCTCTGTATTTTCAGCACTTTCTGTATTCTCTGTACTTTCTGTATTCTCGTTTGCATTTTCTACATTTTCTACATTTTGATCAACTGTATTTGTTTCTGTATTCTCAGTATTCTCTGTGTTTTCTGTACTTTCGTTTTCTTCTTTATCTTCTATTTCTTGTCCTTCTGCATATTCTTTACTTATTTCTAGAAGCTTTTGAGCACCTTCTTTATCAAATTCAATATTTAAGTAAACGATTATTTTGTTGTTTTCAGTATCTTGTCCGTAAACAATAGATGCCTTCTTAATATTATCACGGCCAATTAACAAAGTACCATCTTGTGAATCTGTAATAGCAAAATCACCTTTAGAAGATATATATTGTAATATTCTAGATGTATTTGTATCATCTTGTAATTCTACTGCTATTTTACCTGTATTTTTATCTAGTCTTACCTTTGAGTCTGAAACTCCTAAACTTGATAGTCTTCCTTCAATAATTTTTTTTGCTTTTTCGTAATTTTCTATATTTAATTTTTCTTCTTCTGTTCCTTCTTTTACAACAAAACTTGCTATGTTTTTACCTTGTAGTTCTGAAGATAAAACATAGTCTGGTAGATTATTTTTATATACTACGGCATCCTTTGAATAAACTCCTATAAATGCAATTACAGCTAATAATACTGTTATAATAATTGCTAATGTGATTTTTAGTTTCTTTTCCAATTTTGTTCCCTTTCCTTTCTTTTTACTTATTACTTACAATAATTTTGTATCATTTATTATGAGCTCAAACCATATTTTTAGGTATTTAGCTGCATATTTACTCATAATCATTCTGTCAATAAATATTTCAAAATAGTCTAATACTGGACAAAGTTCCGTGTCTATTTGTAAATTTAAGGTTATTTTCCTTTCTTCTGCATTTATCAATAATTTGGCATTTGTAACAGAATAATTTACCTTATCGTGTTTATCAAAAGTACCAATATTAGTATTTACAACCCTGTCTCTATGAACATCTGATTTATCTGCAAGTATAAGAGCTGCAGATATATCGCTTACTGCCGTTCCCGTTTCTTCGTCATGATTTCCTATTGCCATCATTATTTCAGTTCTATCTTTTACATTCATACCTACATCTTTTAAAATATTGTATGCAAGAATTGCACCTGAATGAGCGTGATCTGCTCTATTTACGCAGTTACCTATATCATGTAAATAACCTGCAATCTTAGCAAGTTCCACTCTTTCTGCTGGATATCCTAGTGTCTTTAATATTTCACCTGCTCTTGTAGAAACAATTCCAACATGTCTTGTAGAATGTTCTGTATACCCTAGACTATTAAGCTGTTTTTGCGAGCCCTCAACCAGAGCTTGTACTTCTTCGTTTTTCTTAACATCTTCGAGAGTAATCATATTTTATAGTCCTCCTAACATATTACCATAGCATTTTATAATAAAATGGCAAAAATTTCAATATATTATTCGAAATTATTTGAAATTGTTTTTTCTTTTTATTACTTAATAAAAAAATTATACTGAATTTTCTGTTACAAGACAATACTTTTTTAATTAAAATAGCTGAAATAATTTATTTTTTGATATAATATCATTATCTGGTAATAATATTTTATGTCAATTAAAATCATACACTTGATAAATCCTATTAAATGTTATATAATTTCTAATAAAATAAACATACCAATATATTTAAGTTAATTTAACTCATGATGGTACGTTTATTTTTAATTTTGGGATAATTTAGAAAATAATTATAAAAAGAAAATTATTTATCACGATAATGAGAACCACATTGCAAGATAAAAATTTGATTATTAGAGATTTTATAAACAATTCTGTTTTTTTCGTCTATTCTTCGACTCCAACAACTTGATAAATTACCAGATAGTTTTTCAGGTTTTCCTAATCCAAAAAAAGGATTTCGTTCAATGTCTTTTATTATCAAATTAATTCGCTTGAGAATTTTTTTATCTTGCTTCTGCCAATACAAGTAATCTTCCCAAGCTGTATCATGCCATATTTTATACATCTTGATCACCTTCTATAAGCTCATGATGTTTACCTTTTCCATTTTCCAAATCATTTAGCGCATTTTCGAGTCTCTTTATATTGGCAGCATTATAAAAAGGATCTGCAGTAATTTCAAAAGGTATTCTTTGTTCCTTAACAGTTCTTTTAACAAATATGCAAATTGCAGTTGTCATAGACATTCCGACATCAGAGCAGAATTTATCAAACTGTTTTTTTAAGTCTTCATCCAATCTTATATTAACATTTGTTTGTGCCATAATGCAACACACTCCCTTCATTAATATTATATACATTATATTGCAATTTATATACAATGTCAATAAAAATTTTACAACTAAACTTTTAATAATTTTTAAAGTTACTACTTACATAAAAAAAATCCCCCGCCTTAGCCGTAATTTTTTAGAAATTTTATGGACCTGTATATATACAGGTGGGTGCCTACCTAAATACTCCTGGGTTTCTTACTAATCTCTTGTAAGCTTACACGCCATATTCAGAGATCGGCTCCCTTATCCATTGCTTTGTAGGTTCTAAAATTTCTTTGATGTACGCACTATGCAGGGATTTCGTTTAATTATTTTGTTAAACTAATTATATTCGAAATTATTTGAAATTGTTTTTTCTTTTTATTACTTAATAAAAAAATTATATTGAAGTTTCTGCAAAAGTTTGTTCTTTTTTATTGCTTTTTATAATTCCTTATGCTATACTATCTAACATAGGAAATGAATATAAAGCAGGTGTGTGTCGCCACTGAACAACATAGTTTCTAACTATGGGAAAGTGAGGTGGTGTTTATGGGATTTATATTATTTTTA
>CANQXL010000011.1 GCA_947627705.1 uncultured Clostridia bacterium
TTGGATATCAAGCGCCAGGTACTCTTGGAAGAAGAATAGTAGAAGGTGCAAAAAAGGTAAAAATATTTGGAGAAGAAATAGCAGTAAATGCTAGAATTGAATATATAGAAGGATATTCTGGACATGCTGATCAGGAATGGCTTTTAAACTTTATATATTCGTTTATAAAGAAGCCAAAACATATAATATTAGTACATGGTGAAAGTAGTGCACAGGAAGAACTAAGGGATAAAATACTACAAGAAACAAATATTCCTGTTACAATACCTAAGTATGGTGAAATATACAAAGTTGAAAATGAAAGCGTAAATTTGATTGACAGATTAAAACTTGAACCAGAAACAAGAAACGAAAAAATAGATATAATAAATAATGTTAAGAAAATAAAAGACGAGCTTTCAGACATGGAAGACATTCTAAAGAGTGAAATCTTAACTGAAGATACAAAAGAAAGTGAATTTAATAGTATTACACTTAAACTTAAAGAAATAGAAAAAATTATTGTTAGTATTATTGAATAAAAGCATTAACTGTAAGGGGGAGTATTAGTAAAAATGAAAACATATTTAAATGACGCAATTATTGGAAATAAAGAATTAAAAGTTGCATTAACAAAAAATCGGAGAAATAGTTAGAATTTGTTATCCAAGCATTGATTTTAGACAATACATTGATTTTCTACATATGGGAGTAAAAATAAATGATTCAAATATAATATATCTACATGATGATTCAAATAACATGTATAACCAAGAGTATATTGAAGATACAAATGTATTAAAAACAGAAATTAAAAATACATATTTTAACTTAAGAATGGATCAAACAGACTTTGTCTCAATTGATCAAAATCTAATAATAAGAAAATACACATTTACAAATGAACATGAGATACCATTAGACATAAAACTTATTGCACATTCAAAGCTAGTAACAGACAACAATAGTTTTGTTTCTGCAAAATTTGTAGAAGATGGGCTTTTACAGTATTCTCATGATTACTCAATGTTAATTACATCAGACTTATTAAAAGTCAATTCATATAAAATACATAACACAGACGAAGTTATTAACAGTGGTATATTACAAGATAAAGATTATATTGGAATGACAAATAATTCAGCTATAAGTTTTGATATTGGAGTTTTAAATCCTAAAGAAAAGAAGGATTTCAGCATAATAATTGCAGTTTCTGATAATAAATCTTATGATTTAGAAGAAAATCTAAATAAAATAAGAAAAACTGACGTAAAAAAAGAATTACAAAGTGCAAAAAGTTATTGGAAAAAGTATTTGAAAGCACACATGGCACACACATTTGATATAACAAATCAATATAAAGAAAGAATAAATAATATATATAAAAGGACAATTTTGCTATTTCCGCTTCTTGCAAATTATACAACAGGTGGAATATCTGCTGCTATGGAAATTGACGAAGATTTCTCAAAATGTGGTAGATATGAATACTGTTGGCCAAGGGATGCAATTTATGTAACAAGGGCTCTTGATCTTTTAAAAATGGAAAAGGAATCAGAAAAGTTTTATAAAGTATTTTGTAAAAATACACAATCAAAATCAGGTATGTGGGAGCAAAGATTTTATACAGATGGTACACTTGCTCCATGTTGGGGATATCAAATAGACGAAACTGCAAGTGTAGTATATGGTGTATATGATCATTATAAACGAACAAAAGATAAAAAGTTTCTTAAAGATAACTTAAAGATGGTAGAAAAAGCAATAAAATTTTTAGAGAAATATTTAAATGATATACTTGAAGATAAAAAAGAATTAAAGGTAAGTTACGATTTATGGGAAATGCACGAAGGAGTTAGCATATATTCTATGTCTTCTATCTTTTCTGCATTTGAATCAATGATAAAAATATATGAAGCTTTAGAAGATAACCTTGCTGAAAATAGATTAAAACAAGAGAACGTAACAAAGCAAAAAGACATTTTAAGAAAAGGTGAGCAAGATATAAAAGATTATATACTTAGAAGATTATACGACGAAGATAAGAAAAGTTTTGTAAGAAATGAAGAAGATAAACGACTTGATATAAGCATACTTGGAATTGTAACACCATTTAAGGTATTTTCTCCAAATGAAAAAAAGGTTAGAAATACAATAGAACGTATAAACATGAATCTTAGAACATATACACGGTGGATATTTAAGGTTTGATGACGATCATTACACAGGAAGTAGACCTTGGGTTATTGCAACACTTTGGATGGCTTTATACTATATAAAATCAAAAGAATATAAAGAAGCTAAAGAATGTTTTGATTTTGCGGTAGCATCTAGTACAGAGCACGGCTTTTTAGCTGAGCAAGTTGAAAATGATACAATGAAATCAGCATGGGTTATTGGACTTGGATGGTCACATGCAATGTTCATAATAGTACTTGAAAAATTAATAAAATTAGGTATAATAGAATAGACAAAACAAGAAAGGAAGTAAAATATGAAGAACTATTTATTTACATCAGAAAGCGTAACTGAAGGACATCCAGATAAGCTATGCGATTTGATTTCAGACACAATACTTGACAAATGCTTAGAGCAAGACAAGTATTCAAGAGTTGCAGTAGAAACTTTTGCATCAAATGATAAAATAACAATAGCAGGGCAATTAACAACAAATGCAAAAATAGATATAGAAAATATAGCAAGAGAAGTACTAAAGGGTATTGGATACAAAGGAAAAGGAATTGATATAGACTTTGAAAATTGCATTATAGATGTAAATATAACAAAGCAAAGTGCTGACATTGCACAAGGAGTTGATGTTGGTGGCGCAGGAGATCAAGGCATAATGTTTGGATATGCAAATTCAGATACAGAAGAATATATGCCATTTGCAATAAGCCTTGCTCATAAATTATCAAAAAAATTAACAGAAGTTAGAAAAGAAAATATAATTCCATATTTAGGCCCAGATGGTAAAACACAAGTAACAGTTGAATATGAAGACGATAAGCCAAAAAGAATAGAAACTATACTTATATCAAATCAACACGACGCAAATATTCCACTTGAAACAATTAGAAATGATATTATAAATAAAGTAATAAAGCAAGTAGTAGATGCAAAATACCTTGACGAAAACACAAAATATTATATCAATCCAACAGGCAGATTCGTAATAGGTGGACCACTTGGGGATACTGGCCTTACAGGAAGAAAAATAATAGTAGATACATATGGTGGATATGCAAGACATGGTGGGGGAGCATTTTCAGGAAAAGATTCAAGTAAAGTAGATAGATCTGCTGCATACATGCTTAGACATATAGCAAAAAATATAGTAGCAAATGGTTACGCTAAAAAATGTGAAATACAGATTTCATACGGAATTGGAATTGCAAAACCAATTTCAATATATGTTAATACATTTGGAACAAATACAATTTCTGAAGAAGAAATAAAAGATAAAATAGAAAAAACATTTGATTTAACACCAGATGGAATTATAGAATATTTACATTTAAGAGAACCAATATATGCAAAAACAACGAATTATGGCCATTTTGGGAAGAAAGATTTACCTTGGGAAAAGATAATAAAATTCTAAGCGTAATTTGACAATTATGCAAAATAGGTATATAATTTAAAGGTTAACAAATTAAATGTTCTACTTCAAATTTGAATAGGACGAATTTAAGGAGGTATTAAAACTTTTTATCAAAAAACAGCAAAATAAATTCCATATAGCGCAGAAAGGAGAATGTTAAAATGGCTTATGTAAACCTAAAAAGTCTCCTTCGCAAGAAGGGGAAGTATCGGGATTTAACGAAAAAGTATATATCGTATATCCCCGATAAAAAGACCATCACCCTTAAGCAATCGGAAACAGGATGGATATATGATCAAGTGGTAGAAACAGAGCTTGACCTTACATGGAATCCTTTCATGGATGAAAAGGGAAATATGTACCTTATTGGTGACGTAACTAGGACTTCCTTGTTTTTTGGGGGAGAAACCGGCTATGAAAATGGCGTTGATGCCTTAGAAAAATATGGTACACTCTATTGTAACAGCGATCTCAAAACCACTGGAAGTTATCTCGACTATAATCTGTTCTGTTCTTTGCCGAGATTTTTGAAATCGGATAATGACAAGAAAACGTATTGGATCGCAGAAGCGTATGAGAAATCGGACTTCTAACTGGCGGTAAATCTGGAGTTGTCGGATACACATTCCATGATAATCATGGCGGAACGGCGTACTATTCGTTTACTCTTAGGCCAATTGTTCCCTTGCCTGATAACATCATAATTGATATCGGAAACGAACAATTTGATGGAAGTAAGCCGTATAAGGCAATGAAAATTGCTCTTGGTCCCGATACGAAAGAGATATTCGAAGCGTCATTCATTCAAAAATTCATGGATGCATTTTCTGGGTATTTAAGGTGAATTAAATAAGTTTTAAAATTTCTTTAATTAGACTATCTAATTTTTAATTAGGTAGTCTTTTTTTACTTAAAAAAGCATATAGATAGTATAAAGCTTTGTACTCAGGAGGAAAGTAAATGGAAAGAATACTAAATCAAGATGAAAGAATTAGACGTGCAGAAGAAATATATGCAAGAAGACAAAATCTACGCATCAAAACAAAAAGTGCAACTGTGAATGTTGCATCAGAAGCTCCCAAGAAGTATATGACATTAAAAAAGATTGGTCTTCAAATAATAATTTGTATTTTAATATACTATATTTTTTATTTGGTAAAGACCACAAATTATTCATTTTCGGAAACTGCTTTAAGTAGGACAAGTGAAATTGTCTCTAATGATTATGATTTTGCCACTTTGTATAATTATATTGTTGAGAATATAAATAAACTTTTTAATTTTTCTAATAACTTACAAGAAGATAATCAATTGCATGATAATATTGAAAATCAGGAGAATCCTGAAAATACAGATCAAATAGATAATTCAAATGTTTCAAGTATTATAAATACCGATATTCCCGAAGAATACAATATTCAAGATATAGCAATGGTTGAGAATTCTCCTAATGATGAATCATTAACTCAAAATGAAATAACAACATCAGAGCAAAGTGAAACCGAAAGAATAAAAAGTACATACTCTTTTATTCTTCCTGCTCATGGAGTAATTTCTTCTGAATATGGCGGAAGAGAAGTAACAGCAAGTGTTGTAACAGCATACCATAAAGGAATTGATATTGCTGCAAATAAATGGGATACAATTGTTGCATCAACAGAAGGTGAAGTGATAATTGCAAAAAACTCTCCAACATATCGGTAATTACGTAATAATACAAAATAATGAAGTAAAAACTGTATATGCACATTGTCAAGAACTATTTGTTAAAGTAGGGGATAAAATAGTACAAGGGCAAGGGATAGGGCTTGTTGGGGAAACAGGTGCTGTTACAGGTCCGCATCTTCATTTTGAAATAAGAATAAATGATGTGTGTATTAATCCAAGGGATATTATAAAATTTTAAAAGGATATATATATATGCAAATACGAATAGATTTAAAAATTTTTGCTTTTGTTTTACTTTTTTTAATTACAAATCAATTAAAAATATATGTATACCTGATGATTTTTGCCCTTCTTCACGAAATAGGACATACGATTTCTGGCATACTTTTAGGATTTAAAATACAAAATTTTGAAATAATGCCTATGGGATTTTCAATAAAATTTCATGTTGATACAAATAATTATAATAAAAAGATACTAAATAGTAATTTACTTGTAATAAAAAAACTTATTATAGCAATAAGTGGGCCAGCTGTTAATTTAGTATTTGCAGTTATATTTAACTATGTTTTTAAAAATGTTATTCTATCATATATAAATATTATTATCTTTCTGTTTAACATGATTTGTATATACCCCTTAGATGGTGGAAGAATTTTAAAATATATGCTATGTATATTTATTAATAGAAAAAATGCTTTTTTTATTACACATATAGTATCTAATGTATGTACTGTTTTTATAGATGTTATAGGAATTATTATGAGCTTTTCATATAAAAATATTGCTTATATTTTTATAATAATATACATAACATTTGTTACACTAAGAGAAAATAAAAAATATAAAATAAGGAAAAGGTTATATAAAATTTTAGAAAATAATATTGCAATAAATTAAGATTAATAGTAAAATGTAGATAGAAAAAATCGCTTTTATATAATTCAATCTAAAATTAATATTTTTAAAAGAAAGGATATTATTAACATATGAAAAAAGTATACAAAAATGAAAAAGGTATTACTCTTATTATTTTAGTAATTACAGTAATAGTTCTTGTTATCGTAACATATACACTTGCAATTAACTCTTATTCTTCACTTGAACTTTCAAAATTAACAAAACTTGAAAATGATATTCAATCATTAAATGATAGAGTTTCTGCCTATTTTGTAGAAAATGAAAAACTTCCTATATATCAGGAAGCAGGTGTTCAAACAAAAGATGACCTAAGAACTGTACTTAATGATATGTCTGTAAATGACGGCGAAATATACTATGTTATAGATACTGATTTACTAGACAATATTACATTAAATTATGGCAGCAAATACAGAACATCAACTCAAGATAGATTTATCATTAACGAAGAAAGTCATGTTATATATTATATTAAAGGTATAGTTTATGATGGGGAAGAATACCATACAACTGGTGCAAATCCAGCAGTTATATAAAAATATGAAAGGGTGAACTTATAATATGAGCAAAGTAAATGAAAATTTTTTAGAATTACAAGATAGTTATTTATTCTCAACAATTGCAAAAAAGGTTGCAAAATATACAGAAGAAAATCCAGATAAAAAAATAATAAAACTTGGAATAGGGGATGTAACAAGACCTATTGTACCTGCAGTAATAGAAACTATGCATAAAGCTGTTGATGAAATGGGAACAGTAGAAGGATTTAAAGGATATGGCCCAGAGCAAGGATATGATTTTCTAAAAGATGCCATTATCGAAAATGAATATAAAAATTTACATATAGAATCAGACGAAATATTTGTTTCAGATGGTGCAAAATGCGATACAGGAAATATAGTAGATATATTTGGAATTGACAACAAAGTTGCTATAACAGATCCTGTTTATCCAGTTTATCTTGATACTAATGTAATTGCTGGAAGAAGCGGAAAATTCAATAAAGAAACAGGAATGTATGAAAATGTTGTATATCTACCAGTTAATTCAGAAAATAACTTTGTTCCAGAACTACCAAAAGAACATGTAGATATGATATATCTATGTTTTCCAAATAATCCAACAGGTACTGTTTTAAATAAGAATGAGCTTCAAAAATTCGTTAATTATGCAAAGGAAAATAATAGCATCATTTTATATGATGCAGCATATGAAGCATTTATATCTGAAGAGAATATACCACATAGTATATACGAAATTGAAGGAGCAAGAGATGTAGCTATTGAGTTTAAGAGTTACTCAAAAACTGCTGGATTTACAGGAGTAAGATGTGGTTATACTGTTATTCCTAAAACTGTTTATGGATATACAAAAAATGGAGAAAAGGTACAATTAAATAAATTGTGGAATAGAAGAATGACAACTAAATTTAATGGAACATCTTACATAGTGCAAAGAGCTGCATCAGCTATATACACTGAAGAAGGAAGAAAACAAATACGAGAAAATATAGAATATTATAAAGAAAATGCCAGAATTATAAAAGATGGACTTGAAAGTGCAGGATTTACTGTATATGGGGGAGTTAATGCACCATATATTTGGCTTAAGATACCAGGAAATATGAAATCATGGGACTTCTTTGATAAATTATTAACAGAAGCAAATGTTGTTGGAACGCCTGGAAGCGGATTTGGTCCATCAGGTGAAGGATATTTTAGATTAACAGCATTTGGTAATAGAGAAAATACAAAAGAAGCTATCGAAAGAATTATAAAGTTATATAGTAAATAAAATTAGTTAAACGATAAATTTAATTTAAATAGCAGAAATAGGTTAAATATAAAAAATAATCGTGAAGTGAAATTTTAAAACTGGAATTTAAAATTTCACTTCACTATAAAAAATAATATAAGAAAAATGTAAAAATAACATAAGAAAAACTTGCAAAATGTGGAAAAACGTGATACAATAGATACCGCGAATAAATTTTTTTAGAAATTTATTCTCCTTGCTCAAATTTAAAGTTGGGCTATATATCCAAAGGGAGGTGAAGATAATGAATAAATACGAAAGTATAATCATTATTGATCAAAATGTTGATGAAGAAGGAATTAAAGCATTAATTTCAAAATTTACAGATTTGATTAATACTGAAGGCAAAGTTTTAAATGTAAACGAAATGGGAAAAAGAAAACTTGCTTATGAAATCGGAAAGAACAAAGAAGGATTCTATGTTGTATTTGATTTTGAAGCAAAACCAGAACTAATTGCTGAACTTGAAAGAAATTACAGAATAACTGATAATGTAATCAAGTTTTTAGTAATAAAAAAAGATGAAGAATAATATTTAAAACGGTATTGTTTGTATTTACAATACTTGATGCCAAAAATAGGGGCAAAAAGTATAAAAGGAGGAATAATAAATGAACAAAGTAATTTTAATGGGAAGATTAACTAGAGATCCAGAAGTAAGATATACTCAAACAAACAATACATTAGTTGCAACATTTTCCCTAGCTGTAAACAGAAGATTCGTAAGACAAGGAGAAGAAAGACAAGCTGATTTTATAAATATTGTTGCTTGGGGAAAACAAGGTGAGTTCTGCAGTAAATACTTCAAAAAAGGACAACAAGTTGGAGTAATAGGCAGAATACAAACAAGAAATTGGGATGACGATAAAGGTCAAAAGCACTATGTTACAGAAGTAATTGCAGAAGAAGCATATTTTGCTGAAGGAAGAAGACAAGATTCAGGAGATATGGGAGCTGCAGGAAACTTTGAAAATACTTTTGGAACAGAAGCCACATCTGGCAATTCTGAATTTGAATTAACATCTAACGACGATTTGCCATTTTAAAGATTAAAAGAATAGGGGGTTAGCTTAAAAATGGTTGATAAAAAGCAAAATAATAGAAGAAACAATAGAAACAATAATGACGAAGATTATAATCCAAAGTTTAGAAAACAAAGAAAAAAAGTTTGCCCATTATGTGCAGACAAAAATCTAAAATTAGATTATAAAAACCCAGATCAATTAAAGAAATTTATTAATGATAAAGGTAAAATATTACCAAGAAGAGCTACTGGAGCTTGTGCAAAACATCAAAGAGATATAACAATAGCTGTAAAAAGAGCAAGACATATTGCAATGCTACCATATACACAAAATTAGTTAAATAAAATGTAGCATCATATTCTTATTTAAGAGTATGATGCTACATTTTTGTTATGCGAAGATTTGAATAAGCATGGATGTAAAGTTTAGCCACAGACAAACGATTCCAAGGATAAGGCCGAAAGTTCCAACACCCATTATGATTTTCTCCAAAAACGGATTCTCCGTTCCATCTTCGGTTGCCACGCAAACGAAAATGAAGTTTACGATAGCAAGTACCGCAAAAAGGGGAGAGAAGAGCTGGAAGACAACCAGGGCAAGCAGTAGGATTAGCTCGGAAATGATGAGCGTAAGCTCAACAGGGATGTGCCTATAGGTTCTTTCTCCATGATTTTCAATGTTCGTCATAATATTACCTCCATAAATTTTTTTAAAGATGTCTTACCCAAGTGCTGAAAAATGAAGGTATGAACAAATCTTTAATAATTTAATTATACAGGAAATTATGTAAATTGTCAAGAAAACTGAATTTGACACAAAAAAAATATATGTTAATATAATCGTATAATAAACTTTACTAATTTAATATATGTGTGTAGGAGAAGATAGAGCAGGAGTAGGATACAGGGAAAAACTCCTTATATATTTTACCTAAAACATTGCACAAAATCAGACTTTTGTGCAAAAAGACTTAAGAATAAAACTATATATGTCCAAATTGCATCTATCTATTGATATTAGCTACTTTTAGCTTATTCCTTTCTCTATATTTAAACAACAAATTATATTACTTTAATATTAAAATGTCTTATATTTGATTCTGAAGCTTCGTTATTTGAGCTTATTATAAGTTTTTCTTAATAACATATATAATTTTATTTTTTATATCTTAAATTTTATTATTTTATATTTTTATTTTAAAAATTTTATTAAAAATCTGCAAATGCCTATATTTCAGTATTTTGCCTAAATTTACAGACATAAAACTATATGTCTTTTTTATAAAAATGTCTTAAAATCGATTCTCGTGCGTCGTTATTTTAGCCATTTTTTAGCATTTTTCATAAAGTGCCAATTTTACAATATTTTAGAAATTTTATATTATATAGATGATAAGTTATAAATATTAAAATTTAATTTCAAATGATTAACTTTATTAGTAAAATATAAAAATGCCTTAAAATCGATTTTGAAGCTTTACAAAATGAAATTATATTATAATATAATAAATAGAAATTTATTTAAAAATTTCATAAAATATTTATAAAAATTAAATTTTAAATTTACAAAAATTTTAATTGTAACAAATGTTCGGTTTTAAAATTTTTACTTTCAATACTATCTCTCTCCTACTCTCTTTTTTTTTAAAACAATTATAATTTAATCAATTTTAGATTAAAAAAACCGTGCGTAGAAAATTCCACGCACGGCTTGGTAACACATCATTGAAAGGGATTAATTATCGATTTTTAATAATCTTGCATTTTCCCTCGTTTTGTAATCAGAAAAAACATAAGTATAAATATTTTTATCAAAATCAGCTGTTCTTAAGTAAAGTTTATCTTCATCTTCGTCATAATCCAGTAATGGAGACCTATACAAATAGAAACAATAATCTTCTACTGATTGAGTTAATTCGTTGAATTCTTCCAAATCAAAGTCATAACCTTCCCATTCTAAAGGATTACTTGTTATTTCGGTTCTTTCAAGACGCATATAGTTTACAAGTTTCTTGTTCTCAACGATAAAAGTACCATAAGGCGGAATGCAAACATAATTTGTATTTGAATCTGCAAAATCAATGTCATTAGGCAAATCCAAATTACCTGGTCCTCCTTCGCCTAAATAGCCATCGATTAGGAGATCGCCAGCTTTTGATAACTCAATATAATGAGAATCAAGCATAGCCAAAGTTCCATCCCATTGACCATTTAAGTATGCATTTTTTGCCTTATCATATAAAATGCGTTCGTTATTTTTTACATTAGTAGCTACTCCGTCAACTTCTATTTCTCCCCTATAAAAGGAAACTTCATGTCCATTATAAGTAGTAGGTTTGCCACTCCATTTCCACAAGTCATATAACTCTACATACGCTTTTGCGATATCAACAGCATCATCAACATCAATGTCTATTTGTGGATTATCAGCTGCTGCAAAATGTGTACTGCTTCCATCTGCAAAATAGTCAAAGGATGTTCCATTATGCCCAGCAGCTATGCCGTATTCTGCAGGTTTAATTCCATACCTTAAGTTACCTTTAGCAACATTAGGATCTACCATAGTTGCTTTTTTTAACTCAATCTCTTTATTTGAAAATGTAATGATCTTGTTTGCTGTGTCATTGGATGAAACTTCACTTTTGGTTGTATTGCCCACGTGAACAGGAGCATTTTCTTGCTGTTTCTGATTCGGCTCAATTTGAGCCACATACATGTCTGTATCAGATGTAACAATGGAGTCTACTACTTCACGCTGTTCCCGGTTGCTACATGCCACAACTAATATGGACATGATAGCTAACACAACTAACATTGATTTTCTTGCCATTTTTTTACCTCGCTTTTTCTTATTTTTTCAATGTGCTACTAGAAGGCTTTTCTTAAATTACAAGAAAAGTTTCTAAAAGGTAATACGTATAAATTATACCATGTTTACATAAATAAGTCAAGGTGTTACCCTTTATTCATAAATAAAACAGCACAGCCATTAATTAATGCTGTTTTCAATTCTTTTAAGTTCACTTATAAGAAGTACTGTTCCTGTGATAAATGCCAAAACATCTGCAACTACAGCACTCCATAACATTGCTACTACACTATTAGTTAAAGTTGCAATTATTATAATTGCTGGTACAAAAAATATAACATCTCTAGCAAGAGCAAGTAATGTTGATTTTAAACCAGCACCCATTGATTGTAATAATATCGACATAGATTTAATTAAACATGTAAGAACAATTCCACCTAAAAATATATTTAAACAATATCTAGCATATTCTAAGTATTCAACAGAATTTCCATTGCCAAAAATATTAATAATAACTGTTGGGAATAATTCAAATAATATAAATGCTACAAATCCAATAATAAAATTAATTATTAAAATATATTTAATTGTTTCTTTTACTCTGCTTATATTACCAGCTCCTATGTTATATCCGATAATCGGCATACCGCCTAATGAAATTCCTATAACAATAGATACAACTATTCCAAATACTTTCATACAAATTCCAATTACTGCAAGTGGCGTGACAACTCCATATGCTACTCCAGTAGATGCAATCGTCACATATCCATATTTTCCTACTAAATTATTTGCAACTGCAATTATAATGACAATTGCAAGTTGCGTAATTAATGAAGCAAGCCCTAAAGAAATTATCTTTTTACAAACATCTTTATTGGGCTTAATTGATTCCTTATTTATTTTAAATAACTTAGGTTTTATTAAATATATAATACTTGCTATAAATGTTAATATTTGACCAATTACAGTCGCTATTGCGGCTCCTTTAACACTCATTTTAAATACAAATATAAATATTGGATCTAAGATAATATTTGAGACTGCACCAATGATTGTTGCAAACATTGCGTATTTAGGACTACCATCACTTCTGATAGAAGCATTTAATCCTTGACCTATGATATAAAAAGGTAAACCATAACAAATTATTTTCAAATAATCTTTTGCATATTGGTAACATTCCGCTTCATTAGGATTACCGCCGAATAGTGCCAATATCTGCTTATTAAATACCAAGCCAACAATTGTTAATATAATTGAAATAAGGAATAAAAATATTAAACCATTTCCAATTGATTTATTTGCCTTTTCTTTATCTTTTGCTCCTAATGACAAATTAAATAATGCTGCTGCTCCATCTCCAATCAATAAAGCAAAAGCAAGTGATATTACTGTAAATGGATAAACAATATTTGTTGCTGCATTACCAAAAGCTCCAGCATCACTCCACCCTATAAATATTTGATCAACAATGTTGTATAGAGCTGCGACAACCATACTAATAACACATGGTATTGCAAATTTTTTAATTAATTTAGAAATCTTTTCCTTTTCTAAGTCAAAATTTTCCATGATTTATACCTCCTACTAATTACTTTTGAGCACAAAAAATACGTAAGCCCTTATACAATTGGACTTACGCATAATATGCAACTCATTGTTTATAATTTGACTTAGTATATTTTTCTCAACAGTTTTAATTATAGCACAAATTTATTTTTTTTGTAAGTATAAATTTAAAATTTTTCTTATTTTTTGTTACAAGATAATGATATTATATCAAAGAATAGCGGAAATGATTTATTTTAAGAATCTGCGTAAGCGATTAACCGGAGCGAAGCGAAGGGCGAAGTGGAGCAGTCTACATCTAATATTATAATATTTGTAGACTGCGACAGCAAAGATTCTTAAAATAAATCATTTCCGCTATTCTAATTAAAAAAGTATTATACAGTAACTATTTTTTTATTGGAAGGCTATATTTCTCTTTAACATTTTCTTTTAATATTTCAAAAAACGCAGTTATTGTAGTCATTATCATCTTTTTATCTTCATTTCCTATACGACTATATGCAGATAATATTGCTACAGCATTTTTCTTTAATGAAAGCTTTAAATCTTTTAAAGTCTCCGCTTCTGTTGAATTAATTATTTCAAAAACAATATCTATTACTTGTTCTCTTGTATGTAGATCTAAATTATTTAGCCAATTTTTTATTGTTTTATTTATAAATTTACTTCCATCTGTTACTTCTTTTAATGCTACAAAATTTTTTCTAATTACTTGCCAAGAATATACATCATGCTCCATTACACCTTTTTGTATACTTTGTACTATAATAAACTTTTCTTCATGATTCAATAACATGCCAAATATTGAATCTTGTGGTATATATGTTATAACTTTTTTTATTGCATTTTTGTATTCCTTTGTATTTGTTATGTCTTCATTAAATCCAGGGCCATCATTATTATATACATTTATAATTCTGCTTTTTACTTCAGAATTTGCAAATACAGAAGCATATACTGCTAAATTTCCACCTTTTGAGTGTCCACCTAACCTTATTTTTTTATCTGGATATTTTGCTGCAATATTTTCTAGATATTTTTTTGCATCTATCTGTGATTTAAGATGGCTTTTGAAGCTCATATTAAAATCTTCTTTCCATCCAATCAAGGTATTATCAGTCCCTCTAAAAGATACATAAATTGTATTATCTGGTAAAATTATTGTAACCGCAGCAAATTGTTCTTCTTGCTCCTTTTCTAGTTTAGCTACATTTTCTACAACCATCATTTTCCCGAATCTTTCACTTTGGCCAATTTCTGGAAAAAGTTCTGCATCATCTTCCCATAATATTTTTAGGTTATCCTTTCCCTTTTTTTCAAATCTTTCGCTTAATTCCTTTATTGATACCATTTCATTCTTCTTTATTAGACTATCTAATGGGAAATATGAAAATCTATTTAATATCAAACTATCTATTTCGTTAAATTTTGATTTAGCTATGCTAATGTCTCCTCTCCATTTAACATAATCAATAATATTAGCCATATTGTATCTGTTCTCCTTTTTAATTATATTTATATATTTTCATTAATAAATAGAACAAGCTATTTATATTTTAAATAGCTTGTTTGTTGTTAGATTATCAAGAAAGTTTATTCAAGTAAATCAACTTCATTATTTTTTAAACTACTTTGCACATCTATAACTCTTTGATTTGATGAGCCTTTCCATTTTAAATTGAAATCATGTAATTCGTCTTTATAAGTGCCATCTACAAGGACATCTATATATTTTACAACTTCTTTATCCTTTAAATCTTCATCAAACTTAAATCCAGACCATACCCATAGACTTTTATCAGGATATTTTTCTTTAAATGCTTTTGCAAGCTTTGTTGTGGCTTCAATATTTTGTGGATGCATTGGTTCTCCACCTAAGATTGATAATCCTTTGATATGTTTTTTTCCACATAAATCTAAAACTTTGTCTATTGTATCATTGTTAAATTCTTTTCCACCTTCAAAATCCCAAGTTTCAGGATTGAAACAATTTTTACAGTGAAAACTACAGCCTTGCATAAATATAGAAACTCTTACACCTGGTCCGTTTGATATATCCATTTCTCTAATTAAATTATATTTCATTATTATTTAGCCACCTTATTGTCTAAATGCAATACCCTTTCCTTAATTTCTTGTGTTCTTCCTTTATTCCAGAAGTTAGTACCTATATAACCACAGGTTCTTCTTGCTACATTTAATGTGTTATGATCTCTATTTCCGCAATTAGGACAATACCATTCCATATTGTCATCTATTAAAATTTCTCCATCATATCCACATTTTTGGCAATAATCAGATTTAGTGTTTAGCTCAGCATACATAATATTATCATAAATAAATTGTATTACTTCGATAATTGCATCAATATTATTTTGTAAATTAGGTGTTTCAATATATGATATTGCACCACCTGGGCTTAATTTTTGGAACTCACTCTCTAAAGATAATTTTGAGAAAGCATCAATTTCTTCAAAAACTGGTACATGATATGAATTAGTTATATAATCTTTATCTGTGATTCCTTTTACTATTCCGAATCTATCTCTTAAACATTTTGCAAATTTGTATGTAGTAGACTCTATTGGTGTACCATAAACTGAATAATCTATATCTTCTTCCATCTTCCACTTTTTAGCTGCATCATTCAAATGTTGCATTATTTCAAGTCCTAATTTCTTTCCATCTCCATTATCAGTATGTGAATGACCTGTCATGTATTTTACACATTCATATAGTCCGGCATATCCAAGTGAAATAGTAGAATATCCATGATGTAATAACTCGTGAATAGACTCTCCTTCTTCAAGTCTTGCTAATGCTCCATACTGCCATAAAATAGGTGCTACATCACTTGTTGCATTACTTAATCTCTTATGTCTTATTTGTAATGCTTTATGACATAATTCCAATCTTTCGTCAAATATCTTCCAAAATTTATCTAAATCTTTATTAGAAGAAAGAGCAACATCTGGTAAATTTATTGTAACTACACCTTGATTAAATCTACCATAATATTTTCCTTTTCCTGGGACATAGTTTTTAGCTTTTGCTATATTTCCTATGCTCATTGTTCTGTCTGGTGTAAGGAATGAACGACAACCCATACATGGATAGCAGTCCCCTTCTCCATTCTCGTTTTTCTTTAATTCTAACATTACCTTTTCTGAAATGTAATCTGGAACCATTCTCTTTGCAGTACATTTTGCAGCAAGTTCTGTTAAATACCAATATTTGCTGCCTTTACGTATATTATCTTCTTCAAGAATATATAGAAGTTTTGGGAATGCTGGAGTTATATATACTCCCTTTTTATTTTTAAATCCTAGTATTCTTTGTTTTAAAAATTCTTCAATTATCATTGCAAGTTCATCTTTATATTCTTCTGTTTCTCCTAAGTACATACATACAGATAAGAAAGGTGCTTGACCATTTGTATTTGTCATTGAATTAACTTGATAATTGAAAGTTTGTACTCCATCTTCCACTTCTTTTTTTGTATCTTCCATTGCAAACTTTTTGCAATCTTCTTCTTTTAAATTTCTCTTTTTATACTTATCATAATATTTATTATAACTATCTCTTACAAATGGTGCTAAGTGTGAAAGTGATATTGTTGCACCACCATAGCTTGAAGATGTAACAGCAAGTATTATTTGAGTTGCAATAGTTGCTGCTGTAATAAATCTATGTGGTTTTTCTATCATTACACCATTAATATTTGTTCCATTTTGTAACATATCGTCTAAGTTAATTAACTCGCAGTTATGTAATGCATTCTGAGCAAAATAATCTGCATCATGAAAATGTATAATTCCTTCATCATGTGCTTTTACTATATCTTCTGGAAGTAAAAATCTTCTAGTAATATCTGTGCTTGTAATTCCTGCCAAATAATCTCTTTGTGTAGTTACAACTTGCGCATTTTTATTAGAATTCTCATTATTCCAGTATTCATTCTCACCTTCGATTAATTCTTTAATTGTTTGATCTGTAGTATTAGCTTTTCTTACTAATTCTCTTGTATATCTATATGTAATATATTTTTTTGCTAATTGATATTTATCAAACTCCATTAATTTTTCTTCTATTATGTCTTGTATATCTTCAACTAAAATTCTCTTCTTGTTTAAGTCTTCAATATACTTGATAATTTCTTCAATTTCTTCCTTTGATGCTTTTTCTTTACCTCTTACTTCGTTATTTGCTTTTTCTATTGCTATTCTAATTTTTTCTGGATCATAATCTACTATATGTCCATCTCTTTTTATAATTTTCATTTCTTTTGTTCCTCCTAACATTTTCTTTAAAATTATTCTACCAATAATACATATAAATAAAAAGTTGCACTTGCACCTTTTTAAAAAAAATGTTAAAATTATTTTGGTGATTATTATGAATGGTCCTTTTACAGATTTATCAAAGGCTCAAATAAATAAGCTGTATGATTTATTAGGCGTGCATATTTATAATTTTAATAAAAATCAAGAAATTTTACCAACTATAAAAAGTGAAAATATTATTGGAATTATTTTAAAAGGTCACGCCCAAATTATTAATATAGAATATAATGGTAATGAAATAATAATTGAAAATTTGTTAAAAGATAGTGTATTTGGTAGTAATATTTCATTAACTAATAATGAGAATTATCAAATAATATCAAAAAATGAAACTCAAGTATTGGTTATTGATTATGATAAATTACTTAACCCTATCAATTTAAAATTCCCTTATTTTAATATATTTTTTAAAAATTTATTTGATATTATCAATACAAAATTTAAAGAAAAAAATGAAAGAATAAGGATTTTAGAGAAAAAGCAAATTAGGGATAAATTATTGGAATATTTCGAAATACAACATAAAAAAAATCGTTTAAATAATATATATTTACCTTTTGCATTTAAAGATCTTGCAGATTATATTGCCGTTAACCGCTCTGCTATGTTTAGAGAACTTAAGCATTTAAAAGATGAAAGGCTTATTAGCATTAATGATAGAAAAATTACTTTGTTATATAAATAGAAATAACATAAATGATTTATTTTTTGAATCTTTGCTGTCGCAGTCTACTAATTTTAAAATTATATGTAGACTGCTCCACTTCGCCCTTCGCTTTGCTCCGGTTGATCGCTTACACAGATTCAAAAAATAAATCATTTATGCTATTATAATAAAAAATAATACATATTTCATAATTATAAATTGCTTTTTTATTAATTTATTATTATAATATACATATACTCTAAACTTAATCTATATTCAGGAGGGATAATTTATGATAGATATAAAAGAAAATCCAGACTTTTTAAATTCTTTCTTACAATATTCAACTGTTATACTTAATAAGTCTAAAAATAGTATAAAAGAATATAATTATGATCTTTCTAACTTTTTTAAATTTATGTCTAATCATTTAGGATATACATCAGAAAAAGATTTAAAAAACGTAGATATTCATTCCTTAGATATAGATTTTTTAAAGAAAATCGAATTAGAAGATATTCACTCATATCTATATTATTTAAAAGATACTTTTAATAGTAAGCCTGCAACAATTGCAAGAAAAGCATCGACAATAAGGGTGTTTTTCTCTTATATTACTAATAAAGAAAAAGCATTAGAAATAAATCCTGCTCAAAATTTGGAAAGCCCTAAATTAGATAAAAGACAGCCTAAATATCTGACACTTGAGGAAAGTAAAAAACTTTTAGATGTTACTCTAAATAATGATAAAAGAAATAGCGAGCGTGATTTTGCAATAATTACTTTATTTTTGAATTGTGGTATGCGTCTATCAGAACTTGTTTCTATTAATATTACTGATATCCAATTCGACGATTGTAAAATGACTGTTATTGGTAAAGGAAATAAAGAAAGAACTATTTACTTAAATAATGCATGTATGAAGGCAATCAAACAATACATTGCAACAAGACCACCTAAAGATAAAATAAAAAAAGAAGATGAAAATGCTCTCTTTATAAGCGAAAGACTTGAAAGAATTAGCAAAAGAACTGTACAATACGTTGTAGAAAAAGAATTGCAAAAAGCTGGGTTAGACACTAAAAAATATTCTACACACAAATTAAGACATACTGCAGCAACTCTTATGTATCAATATGGAAATGTAGATATAAGAGCATTACAAGAATTACTTGGTCATGAAAGTATTGCAACTACAGAAATATACACTCACGTTGCAAATGTTCAAGTTAGAGATGCTGTTGAAAGAAATCCACTATCTGAAGGATAATAAATACTAAGACCTTTGCAAGAACAAATATGTTCAATGTAAAGGCCTTAGCTTTGCAGTTTACCTTACAAATTGCCTAATGTTTTTGAAGATTCCGGTTTTAATGGTATCGTTGATATCACTGATAATACTTTCATGTTCCGGGTTGCTTCCATCAAGAATCTCGACGTCAGGCATGTTAAACCAAGTCATGACATTCTTTCCAACAGGAAGTTCTCTCGCATAAGTGAAATGCTCAGAATCAGAATAGACTCTCATATCGAATTTATCCGTGATTCTGCGTCTGACACTGATATACGTGGGCCAACTCGGATATTTAGAAGTTACCTTCCGACCATGGAAGTATTTGTTAGTGATAATACCAACATAGGCGAATTCGTCTCGCTTGATTGCAGTTCTGGGACTCATGTGATTGATTACAAGTATTGCTGGTTTCACTGCTTTTCCCTCCTTAATAATGGGAAGTTTAAAATTTACAAAGCATTTAGCTTTATATATTATATTATAACATAAATATAGCCATATATCAATATTTTACATTTAATACCTTTTATTTGAATAACCTGAAATGCTATTCTTTAATATAATATTAATCTTTAAAATGTTGGAATTTCCAAAACTTGATTTATTTTTAAATTATAATCTGTTAAATTATTAACTTGTTTTATATCATAGACAACATCTCTTACATCCATATCTTTATAATAATCATTATTTTCTTTTTCGCTCATTGCTATATCCCATAATGTATCACCAGATAGAACTGGAATTTTTTTATAACTAATTTCTTGATGTGAAAAAGCACTACTCATTATTAAAAAGTTTAGTCCCAATATAAATCCAATTATTATAAATATACCTCTTACAAATTTAACTTTATTTTTTATTATCATATATCTCTCTCCTTTTTACCAAACATTCATTTGTTATTGTAAAATCATTATACACGAACAAAAGTTTTTTGTCAATACTTTTTTCAAAAATTTTTCAAAAAAATGTTTGCATTTATAATTCTATAATATCAAAGGTTGTATTTGCTCATGTTTTAAAGAATATTCTATTGCTTTACTGATATATTTTGGAGAGAATGACAAAGATGTAGGTTTTGTAATTGGATTGTCTTGTGCAAATGGAATAAAAAAAATATTTTTACTATTAAGTAACTTTCCTATATTGATTGCATTAGTACTAAGTGCATCCTTTGTTGCAATTCCAATCAAAACAGGTTTATTTTCTCTTAAATGTAATTTAGCTGAAACTAAAACAGGTGTATCATATATTGAAGATGCAAGTTTTGCTATGCTATTTCCGTGAGCAAGGTGCTATAACCATAATATCCGCTTCTACTTCTTCCGCTTCCCCTACTGAATTTATTATCTTTCTATTTGTTATATTTTCAATTTTATTAACAAAATTTTTAGCTTTTCCATATTTTGTATCTGCACTATATGCGTATGTAGACATTATAGGTATAACTATTCCCCCATCTTTTACTATTCTTTCGATTTCTATAATTATATATTTAAAAGTATAAAAAGGACTAGTTATTCCGAACGCTATTTTCTTCCCCTTTATTTTCAAGAAAATTTCCTCCTTAAATATTACTCCATATATTTTATGAAATTATGTAAATTTTGCAACTGCTTATTATTAAAATAAATAATTGCATTTTTCAGGTTGTATTTAAATATAATATATCATTCGATTAATAAAATTTTTCTAAAAATTTTATTGACATATTTTGTCAAATAATGTAATATTAAAGTGAAAAATTATAAAAGGAGGATTTAAAAATGGACTCATCACAAATTAGAGCTGAAGCTCGTAAAAGCTTAACTAACAAATGGGGAAAAGGTGCTATTCTTACCCTTATTTATGTAATATTAACATATCTTATAGGTGCAGTATGTAACATTATTCCATTTGTTGGCCCTATAGCATACGTAGTAATTTCTGTACCAATAACATATGGAATGATTGTATGCTTCATAAAATTAAAAAGAGGTGAAGAATTCGGATACTTAGATTTCTTCTCAATTGGTTTTTCTTCATTTGGTAAAGTTTGGTCTGTAACTTTACATACCGCATTAAAAATGATAGTACCTATAATTTTAATGGTAGTATTTGTTGTTATAATTATGGTTGCTATTGCAGGAATGGTAGCACAATCTGCTATAAGCTATTCTTCACATTATTCAACAAGCAGTTCTTTATATGCATCACAAATGCCAGAAGTTTCTGGTGGAGTAGCTGTACTTATAATTGTATGCTATATAGGTATGTTTGCAACATCTATTTATGCAGTAGTTAAAGGATTATTATTTGCTTTAAATAATTATATACTATATGATAATCCTAATATGGCTGCTAAAGAAATAGTTGAAAAGAGTGCAAGTTTAATGAAAGGTAACAGAGGTAAATTATTTATATTACAACTTTCATTCATTGGTTGGGCAATACTTGCTTCATTCACATTTGGAATTGGATACCTATGGTTACTTCCATACATGATGGTTGCAGTTGTTGTATTCTATGAAAACTTAACTGGCATTTCTAATAAATCAAATAATCAACAAGAAGTTATAGAAGAACCTCAAAATGATCCAATACAATAACAACAATAATAAATATAAAAGAAAGCTACTTCTCTAAAATGAAGTAGCTTTTATCTTACAATTTTTCCGAAATAAAAAGGTTAATTTACATTATCTTTAAAACTATTTTAAAATTTCTTTACTCCCATTCAATAGTTGCTGGTGGTTTAGATGTTATATCGTAAACAACCCTATTAATATTTTTAATTTCATTTACAATTCTTACAGAAACCTTTTCTAATACTTCATATGGTATTTTAGAAAATGTCGCCGTCATAAAATCAGATGTCTCTACTGCACGAAGTGCCAAAGTATAATCGTAAGTTCTTTCATCCCCCATTACTCCAACAGATTTTAAGTTTGTAAGTACTGCGAAATACTGATTTAAAGATCTATCAAGACCAGCTTTTGCAATTTCGTCTCTAAATATAAAGTCTGCCTCTCTAAGTATATCAAGTTTTTGCTCAGTAATATCTCCTATAACTCTTATTGCAAGTCCAGGACCTGGGAATGGTTGTCTATATACTAAATAATCTGGTATGCCTAATTCCAATCCCGTCTTTCTAACTTCGTCTTTAAATAAATCTCTTAGCGGTTCTACTATTTCTTCGAAATCAACATAGTCAGGAAGTCCGCCTACATTATGATGGCTCTTTATTGTTTGGCCCTTCCCTACTCCACTTTCAATTACATCAGGATAAATTGTACCTTGAACAAGAAAATCTACTTTACCAATCTTTTTAGCTTCTTCTTCAAATACTCTAATAAACTCTTCTCCAATAATCTTCCTTTTTGTTTCAGGATCTGATATTCCTTTTAGTTTATTTAAAAATCTGTCCTTTGCATTTACTCTTACTAAATTTATATCATATTGTTCTCTAAATACTTTTTCAACTTCGTCACCTTCATTTTTACGAAGAAGACCATGATCAACAAATATACATGTTAAATTTTTCCCAATTGCTTTATTTAAAAGAACTGCGGCAACGGAAGAATCAACTCCACCGTGAAAGTGCACAAAGTGCTTTTTTATTGCCTATTTTTTCTTGTAATTTCTTTACTGAATCTTCAACAAATGAAGACATTTTCCAATCCCCTGAGCAGCCACAAACATTATATACAAAATTATGTATTATTTTAGTTCCATCTACAGTATGGTTTACTTCTGGATGGAATTGTATTCCATATATTTTTTTAGTTTCGTTTGCCATTCCTGCATTTGGACAATTATCAGTTGAAGCAATATTTACAAAACCCTCTGGAAGTATTTTTACAAAATCAGTATGACTCATCAAGCAATCATTTTGTGCATCAAAACCTTGAAATAAAGGAGAGTTATTATTAAATTTTACACTTGTTGTTCCATATTCTCTTTTGTCTGCTTTTTCAACATTTCCACCTAAGAGATATGTAATTAATTGCATACCATAACATATACCAAGTATTGGAATGTTAAGATTAAAAATTTCTTTATTTACCATTGGAGCATCTTCTTCATATACACTAGAAGGTCCTCCTGTAAATATAATCCCCTTTGGTGCAATTTCTTTTATTTTATCAATGCTTGTATCGTATGGTATTATTTCAGAATATACATTACACTCTCTTACACGTCTTGCTATTAATTGGTTATATTGTCCATGAAAATCTAGTACAAGTATTTTTTCATTTTCTTTCATATTTATTTATATTCCTTTCAATGTTTTAGATTAATTTTTATATGAGTTGTCAATTTCCTTTAATATAACATCATGGGCTTTTCCTTCTGAAATACTTACATCAGATACAAGTGTCAATCTTGCCTTTTCATGTAGTTCTGGTATTGTTATTGCACCACAGTTACACATTGTTGATTTTATTTTAAGTATTGTTACTTCTAATGTATCTTTAAGTGGACCAGCATAAGGAATATATGAATCTACACCTTCTTCAAAAGAAAGTTTATCTTTATCTCCACCTAAATCATATCTTTGCCAATTCTTAGCACGGTTTGAACCTTCTCCCCAATATTCTTTTACATAGTTGTTTCCGATTTTAAGTATTTTTGTTGGGCTCTCATCAAATCTTGCAAAATATCTACCCATCATTACAAAATCTGCGCCAAGAGCTAGTGCAATTGTTATATGATGGTCATGTACAATTCCACCGTCTGAACATATTGGTATATAAATACCTGTTTCTTCATAATATTCATTTCTTGCTGAAACAACATCAATTAATGCACTTGCTTGTCCACGTCCTATTCCCTTTGTTTCACGAGTTATGCAGATTGATCCACCACCAACTCCTACTTTAATAAAATCAGCACCAGCTTCTGCTAAATATCTAAATCCTTCTCTATCTACTACATTTCCAGCACCAATCTTTACACTGTCGCCATATTTTTCTCTTACAAAGTCTATTGTTCTTTTTTGCCATATAGAATATCCATCAGAAGAATCTATACAAAGTATATCAACTCCAGCTTTAACTAAAGCTGGAATTCTCTCTTCATAATCTCTTGTGTTGATTCCAGCACCTACAATATATCTCTTATCTTCATCAAGTAAAGAATTTGGATTATTTTTTCTTTCTTCATAATCTCTTCTGAATACTAAATATTTTAAATTTCCTTCTTCAGTAAGTATTGGTAAGCAGTTTATTTTATGTTTCCAGATAATATCATTTGCTTCTGATAATGTTGTTCCTTTTTTAGCTGAAATTGTATCTTCTGCTTTTGTCATATAATCGTCAATTGGAGCATCTAAATTGTCTTTAGAAGGTCTATAATCCTTATCAGTAACTATTCCTAAAAACTTACCATTTGATGTACCGATCATCAGTTACAATTACAGTTGAGTGTCCAGTTTTCTTAGAAAGTTCCATTACTTCTTTTAATGTTGTTCCACTTTTTACATTTGAATCACTTATAACAAATCCTGCCTTATGTTTTTTTACATGATAAACCATTTCTGCCTGTGATTCTATTGATTGAGCACCGTATATAAAGCTAATTCCACCTTCACGTGCAAGTGCTATTGCCATCTTCTCACCTGAAACTGATTGCATTATTGCAGAACACATTGGAATGTTAGCAAAATATTTTGCATCTTCTCCTTTTTTATATTTTACAAGTGGAGTTCTTAATGAAACATTATTTGGTATGCATTCTTCTGTTGTTAAGTTTGGTAGTAATAAAAATTCATTAAATGTTCTCGAAATATCTTCTAAAACCTTTGCCACTAAAATCTTCTCCCTTCATTTTTATATTTATATAATTAAAATCTGTGATTTTATAAAATATGTCCTTTTTTGAAAATCTTCTTAAAAGGATAATCCCTTTTAAGAAGATTTTACAAATTATTTTACTAAATTCATTGTATCTCTTGCAATAACAAGCTCTTCATTTGTAGGTATTACAAATACCTTTATCTTTGAATCAGGTGTAGAAATTTCGATTTCTTCTCCCCTTTTCTTATTCTTTTCTGCATCAATTTTAACTCCCATATATGCTAAGTTATCACATATTCCTTGTCTTGTTGAACCAGCATTTTCACCAATTCCAGCTGTAAATACAATTGCATCTATTCCTTGCATTGTTACGCCATATTTTGCTATAAATTGTGCAACTAAATAATTATAACTTTCAAGTGCAAGTTTTGCTCTTTCGTTTCCATTTGCTGCTGCTTCTTCAATATCTCTTGAATCAGGGCTTACTCCAGAAATTCCAAATACTCCAGATTTTTTATTTAATATTGTATCAACTTCTTGAACTGAGATTTTTTCGTTATCCATTAAATATTTAATTATTGCTGGATCGATATCTCCTGATCTACTTCCCATAGGTATACCTGCAAGTGGTGTTAATCCCATACTTGTATCTAAGCATTTTCCGCCTTTAACAGCTGCAATACTTGCTCCCTGTCCTAAATGACATGTAACAATCTTTAAATCTGGTCTTTGACCACCTAAAAGAGCTGCTGCTCTTTCAGAAACAAATCTATGTGATGTTCCATGGAAACCATATCTACGAATACCGTATTTTTCATAGTATTCATATGGTATTGGATAAATATATGCTTTCTTTGGCATTGTTTGATGGAATGCTGTATCAAATACTCCGCACATTGGAACTCCTGGCATTAATCTTTTACATGCTTCAATTCCTAAAATACCTGCTGGATTATGTAATGGTGCAAGGCTACTACATTCTTTAACCTTCTCAATAACATCGTCAGTTATAACAACTGAACTTGCAAACTTTTCTCCACCATGAACAAGTCTATGTCCAACTGCATCAATTTCTTTTAAATCTTTAATTACACCATATTCTGGATGTGTAAATTGGTCTAAAACGATTTTGATTGCTTCTTCATGATTTTTAACTGGCTTTTCTATAACGTGTTTTTCTTCTCCTACTTTATGAGTTAGGAAAGATCCTTCGATTCCGATTCTTTCAAAATTACCTTTTGCAATTACTTCTTCATTTGTCATATCAATTAATTGATATTTTAAAGATGAACTTCCTGAGTTTAAAACTAAAATTTTCATTTTTTTACCTCTTTCTTTATTAAAATTTTATATAAAATATTTATAACTATTTTGATTGGGCCTGAACAGCTGTAATTGCAACAACGCCAACGATATCACTAGAAGAACAACCACGAGATAAATCATTTACAGGTTTTGCAATTCCTTGGCAAAGTGGTCCATATGCTTCTGCCTTTGCAAGTCTTTGTACTAATTTATATCCTATATTTCCTGCATTTAAGTCTGGGAAAATTAAAGTGTTTGCTTTTCCTGCAACAGTACTTTCTGGTGCTTTTGATTTTCCAATTTCTGGAACAATTGCTGCATCTAATTGCAGTTCACCATCAACATGCATTGTTGGAGCTTTTTCTTTTACTAGGCGAGTTGCTTCTTGAACTTTATCTACTAGTTCAGATTTTGCACTTCCATATGTTGAGAACGAAAGCATCGCAACTTCTGCCTTTTTTCCAACTAAACTTTCAAAACTTTTGCTAGAAGATATTGCAATTTCTGATAATTCTTCTGATGTTGGATTAACATTTAATCCGCTATCTGCAAACACAAATGTACCATTTTCTCCATACTCGCAATCTGGAACACACATTACAAAAAAGCAAGATACAAGTTTTGTTCCAGGTGCAGTTTTTAGTATTTGAAGAGCTGGACGTAAAGTGTCAGCTGTCGAATGTGCAGCTCCTGATACCAAACCATCTGCTCTATTTTCTTTAACCATCATCATACCAAAAAATACAGGATCTAGAATTAATTCCTTAGCCCTTTCAATTGTCATTCCCTTTTCTTTTCTAAGTTCATTGAACTTTTCTACATATTCTTCATAATAACTTGAAGTTTTTGGATTTTCAATTTTTGCATTTTCTATATTTTAATTATGACTT
>CANQXL010000012.1 GCA_947627705.1 uncultured Clostridia bacterium
ATGTATCTTTCCTGCCGCTTCTGGTGCCTTTGTTCCTTTTTTTATAGTCCAAGCTCTAACTTCTGGTTTTCCAGCTGTTAAAAATGACATAAGTCCGAAGTAAATCATAACTTGCTTTTATTACTTTATCAAGTCCAGATTCTTTAAGTCCAAGTGCCTCGAGCATTTCTTTTTTATCATTATTATCAAGTATAGACAATTCTTCTTCTATCTTAACACATAATGGTATCACTTTTGCGTTTTCTGTTTTAGCATGTTCTATTACTTCATTTACGTATTTATCTGATGCTTCTTTTCCAATTTGAGATTCGCTAATATTGGCAATATATAGTATTGGTTTATTTGTAAGCAAATATGCGTCTTTGACGACTTCCATTTCTTCTTCTGTAAAATTAATGGTTCTTGCACATTTTCCTTCTTCAAGTACATTTTTTACTTTTTCCATTACTTCAACTTCAAAAGCATATTTTTTATCAGCCTTTAACATCTTTTTTGCTTTTTCAATTCTTTTATCAACTGTCTCAATATCAGCCAAAATAAGTTCTAAGTTAATTGTTTCAATATCTTGTTTTGGAGAAATTTTGCCATCTACATGAACAATATTTGAGTCTTCAAAACATCTTACAACTTCACATATACTATCTACTTCACGAATATGTGACAAAAATTTATTTCCGAAGTCCTTCTCCTTTACTTGCTCCTTTAACAAGTCCTGCAATATCAACAAATTCTACAACTGCATGAGTTGTTTTTTCGGGCTCAAACATTTTGGTAAGTGTATCTAATCTTTCGTCTGGAACTGCACACATACCAACATTTGGTTCTATTGTGCAAAAAGGATAATTCGCACATTCTGCACCTGCATTTGTAATTGCATTAAACATCGTACTTTTGCCAACATTTGGAAGTCCAACTATTCCTATTTTCATTTTGCCTTTTCCTTCCTTATTTTATTTTTACATTATTTATTATATTTCCTTTTTTAAATTATTGCAAGTGTTTTAATTAAATAAAAATATCATTTAATTAAATAAAAACAACATTATACCGTACAATCATTGTAATCCCTAAAAACAAACTGCAAAATTTAAGCCTTTTATATTTTAAATTTATTTTACTAATATATGATTTGTTTTCATTATTTTTTTCTATTCTGTCAATATATTCTTTGACAATCCCTTCTGCCTCTTTTATTGCTATATCATAATTGTTACTATCGTATTCAACAAAATTATTCTTTGTCTTATTATCTACATTATCAACAATTTCTTTGTTTTTTATCTTTGCTCCTTTTTTTAATATGACAATTGCTTCATCAACAAGATTTGATGGTAAATCCTTTAAAACAACAATATTCTTCATACTACTAACATTCATTCTTATGTACCCCCTTTTTATATTTTCTTGATGTTTCTCCTTTAAATATTCTCTTATCTTTACAATTTTATACGATTTTCTAAAATCGGTCTTCTCCTTTTCCGCCCTGCAATAACTATGCTTATATCGTCTTGGTTTTGATATTTAGTTATAATGTCAGAAGAAAATGATGCAATCTCGTTTGAAAGAATTATAATCTTACAATCATTATTTATTAATTCTTCTATCTTTTTATCTGTATTTTCTGGTTCTTCCATGTTATATACATCAAATCCTAGATTTTTTAATAATTTAAAACTTTCATTATCATCTTTTCCCCTAATCCATGAAACCTTCATATACTAAGTATCCCACCTTACAATTTTCATTATATTTTTTCACAATTTGTAGTTATGTAAATTTAAGAATTCATTTTGTCTCTAATATTATACAAAATTATTATTTACTATTTATATTTTTTTATACAAATAAAATAATGATATTCTTTTTAAGAAAAGCAATAAAAAAAGACTGCTAACAAAATTTTAAGCTTTGTTAGTAGTCTCTTTAGGTAAATTTAATAAAATTTATTCTTTCCTTTTTTATTCTTCTATGCATCCATTTTATCCCATAAAACTATTTGATTATTTTGCATAGATTTTTGAACATCTATTATTCTTTGGTTTGATGAACCCCTAAATCTTAACGATGGATTTTTTAGGTCTTCGACAAATTCTCCATCTACTACATAATCTATATATTTTAATAGTTCATTTGTTGTCTCATTATTCTTTGCCATTTCTCCTAATACTTGTTTGTCGAAAAGATATCCTGTATAGCACCATATTGGTTTATCTGGATAAAGTTCTTTTGCCTTTTTTACAACTGGAAGAAGTCCTTCTTGATTTTTTAAATCTAGTGGCTCTCCCCCAAGTAATGATAACCCCTTTATATAATCTGGTTTTAAAGCTTCCATTACTTCGTCTTCTACTGCGGGAGTAAATGCTTCTCCATAATTGTAGTCCCATGCTTCTTGATTAAAGCATCCTTTACAATGATGTGAGCATCCACTTACGAATAGTGATACCCTTACCCCTGGTCCGGTTAGCAACATCACATTTCTTTATTGAAGCATAATTCATTTAAAATCATTTCCCCCTTTTAGTTTTTATTATAAATGTAATACACGAGCTTTTATTTCCTTAGTCTTTCCTTCATTCCAGAAGTTTTCTCCTAAATATCCGCAAGTACGTCTTACTACATTCATTTTGCTCTTATCTTTATTGTGGCAGTTTGGACATTCCCATTCATAATTATCGTTTACTATTATTTCTCCATCAAATCCACATACTTGGCAATAATCTGATTTTGTATTAAATTCAGCATATTGGATATTATCATATATAAATTTAACAACTTCTTCTAGTGCATCTAGATTGTGTCTCATGTTTGGTACTTCTACATAAGATATAGCTCCACCACCTGATAATCTTTGGAAATCAGATTCAAATTTAAGCTTGCTAAATGCATCTATTTTTTCTCTAACATCTACATGGTATGAGTTTGTATAATATCCCTTATCTGTTATGTCTTTAATACTTCCAAATCTTTCTTTATCTATTCTTGCGAATCTGTAACATAAGCTTTCTGCAGGAGTACCATATAGTGCAAATCCAAGTCCTGTTTCTTCTTTCCATCTAAGTACAGTATCTTTCAAATGTTGCATAACCTTTAAGCCAAATTCTCTTCCTTCAGGAGTTGTATGAGATACACCTTTTACTGCTTTTGTCATTTCATATATACCTATATATCCAAGTGATATTGAAGAATATCCACCCTTTAGAAGTTTATCAATCTTTTCTCCTTTTTCAAGTCTTGCTATAGCTCCATATCTCCAGTGAATTGGTGATACATCAGCAGATGTTCCAAGAAGTGCATAATGTCTACACATTAAAGCTTCTTTACATAGTTCTAGTCTTTCGTCTAATAGTTTCCAGAATTTTTCTTCGTCATGTCCTGCAATTATTCCAATTTGTGGTAAGTTAATGCTTACAACACCTTGATTAAATCTTCCTTCAAACTTATAGTTTCCATTTTCGTCTTTCCAAGGTGCTAAGAAACTTCTGCATCCCATTGGACTAAATACATTTCCTTCGTAATTTTCTCTCATTTTTTTAGCTGAAATATAATCTGGATACATTCTCTTAGAAGAACATTTTACTGCAAGTTTTGTTAAATAATCATATTTTCCGCCTTTTAAACAGTTATGTTCGTCTAAAACATATACTAATTTAGGGAATGCTGGTGTTACATAAACACCTTTTTCATTCTTAATTCCTTTGTATCTCTGTTTTAGTATTTCTTCAATTATCATTGCATTTTCTTCTATGTATTCGTCGTCTTTTTCAAGATTTAAGAATAATGTTACGAATGGAGATTGTCCATTTGTTGTCATTAAAGTATTTATTTGATATTGAATTGTTTGAACTCCTGAGCTTAATTCTGATTGTAATCTTTGATCAACTAATTCTTCTATCATTTTTTCTGATAAAGAACCATCTGTATTAAGTTCTTCAATTTGTTTCCTAAATTTATTGCGGCTAAGTCTTAGGTATTTTCCTAAGTGCTTTATATCTACAGATTGTCCACCATATTGAGAGCTTGCAACTGATGCAATTATTTGCGTCATAACTGTGCATGCAACTTGAAAACTTTTTGGTGTTTCAATCATTTTTCCGTTCATAACTGTACCATTATCTAGCATATCCTTGATGTTAATTAAGCAGCAGTTATGTATTGGTTGTAAGAAATAATCTGCATCATGGAAGTGTAAAATGCCTTCTTCATGTGCTTTTGAAATCTTTTCAGGAAGTAACATTCTTTTTGTTAAGTCTTTAGAAACTTCTCCTGCAATTAAATCTCTTTGTGTTGATGCAACTACTGCATTCTTGTTTGAGTTTTCTTCCATTACATCTTTATTAGAATTTTTTATTAAACTTAATATAGATTCGTCTGTTGTGTTTTGTTTTCTTATTAATGCTCTTGTATATCTATATACTATATATTTCTTAGCTAAATCGTATTTTCCGATAGCCATTAATTGTTCTTCTATAATATCTTGAATATCTTCTACAAGTATTCTTTTCTTGCCTAGCTCTTCAATATAACTTATTATATTATTAATTTCTTCTTTACTTGCTTTTTCTTTTCCCCTTACTTCATTGTTTGCTTTTTCGATAGCAGTTTCAATTTTTCCTCTTTCGTAATCTACTGCTCTTCCATCTCTTTTTATTACTTTCATAGCATTTCCTCCCCTATTTGTTTTAATCTGTGGTCATTATATATTTGTTTTTTTTAATAATCTGTTGCAATTGCAACAACCTTTTTGACTAAATTTGCTTTTCGTTCTCTTTCATGATTTCTAAAAATTATTACAAATTTATTACGTTTTAAATACAAATTATTTCAAATTTGTTTGTTTTCTCTGTATATGCTGATACATCTTTGATTCATGGGTTTATTCTTTTTTGATTTTCATTTTTTTGTGTTGCAATTGCAACGCTTTTATGATATTATTTTGTCATATAATAAAAGGGACGTGAAAATTTATGGTAAAAGATTTTGATATGAATGCCTTTATTAAAGCATTTTCTGATAGTTGTAATAAAACTCAAATTAAAACATTTAATAAATGTGAAACTATTACAACATACCTAGTTAACCGTAATCAAATATGTATTCTAATTTCTGGAAATGCTGATTTAGTCAGATATGATATTAAACGGAAATAGGATTGTAACAGAACATTTTTCTCGGGAATTCTGTTTTTGGAGAGATATTCTATGATATTAATACAAACAGCGAATTTATTGTAGAAGCAAAAGAAACTTGTACTGTTTTATTCTTCTTATATGACGATATTAATGAAAAATGTAAAGCTAATTGTTCTTTCCATAAAACATTAATATCTGCTCTTCCTGATTTAATTATAACTAAACTAGTTGAATTAACATCTAGAGTTGATTTATTATCAAGAAGAAGTACTAGAGATAAACTTCTTGGATATTTTGAATCACTTTCAAAAAAATATGGAAAAACATTCACTCTTCCATTTTCTATAACTGAACTTGCAAATTATCTTGCTGTTGATAGGAGTTCAATGTCAAGGGAACTTTCGTATTTAAAAAAAGAAAATTTTATAAAACAAGACAGAAATAAAATTACAATGTTATTTTAACATTTATTGTAATAACATATCAAAAAAGTATTGAATTATTCATATAATAATTATATAATTAACAAAGTAAAATAAAGACAAAATTAGGGGGAATTTTAATGTCAAATGCTATTGACGACATAAAAAAATATAAAACTATACACTTTATTGGTATTGGTGGAATAAGTATGAGTGGTATAGCAGAAACTATTAAAAGCTTAGGAATTCATGTAACTGGTTCTGATTGCTCTAAATCTGAAATTACTGATAGGCTTATTTCTAATGGAATTGAAGTTACTATTGGTTCAAATTTGGAGAATGTAAAAAAAGCTGATTTAGTAGTATATACTGCTGCAATTCCAAAGGATGATATAGAACTTGTCACAGCACAAAAATTAAATATAAAAACATGTGAACGTGCAGTATTTTTAGGAAAATTAACGGAAGCATTTAAAGAAACAATCGGAATTTCAGGAACTCATGGTAAAACAACAACTACATCTTTAGTTTCTTTATGTTTTATGGAAGAAGGTCTTGACCCCAATATACAAGTTGGAGCAATACTTAATCAATTAGATGGAAATTATAGAATTGGAAATAGTGATTACCTTATACTTGAAGCTTGCGAGTATGTTGAAAGTTTTTTACACTTCCATCCAAAAGCTGAAATTATACTAAACATAGATAATGATCATTTAGACTATTTTAAAAACATAGAAAATATAAGAAAAGCATTTGAAAAATATGCAAAATTACTTCCTTCTGATGGGCTTCTTGTAATTAATGCTGACGACAAAAATAGTATTGGATTAGAAAAATTTACAGATGCTAAGTGTGTAAGTTTCGGAATAGAAAATTCAAATGCAAACTATGTATCAAAAAATATTAAATTTGATAAAAATGGTTTTGGTAGTTTTGATGTATATAAAGACGGAAATCTTTTAGATAGCTTTACTCTTTCTATATCTGGTAGACACAATGTATTAAATGCAACCGCATGCATTGCTTTATGTAACAGTTATGGAATTTCAAATGATGCAATAAAAAGAGCTTTTACTTCATTTACAGGTGCACACAGAAGGCTTGAATATAAAGGATCATTTAATGATATACAAGTTTTTGATGATTATGCTCACCATCCAACAGAGATAAGAGCAACATCTGCTGCACTAAATAGCAAAATTTTTAATGAATCATGGGTAGTCTTCCAACCACATACATATAGCAGACTTAAAAGCTTACTAAATGATTTTGCAGATTCTTTACTTGATTTTGACCATATAATAGTAACTGATGTATATGCTGCAAGAGAAAAAAATGTTTTTGACATATCTTCGAAAGATTTAGCAAATAAAATTTCAGCACTTGGTAAGCCTGTACAATACATACCAAGTTTTGATAATATAGTTACTTTCCTAAAAAGAAGTGCTAAACCAAACGATATTATTCTTACACTTGGTGCTGGAACCGTAACAGAAATTGGTAATATGTTATTGAAATAAAAATTGAAACTATATTGTAAGTTATTTAAAATACTTACAATATAATTTCAAAAGTATTATATTAAATTTTGCAAGATTGAATATTAAATTTTTTAATTAAATATTTAGTCTTGCATTTCCTTTACCATAGTTTCTGCAAAAACTGCATAACCGTAGTTTAAAATCATTTACAATCACATGTGTAAGAGCCCCGAATTAGCTTACCGATTTTGCATAATTGGGCTTCCACTCATTCCTTGCACAATACCACCTGTTTTTTCTAATAATTCACTATCTGTTATTTTGATTACCATGCTTTTATTATCTAAATTATTATTTAAATATACCTTCTCAATTTCAATCTCATATTCCTTTGGTAAATCATTTTCTAGTGTGCATATTAAAGTTGCTTTACCTGTTTTTATTTCGTCTCTTAATGCCACTTTTACTTTATTATCCGTATTAACTGACAATGCTGGTAAATCATTTAATATTCCATAAACACCGTAATTTGTATTTTTATATATCGTTCCTATAGTTTTTCCGATCTTCTATTGAGCCTTGGATTTTCCCGTGGTATGCCTTCTTTTCCCTTTACAATTGATAATATCTCTGCATTAACAATTTCTCCTGAAGAAATCTCTATCAATTCTTTTGTGTCTGTATCGACAATTCCATGTCCTAAACTTGCAAACTTATTTGAATCTTCTTCATAAAAAGTTGCCGTTCCAACACCTGCTGCTGTATCCCTTACCCATAATCCTATTTTATATGAATTATCGTCAGATTTAACTGCCTTAAGCTTTGTATTTTGTTTATTTCCATCTCTTAAATAGGTAACTGACATTTCTTCTTCCTTTGAATCATTTATGCTATCTGTTAAATCACTTGTGCACGTTATTAACTCTCCATCTATCTCTACTATTATATCCCCTACTTCAATCCCAGAGCCTTCATATGGTTTATATCTGTTCATATCTTGTCCCATTATTTCAGACATTCCAACAACTAAAACTCCATTTGTATATAATTTTATACCTGTTAAATTTCCTAATGGAATAACTTCTGCATCTTCAATAATTTTTACATCTATTTCTTTTAATTTAATTCCAAGTAAAGAAACATCAAGTTTAACAGTTCCTGTTAAATCTTCTCCAATTGAAGTACTTGCAACTGTTAGACTTTCATTATTATTTATCCTTTCAATATTGGGATTGCTAGAAAAAGCTGTTGAAATATTTACACCATAAACTGTCCTTAAACTTAATTTTTCACCTTCAAATAATATAACTGAATTTGGCAAATTTGAAATATCACTTACATAAATTAAAGCAATTAACAATACATTTAAAAAAATATATACATATATTTTCTTTATAACATTTTTCATTTTATTTTACCTTTTCTTTTAATTTGAATATTTATATTATAACCATATAAAAGAAAAAGCATAACAAAAAAATTATAATTGTCCACTTCCATTTATATAATCAGAAATTTTTACAAGATTTTGCTTTTCACGAGATAAGGCCTCACTATATGCTTGAAGTCTTTTTCTTAGCTCCGCTGTAGACATTCCATCACTATGACTTTCTAAATAACTATAACTTGCATCTGATGCTCTAACCATACAGTAATAACACGCAGGAACGCTCCTATATGCAGCACTATCTTGATTTTTAAATTGTAATTTATTATATCCTCTTATATTTCCTGTAAGATGTGGGCACCATATTCTGTGATATGATCCATCATCTCCAATATAATATATATCATTTTCATTAACAGTTTCTTTGTTTTCTGTACTTACAGCAATTACATAATCATTATATACTGTAGTTCCTACAGGAAGACCTTGCATAAATGCTATAAAGCAAGTATTATTTAAAATTGTATCCCAATCAAGTGCTGTAAGTTCTGGCATTTGAAAATCATTTCCTGTATTTTTTCCATATATATACATTGCCTGTACTAAATTATTTGTAACGCTGTCTTTTATAACTTCTACTTTTTCGTCATTAAAATCAGATGCATCTCCTGGCAAAGGTGAGTTATTTGCATCTATAAATAATGCATCTCGAACTGAACTTGGAAAAGTTCTAACAATATTATTAAACCAATTTGTGAAATTTCTTGCATCTTGATAATATGAGCCTGTACCATTATCTGCCTCTAAATATCCAGCTCTTGATATATATGAGCTTCCATCATAATAATATACTGCAACATAGTTATCTAATGAATAGTTGATAGTTAATACTTTATTTCCATCTGTATATTGCTTTGAATAATATACATATGGCTTTAATTCATGTACAAATATATCAGAATCCCATGTTTTAGTTGGTGTGTAGATATAGTATCCATCATATAGAGTAAATAATAATGCTGGTACATAAGACATCATATAACTTTTACTTGCACCTGTTGCTCCAAATGAAGTTGCAAGACTTGACGAAAAGACATTAAGTGATGCTTCAATATCTCTTACTTTAGTATCGGTAACTGTTGAGTATGTATCACTTGTTGTATTAAGCTGAAATGCGACAATCGTTTCGTGTGCAGCACCAATAAGATAGTCATTGTAACTTGTTCTTAATTGTGCAGTTTTAACTTGTAATTCTACATAAACAGATAATACAAGAATTACTGGCAACGCTAATGCTAAAAATACAATTATTAGATTTTGTAATTTCATATTATATGTTTCTCCTTTAGTTAAAAAATAGTCTTTACTCTTTTTTTAGCTTAGCCATTCAAGAATAAAGACTCTATATTTTTATTGAAATCTAAAATTCAAAGTGACATAAGCGAAATTTATACTTAATCACTTATTTGCTAGAGATTTTAGCTTCCTGTAACTGTAACTATGCCAGAATGAGAACCAACTATGCTATATGTATCATTTCCAGTTAAGCCATAAAAGAAGTTTTTAAACATTTGCGACAATGTATTATTTGTATTAGATACAGTTACTTTCAATATATCTCCTTCTTTCATTATCTTGTATCCATTAGAATCTAGTTCATCCATAATTTGACTAGTATATATTGAATAATAGATATTTTCTCCTATTTTTGTTCCTTCACCCAGTATAGCATCTTGCTTTTTAGCTGGATTTTCATCTAATACTTGTATTTCCATAGCTATGTCATATGTATTACCTGTCGCATATAATTGTTGTACAAAATTATCATAATCAGCTTCAGTTATTTTACCGATTGTTCTAGCATTGTTTACAAATTCTGCAACAGTTGATTGTACTGTCAACTGTGATACATCATCATTTCTTTCTGACATTGCCATCATTGGAAACCAAAACATAAGTATTCCCATCATTATAAGGCACACAGCCGTACTTAGTGTATCTGACATATCTATCCCCTCCTTTTTGCTTTATTCTTATTTTACAACATATATTATTTCTTTTTTTATTGGTTCTCTAAGTCCTCCTGCAAATAAACTATCTTGGTTATCACCTATATATGAATTTGGATCATGAAGTATCATATATTCTGTAAATCTTCTATCTTTATATTCGTCTATTAAACTTATATATGGAACATGGTTTTCTAAATTTCCTGATCCTTGCACACCTGGATTTTGTACATTGAAATACGCAGTTATACCGTGACAAATCTGAATCTACACGTTGAGCAGTCAAAGCATCGTATCCATTCCAAGGACAGTCAAACTCTCTTGGGTGGTTAGCACTTGTATTTTGTCTGTATATTTTTCTATACAATGTTTCTAAATTAGAAATTACAGGTGCTCCCACAGGTCTTAAAACATAATCATTTATTTCATTTAATACTGCTTGCTTTTGTAAATCAGTAGACACATACCAATTGCTACATAGACTTTCTGTATCTAAATCAAATCTTGCCACAATTTCGCCATTATCAATTATGGTTACTCCATAGCTTTCTGTAGCATATCTATAAAGAGCTGGAGTTATATCTTCAATTCCGACAATCCTATTTCCATTTTCGTCAACTAATTCTTCATCATTTTCAATGTATGTATAATAAGTTGTCCTATCAAAGTCAGTTATTACTTCTGATGCAACAGTTCTTGCTAAAGTAGATATATTAAATAATACTGTAAGCGCAACTACAAATGCTAATACTCCAAATGCAATTTTTAATGCTTCTACCGCATTTTCCATAAGTTAAACCCTTTCAATATTTAAGTTTTAGTTTGAACTAGCTGTTCCAGTTCCAGTAGATGTACCACCACTTGAACCACCAGATGTTGCGCCTTCTGTAATTTCTATTCCAGTAACTAATCCTTGTGTATCTGTTGTAATATTAACTGTATATTTTCTAGATGAAGATACAGCACTTATTACAGCTTCAGGTGTAGAACCTATACCAGATACTGTTATTTTTTGGTCACGTGTTCCATTACTTGAAATTACTGATTGCATCAAAGATCTAACTGTAGATCCCCTTTGTACACCTGCATATTGTATAAATGGTGCATTGAAAGCTTGTATTGCTTGTTGGTCCATTGTTGATGCTCCTTCATCAACTAAGCTGTTTGCTGAGTTCATAACCATTATACCTACACTTATTAATAAAATTGAGATTAATATAGCACCTGCTATAATTAAGGCTTTTGACGCGTTCTCCATAAAAAAATTCCTCCTTTGTGTTTTTTCTTTTTTTATTTATATTTTAACATTATTTTTCATAATGTCAACATTAAAATCAAATTTTTTTAAATTTCTAGTTGTTTTATCATTATTTCTGAAACTCTACCTAAATCATTGTATTTTATATCAGTACATTCAAATTCTGTTAATGAAAAATTAGTTATAAATTCGTCAAGCCCAGCTCTTTGAAGTACTTCCATCTGATATGTTTTTTCCTGAATTTCTTCTTTTTCATCCTTAGTAAGTAGTGTTATAATAACCTTTACAGAATACGTATCGTCTTCTATATAATCACCCTTACTATCTTTTTGTACACTATGACTTTCATTGTTATCAATTGCTTTATTAATTATTGATAAAATATCTGCTCCATATAAGCTTTTATCCTTATATACTTCAAACTCAGAATTAAATGCTACAATTTCCGAGTTTTTTAGCCTATTATCACTAATTTTTACTAAAACAACTATTAATATTAAAATAACAATCAAAAAAATATATAAAACTACTTTTTTCAATCTTATCCCTCTTTATATTATACTACTTTTTGTAGTATTTATCAATATTTTTAAGATTTAATTTTTATATTTAAAAATATTTTTTAGAATATTTTTATTTTTAATTTTACTAAAGTAAATATTATAATTTTTTCATATAAAATGTGATTTTTTCTATTCTTCCTTCTTCATTTAGCTCAACATTATCTGTCTTAAATTCAAAATAGTAATCTTCTGGTCTTTCTGTTTTGAAATAACTTGTTAGAAAATCTTCCATTGTATTTCTTTCGTTATTTAAATAACTTTCTATACTAACTTGTCCTTGTGCAGCTCTAATTGCTCCACCACCACTTCCAAATTTGATTTCTATTATGTCTGATGGATTATTTTTATTCCATTCTCTTTTTAGATTTACCAATGTTGCAAGTTCTTGTGCTGATATTGCATTTCTTTTACCTGCATATCCATTTTCTCTGTCAGCATAACCTAAAAATTGAGCATTAAATTCGTTTATTTCTTCTATGCTTACTTTTTCGTCAACTTCTGCTGCAGCACCTGATAAAACGCTCATTTCATATACCAGTGTTGCAAAAAGTAAAACACCGTATTAATACACCTGCAGCTATAAGTAAGGCTTTTGATGCATTCTCCATACTTTACTTTCTCCTTATTTGTTACAATCTTACGAATACCATTTTATTTAACCTTCCTTTTGATGATGTACTTGCTGTTCCAGTTTCGTTATAATATACGTTTTTGCATCTGTATCCTGCTGTTTTAAATGAAAAATCTATATCTTTTGGACTTGTTATAATATTTTTTATAGTATTATCATCTTTTGTATAATTATTTTTTAAACTAAGTGTCCTTGTTATACCATTGTCGTATTTATATTCAAATTCAATATCTACATAATAATCAATATTTTTTGGATCACTAGGTTCATTGTAATACTCTATACCATATCTTCTGTTATTGTCTATTGCCTGATTTAGAACACTTATAATATCCATCCCATACATGACATTTTTGTTATATGCTTCAAATCCTGTATTAAACGCTATAAGTTCCTTCTGTGTACTATCTTCTTGAGATACTCCATACATATCTCCAGCTATGTTGAATATGAAGTAGAATAAAGATACAGTAAGCATTGTTATTAAAATTCCGCCTGCTATTAGTATGGCTTTTGTTGCATTCTCCATATTCTACCTCCTATTTCTTTCGTTTTATTATATCATTCCACCCATTGTACTGAATGAAGATACCATACTTAAAATACCTATTGCAACTAATGGAACAATTAGATATCCAACAAATAATACTATCATTGGTGCAAATCCTATTGCTTTACCTATCATACCCTTTCTAGATATTAACTTCTCGTTAGATGCTTTTCTCTTTTCCTGATAATATTCTCTTTCTGTATCTAGTTCGTCGAAAGCTTCTCTTATTGGAATTTTTTCAACTGCAGCTTGTAAACTTTCAACAATAGTTATTAATTGTGGATATGAGATATCATTTTTTAGTTGTTCAAGTGCTTCCCAAGCCCCAGCTTCATAATTGTTTACGCACTTTGTAATTGGTTCTTTGAAAATATTTGCATATCTTTCAATCCATTCTAGTATCATTTCAACGTTAACTCTTTCAATCTTCATAAGCATCATTATTATTGTTTGATATTGCATTACTTCGTCTTCCATCTCTAATTGTCTTAAGATTTTTTGGAAGTACAACATCCATGTTGGTGCCATATATCCTATTACTGAAAATACAAGAGCAATAAGTACTTCAAACCATTGTATATATTCACTATTAATTGTTTGCAACTTTGTATATATTCTATCTACTGCTAAATCGATTTCTTCATCTTCAACGTCTTGATATTCTTCAGCACGTATTACTGCTTTTTTTATTTCATTCTTTGTTATATTAGTTCTTCCCCTAAACATATCTAGGAATTTATTATCACTATTGGTCTTTTCCATTGCTGCTGCTTCTTCTTTCGAAGACATCGAAATTAAGTTATAATCTGATGTAGGTGACGTATATATATAATTTACAGATATTCTATGTAATTGTGTCATTAAGAATAGAGAAACTATGAAAACCAAAACTACTAAGCTTAACTTTGTTACATAAATCCATTCTATTTTATCTTTTGATGCTGAATCTTTTAAAAGTTTAGTTAGGCTTTTATATTGTTTAGTTCCTTTTTTAGGAATAAACATATCTACAAATTTTTTTATTGGTTTTCTTTTGTATAATTTTTGTTGCCACGGATTTTGACTGTCTTTAACATTACTATTAGAGTTTGTGTCTTTTACTTTTCTTACAAGTAAATAACATACAAATGTTAGCACAACAATTGCAATTTGCATTATTAATCCAAGTTTTCCATTATAGAAACTTGATGTAAAACTAAAGTTTGAAACTGCCCATCCCTTTAATGCTTCTAGGAAAAGTATTGGGATAATCGCAATTACAGACAAACTTTGAAATACATAGTCTAGTTTGTCCCTTTTTAAGATTTCTATTTGCATTTCTTGTGTTATATTATTTAAATTCTTTAAGTATAGTGATGCACCTTCTGGTGTTTTTCTATCACCAAATTCACGTGTTAAATACGAAATACCAGCGAATTCCTTTAAGTAACTATTTGGTGCAACATCATAATATTTTTCAAGTTCATCTTCTGGAGAGTCTGATATTAGTATCTCGTATATTTTTTCACCTTGTCTTGATACTTCAAGCTCGTCATTTTGAGATACTTCATATATTGCTTCTTCAACCATGTTATATTCATGGTATGCATGTCTTATTTCTGAGAAAAATTCTACCTGTTGTTTTAATAATTTATTATCAAGCTTTCCAACCATTCCATCTATTACGCTATCTATCATGAATACTTCAAAAATCAAAAGTATTCCTAATAATAGTGAATTTGATTTTGCCATTACTACAATTAAAATAGTAAGTGGAATTATTATTAAAAGTGCTTTTGTAACTATTGAAGATGCCTGTCTTCTGGTCTGATATTCATCTTCTATGTTTATTATCTCAAGTCTTCTTCTAAGTTTTTCTAAGTATCTTTTTATACCTGGTATTTTTATATATATCATGTATAATTTTTGGTAAAGTATTTCTGAAGAAAATTTGCTTGTTTCTGTTCCTTTTCTTAATTCTTTGACATACTTTCTATCGCCTCTGTTAAGGATTTTATTAATCATTACATAAGCAATTATTAAAACTATTAGGGCAGCTACGGTTCCTCCCATTATGTACACAATAATATTATTACTTGGCATAATTTAGCCGCACCTCCTCCTATTATTTGCTCTTTTTAGCTGTTTGTTTTCTTGTTTTAGTAGCTGTTTTTGGTTTGCTAATTTGTTCTACTCCTGCATATCCATCTTTAATTCTAACGCCCCAATTTTCTTCTACAAATTTATCAAATCCTTCTATATCAGAATCGTCCATATTGTTTCTCATTTCAATTAAGTTAGCATCTGAAATTTTATTTGTTAATACATATCCATCGTCTATATATTCCATTATATTTACATATCTATATGTCTCTCTATCTGTTATCTTTGTGAAATAACGTGTTGCGTTGTCCATAAATTTGTCTAATTTTCCTTCTAGTGTTTTTTCATTTCTATGATCAAATGTATATTCATTTTTGTTTTCAACTGGTATACATTCTGTTATTCTCTCTATATATCTTCTACCTCTAAAGTCCTTTACTAAGTGAATATCAAAGTTTAATACCTGTATAACCTGCTCTTCAGCTGTTTTTTCATCTTTGAATACACCAGTTCTTAACATTGAGTTACGAAGTGCTGTAACTAAGTTAGGGAATGTTTTTGCGTGGTGAGTAAATAATGTGAACTTAGATGCAACCTGTGCTGCCTGGATCATCCAAGATGCTACGGGGTCTGTTGCAACCTCTCCGAATGATGTTTACGGAACCATCTGTCTTTTTCTGAACGTCCAATCCTTCCTGTCCGTGAAACCGTCTCTGTCTCTCTGAATGATAGTATGTTTCTTGTTGGATAAATTTTTCTTAAGTGCAACTCGAAGGCGGTTTCCTGAACCCTTATGTTCATTGTTTCATATATATTTTCTATCATTGCCATAAGCATTGTTGTTTTACCACAACCCTGCTCACCAGTAAGTGATATAATTCTTGCTCCTTTAACTAAATATTTAAGTAAGTCGATTGCCTTTTCTTTTCCTGGGCATGTAATTATTTGTTCAAGTGTTGCTCTCTTAACGTCGAACTTTCTTACAAAGAAAGCCCATGTTTCTGACATTGAAGGACGTACAACAACGACACGAGATCCATCCTTCATTTCATTGATTTTATAACCATTTGAATCAGAAAGCTGTCCTGGGTTGTTGTATTTATAAATGTTTTGACAAACTCTCTTTAATTCACTTTCAGTTCCAAAGCTTAAAAATGCAAGTCTTATTGATTTACCTTGGAAGAATATCCAAATACTGTCGCATGCTCTTGGTACTTTATTATCAAGTATTTGATCAAGATAATCGCCATCTGTTTGTGCAACCTGACTTAAAAAGCTTTCTGGGAGACCAGATACACCACCAGATACACCATCGATGTTCATATCTCTTACTTCGTCTATACTACTGTATCCTTTATATGATTGATATATTCTTTGTGTTACTATGCTTAATTTATCGTCAAATGTAAGGGTAATATTTTCTTTATCATATATTTCGTCTATTTCTTCTGGTGTAATAACATAGCAAGGTTTAGCTTCTCCAGCTACATATTTTAAAGATGCTAGATTATATTTTTTTATAAGTTCTGTTAATGCTTCATACCCAAATTCTTGCTTATATACATAAATTAATATATCAAATTTGTCTTGTGCAGTAAGTAATGATGGAATATCAAATGGAATTGCTTTTGATACATTAGTTTCGTCAGCACCATATTCTTTTGAAAGTAAGTCGAATATTAACTCTTTAACATACTTTTTATCGTTAACATCTCCATATGTACAACCTTTTAACGCTTTCTTCAATTCGTATTTTTTATTCTTTCTTCTTTTTAACTCTTCTTCTGACAATCCTATATCATATAAGTTTATCTTTGTAATTTCGTCAAGTCTTCTCTTGACAAATTCTGTCATTTTGGCTAATGTATATGTTTTGTCGTCTTGTTCGACTTCTTCTTCAACTTCTTCATTTTTTCTTGCTGTTAAAAGTCTTACAACTAAAAATGCTGCTATTGCCAAAACAATTAAAATTGCCAATATATTTATCAAATTCATTTTAGGATGCCTCCTTCTTTGTTCTTTAAATTCTCATTTGTAATTCTTGCATTCTATATACAATTGCATCTGTTGTTCTTTTTAGTTCATGTATGAAAAATCCTGTTCTATCTTCTGTATCTTCAATTCTTTTAACCCTTGCATTCAAGAAGAATTCTGCTGTTGTTCCTTCTTGAACTGCATCTGCAAATAAGTTATCATAAGGTACAGATAATATTTCCTTCTTCTCTCCTATTTCTCTAGATATGTTTTTTGTTGAATATTTGGATTTTCTATCATAATTATTTATAAGTGTAAGTATGCTTCTTGGTGGAAATAATTCTTTATCTTCTCTAAGCTGCATTAGCTTTTCAAATTCTGAATATTTCTGTTCAACATTCATAATTATTATATTTGAGATTTTAAGTATTTCTTTTGTTGTTGGATCGTCTAGTCCATTATTTAAATCAACAAACACAATATCATAGTATTTTTTTGCAACATTTAAAATGTCTTTGCATGATTTATAAATTCTGTCATAGTCTAAGTCTTCTTTTTCTCTTGGTGCAGCAACAACTTCTAATCTATTTTTTAAAATAATTTTTGTGTAGTTAGGAATCATTTCTGGAGTTAGTCTACTTGCTGCTGTAAGTTTTGCCATTCCTTCTATTCCAGATTCCATATCCATTGTTTGTTTATTTGATGTGACTAATTTTAGTGTTTTTACTCTGTCATTATCTCCAAACGCTTGAAGTACAACTTGATCATTATATCTAGTAGACATTAATAAGATTTTATAGTTGTGCTCTACCCCCATGTATGTAGCAATTGCAGTTGCTGAATGTGTTTGTCCTATTTTGCCTGTATTATTATTCCAAAAAGTAATAATTGCCATAACTTTTATTCCCTTTCCATATTTTTTATAATCTTTCTAACATTTGAAGGTGTTACATCTTCGTCAAAAATTGAAGAAACAAGATATTCTAAGCTATTTTTATAATGGTCACTTAATTTCTTTATTTTTATTCTTGCAACTATTTGGTTCTCTATCATTACACCATAATTTCCAAGTTCCATAGGAAAATTGAATATTTCTTTATCCCATGCGACTTTACAGCCAAGAGATAAGTAATCTAAGTATTCGTTTTCTTCTTTTAAAAGATTCTTTGAAAATAATACTTTATATATTTTAACTGGTTTTTTAAATGTTGCAAGTACGTCTATTCCTCTCCTTAATGCATATAAATCAAATGATGTAACAAAACAGTTTTTATAATTTCTTTCAATATCGAAGTTAAGTGCTACTTCTGGAGAGTCAATATCTAATAAAGCTATATCATACTCAAAAGGTTTATCTCCTAATCCTAAGTATTGTTTTATCATGTCTAAACTTTTAAATCCAACTGCTACGTCAAATCCTTCAAATTCTGTTATATAACTTTGTGTTGGTGATATTGTTGGTACAACATATTTTGTTTTTTGCATTGTTGTTGTATCTATTAATATAACTTTTTTCTTTGCAATTGTCAGTATTCTAGCAATATACAATAGTAAATCTGTTTTGTCATATCCACCTATAAAGCCAACTGTTTTCATAAATGCTTGTTCCTTTCTGTTATTATTCTAGAATAGAGAGAGTTTATTTATATATACACTCTCTCTTTATTATTCTTTTAATATCCAGCTAATCCGTCAACATATTGTTGTCTAGCTGTTTGTTGTTTTTCAACTGATTCTGCTAAATTTGCTTCTATGTTTGGTAGAGCATTTTCAGAATATCCATTTAATGCTGAATTTATTGTATCTCTTTGACGTCTTGCATCGTCTGTATATCTTTGAACTAATGCAGACATTGCTGTTGCTGTGATGTTTGGATCAACATTCATTAGATTTATAACTTCTTGACTTACAATATATGTTGGTGAAGATGCATTTTGCATTCCAGCATCAGTATATGTTGTAGCATATAGTAATGATCCTTCCATAATATATGCTTCTACAATTGCATTACTCATTGTTAAGATTTCTTCTTCTGTAACTTCTATCCAAATTGTAGTTGCATCAGTTTGTTCTACATATTTTTTAGATAGTACTATGTAATCTGCTCCACTTGGTAATCTTAATCTTATATCAACGTGTTGTCCTTCTTCCAATTGAGATGGAAGCACTACCATATTATATTCTTGTAATCTCACATCAGATGTGTTTTCTACTCCATTTTGATTAACCATATCTGTTGTAAGAATTGTTCCTTTTCTTAATGAAATTCTTGCGACAGCAGCTTCTGTTAAAAATTCACCCATATTTTCTGCTTTAATGGCATTGTTAGGTACAACAGATGTTTCTATTTGTTTTAATGCACCTGCTCCTTGTAGTTTGTCTCCTGATTGTACATCTGCATTTAGTACATATGCCATTTGGTAAACTACTTGTGCCTTTTCTTGATTCATTTTTGATATTTGTAATATCAAAAATCCAATTATCAATCCTGTGATAATTAATGTTAAGAACATTCCTAATAAGAATGAAGTTCTAGCTTTTTTTTGCATCGGGTTCATTGCCATAAGTCATTTCCTCCTTTGTATTCTGTTTCATAACATAGACAGAATATTTTATCTTAATTGATATTATACAATATTCATTTTAAATATACAATATTTTTGAATTTTTGTAACAAATTTGTCGGTTTTTTGTAACATTTTTGTAATTTTTGTGTTTTATTGTCTTAAAATGATGTTTTTTATCGCATCAGCAACTCCGTCTGAATCGCAATCTTTTACTATTTTTTTGTTAGTAAGTTTTTTTGATAAAGCACTATTTCCAATTACAATTCCACATCCCGCATTAGATACCATTTCCATATCATTTAAATTATCTCCGATTGCCACAATTTCTTTCTCTTCAATGTTCAAATCGTGTGCAACTTTCTTTAAAGCATTCCATTTGTTTACATTTTCTTTTGTAATCTCAGTATAAAAATAGTTTATTTCTTGCTTTTCAGTTCCTGCTTTTATTATTTTTCTTGACATATTTGATACTTCTACAATGTTTATTCCTTTTACTTCATTTAATTTTTTCATTATGCTTCCGAAATATTATTTTGCTCTCATCGCTAATTGTAATTTTAGTTATCTCACCTGTGTCATGCTCTTCTATGTATTTTTTTACATTATCAACTATATTTATATTGGTAGTTCTGTGATCAGCTTTTTTACTATTTTCATAATAATAATACATCAAATTGTAATTTAATTTTTTTGATATTATATATTTTTCTGTGTTTATAGTATAATAAATATTATTTTCTTCACAAATATCGATTATTTTTAATGCCTTTTCTTTTGGTATACATTCATTGTATAATATTTTTTCATTTTTTAAATCATAAACTAATGCGCCATTTCCTGCAATAATATAGTTATTAGCATTTATTTCTTCAGCAATTGCTCTTACTGATTGTGACATTCTTCCTGATGTTAAAATAATTTCTAGTCCGTTTTCTTTTGCAATTTTTATCCATTTTTTATTTTCGTCTGAAACATCTCCATATGAATTTAGAAGCGTTCCATCCAAGTCTATTGCAACTAATTTATACATTTTATTAGTTTTCCTCCTTTTCGTTTTCATTTGTATATTATACCATTATATTCATTTTTTTTACAATATTTTTAAAATTAATATTTTACATTTTTTTCTTGTTTTATTTTTTGTTTTTTTGCACATTATATAAATTGAAAAACAAGAATTATGTTTTTCGAATACTAGAAATTAACTTTCCTAGGAGGTGAATTAAGGATTATGGCAACATCAAACAACAGTAGAAAAGTAGTTCCAGAAGCAATGGACGCTTTAGATAAGTTTAAATATGAAGTAGCTAGTGAAGTAGGTGTTAATTTAAAGAATGGTTACAACGGTGATATCTCTTCAAGAGACGCTGGAAAAATCGGTGGAAACATGGTTAGAAAATTAATACAAAAAGCTGAAAACCAAATGATAGGTAAATAAGTTTTTTACTAGTCTATATTAGATTTTAAGTCAGGGTATAAATTTTGCTTTTATACATATAAAGGCAGGGTTTGTACCCTGCCTCTTTTAATAAAAGGAGTATTATTCAGCAAAAGGATCATAAGCTTCTGTATAATTTTTAATACCTTCCGAATTACTATTTTCTTTAATATTATTCACAATAGTGTTCATGTCAACTTCTTTTTCAGTATTTGTAGTATTATCATATGTCATTATTTTATCGTCTTTTGGTTCTTCTGTATTAGCATTTGGATTTGTATCTATACGTATTATTTGATAACCTTTGCAGTTTTTGGTTAAATAGTCTATAAACTCTTGTACTTTTTCTTCTCCTATATAAAATCCTTTTCCAGTATCTAATATATTTGTTATAAGATAGCCTTTGTCTGTTAGTTCTATACTTATATTTTCATATCCTAGCTTTGGAATATCTATACTTATTCCTACTTTTTTAACAAAATAGTCAGAGCTATATTTTCCATTATCTTCATATATATTTTTTAAAGTTACATCGCTAAGTAACATATTCCAAATTTCTTTACTATCTACATCTGGGAATTCTACTTCTATAAATTGTTCATTTTCAGGTTTGGTTGAATCAAAATATTCATAAGTAATAGTTCCAAATGAAAGATTTTCTTTTAAACCTGCATCTTTAATTAAATCTCCAAGTGTTTCTGGTTTGTAATATGAATTAGTGTAAACATAGTATGCTAATGTGTTTTCAAATTTGACAGCTACAGCACATTCTTTTGATACTCCTACTATTTCATATACACTTGCATTTATACTATGATTTTCACCTGTGTATACGTCTTCTCCAGTTAATACTGCTTCTTGCAATTTTTCTCCTATGTTTAAAATTGCTATATCTAAATAAGTACCATCACCCGCTTTGATTCCATCAGCATTAAATGGTATTTCTGTATTTCTAGTATGATAGCTCTTTCCTTCATAATCAACTAAAGGAAACTTCTGAGTAATTGTCATTTCATCCCAATGTGGAGCAGTTGCTATATCTATAGATGTTTCCATTTTACTTGAATCATAATAAACTACTTTTCCTTCCCATTGGGGTTCTTCAACAACTTTATCTATTGATACAGTATGGTCAAGATATTTAATAAATCCTGCTCCAACTAGTGCTACAAGCACCACGCACATCGTTCCTAATACAATTTTAAATTTTACATTTTTCATACTACTCTCTCCTTTCATTTTAGATAAAATAGCATTATAGTTTTTACTTTTGTCAAATTCTTTGTATATCTCATTTTTTAATTTGTCATACATCAATATCACCTTCTATCTTTATATTTTTTCTAATATCTTTTATCATTCGATATAAGATAGATTTTGTGTTAGTTTCAGTTAAATTAAGTTCTTTAGCAATTTGCGATATTTTTAATTCTGAAACATAGTACAAGAAAAATACTTTCACAGAAATCATTTTCTTTTCTTTGACATATTTCCAAACTTTTTCTGCATCCATTTTTTGTATTATGCTTGCTTCTATGTCAATATCAGCTGATGCATCTATTTCTTCATCATTTATAAAATCTTCTCTCATGTCTTTATATTTATAAAAAAGTCCATAATACTTACTTATTTGCTTCTTTGCAATTCCTATTACGTAATTTGTAACATTTTCTAAAGCTAGGCAGCTTTTTCTCTGCAATGTTTTGTATAATTCCATATATGTTTCTTGGACTAAATCATTAATATCTTCTATATTTGAACATTTGCAAACTATGTATTTAAGCACTTGGTTGTACGTATTATTATATATTTCTTCAAAATTTTCTAAGGATACCGTTTGAGTACTCATAATTACCCCCTTTTACTTATATAGTGCTCATTTTTTACAAAAAAGTTGCAATTTTTGTAAAAATATTAAAAATAATCTCATAATTGTTAGCTAGATTATATCATACTTTTTAATTTAATCAAATGATTAATTATTAAAGAAAAACTAAAATGGATTATTTGATAATACTTTTTTATTAGAATAGCTAAAATGATTTATTTTATGAATCTTTGCTGTCGCAATTTCCAAAATTAAAAATATATGTAAATTGCTCCACTTCGCCCTTCGCTTCGCTCCGGTTAATCGCTTACGCAGATTCATAAAATAAATCATTTTAGCTATTCATTGATATAATATAATTATTTAGTAACCTAAAAGGCAGAGTTTAACCCCTGCCTTTTATAATTTATTAAATTGCTATTTATAACATTTCTTCTTGTCTTTATTACAAATAGCTAGTATTACATTGATAACTAATAATATAAATAATACAACAGCAAGTACAATAACAGCTGCAAGTGCTGCAAGTATAGTTTCGCTTAATGCTGCTCCAATTATTACTCCAATTATTCCTACAAATAATGCTGTAAGCACAGTTATTACTATTCCAAAGCATGAACTTTTACATTTCTTGCATTTGCATTTTGATTCTACGCATTCTTCTTCACAATTATATTTTATTCTCATTTCTTCTATCATTTTTTTCAACTCCTTTTACTATATCTTGATAATATATTATATTAAGACAAGTAAAATAAGTTGACAAATTTTGCTATTTTTCTTTATTGTCGTCTGAATTTGTAAAGCTTAAATACCAGCTAAATCCATTTCTATTTTTCTCATTTTCTTGAATTCTTTTTTTTAATTCTTCGTATGTTTGTGGTGAAGGAAGTATCTCTGGATTACCTTGAACCCAATTTGCAGGAAGTGAATTTCCTGTTCTATCTGCTATTTGTAATGCTTCTACTGTTCTTAAAATTTCTGGAATACATCTTCCCACATTCATTGGATATACAAAAATTGCACGTACTACTCCTTTATCGTCTATTATAAAAACGTTTCTAACTGTTTTGTTTGGATTTACTTCATTTGATATCATTCCGTATCTTCTAGCTATAACTCCATTTAAATCTGCAATTAGTGGAAATGGCACATTTATTCCAGTTTTTTGATATATATCATATAACCATGCAAGATGTGAAGAATTGCTATCTACACTAAGTCCAATTAAAGCAGTGTTTAATTTTTCAAAATATGTATTTGCTTTAGAAAATGCAATTATTTCTGTCGTACAGACTGGGGTAAAGTCTCCGTGGATGCGAAAACAGAACCACCCACTTTCCTTTATAGTTATTTAAGTTTATGTTTCCCATTGTAGATGTAGCATCAATTTCTGGTGCAAGTTCACCGCAATCTTACGTTTCCATTCATCATTATCTCATAATTCATTATACAAAAACTCCTTTCATACTTGTTACTATTGTATGAAGGGAGCTTGTAGAATGTGTTATTTTAGAAACCCATTTTGTGTAAAATCTTTTGACTATAATTTTAACAATTTTTTATAATTTTTAGGAAATCCCATTTTATACAAAACATTATCAATCGATATTGTTTTTAGTTCTTTTTCTAATGTATTAATACTTTCTATTATTTCAGTATAAAATGCTTTAAATTGTTCCTTTTCCAATAATAATTTCAAAGCAATAACTATTGAAAATAAATCTCTTGTAGCATAAACTATTTTCAATTTGTCATTTATTAATTTCAATTTTCTATGATACTCTGTAATACCTATTCTTTTAGTTAATATAATATCATATAGTTTTTCATCATGTGCACATATATTTCGTACATTACCTAAATTCATTAGATATGTTTTTAAAGCTTCACTTCTAATATTGAACTTTTTAGCTATACTATTTTGTTCCTTTTGCTTCATAAAGCTAAAAAATTTTGAAACTTTTCCAAAAGATAATATTCTTATTAATACCCATAAAGGTATATAATTATATTTGTCTAAATAATGTACAACCATTTTATTTGAATTTTGGTATTGATGGGAAATTTCAAGATTAATATCATTTAAAAACTTATTAATTAAGTCTTTGTTTTTATTAATATTATTAAAATTTTCTGGAATTAAATAATTTTTATGACCATAATTTTTTGAGAATTCATAGGCTATATAAGTATCAATCTTTCTTTCAATTAACAAAATATATTCTAAAAATATAATTCTTATCTTTCTGTCAAATTCATATAAACTATAAATTTCTTCTAAAGTTGTTCCGTTATGAAATATTTCTGTTTTACTTTTTTTATCTAAAAATAAATCTTTATAACCATTGATTAAATAATAATAGTTGTTGTTTAATAATATTTCTTTTGCAATTTCTTTGTCTTCAATGTGTAAATTTCTACTTTGTAATAGTTCTATTTGTTCATCTATTGTTTTAAATATTTTTTCCAATATTTACCTCCTATATGATAAGAAAAGACCTCGGACCCTTAGGCTACCCGAGGTACGATCCATTTCC
>CANQXL010000013.1 GCA_947627705.1 uncultured Clostridia bacterium
TTTTTGCAAGATTTAAAATTTCTTCTTCATTACCAATTAAAATAATATTTGCGAATCCCTGAGATAAAACATTACTTGCCGCTTCCAATACCCTAATATCATTTGCTTCTGGAAGCACAATAGTTTTTATATTTGTTTTAGCTTTTTTCTTAATTTCTTCTATAAATGACATAAATTTCCTCCTAAAATAATATTTATATTATATCGCAAAATTGCTAAAAATACAAGGTTTTATTTCGAATAAACTAATTTAGAATCATTATTTATTTTTACTAAGTTACCTTGATTTGTTTTTTCTGTATGTCCTATTATTTTTGCATCAATGTTAAATCCATTTGAGACTTCTATTATTTTGTTTGCATCATCTTCTGTATCTACAATTATTTCCATTCCAATTCCCATATTAAATGTTTGATACATATTATAATCTGAAATATTTCTAATTTCTTGAATCTCCTTAAAAATAGCAGGAGTTTCAAATTTATTTATACCATCTTTTATGTAAGCAATATTATTTCCAAAATTTATGGATTTTGTAAGTCCACCACCTGAGCAATGAATTATGCCATATATTTTAACCTTTTCTTCTTTTAATTTATTTAAGACTGGTAAATAAGTTCTTGTAGGCGATAATATTGCATCTACAACTTTTAAATTAGTTCCTTTTAATTTATCTTCTAAATGATATTTCCCAACAAATAAATTATCTTCTGGAACTGTTTGATCCATTACTTCTTTATATTTTCTATAATCAGGATGTAATAGCGTGTTAATTGCAAGTGTTAATCCATTACTTCTTATACCTGAATTTTCTCTATCTTCATATTTAGCTTTTCCATAGGACGCAAGTCCTACAATATATTGATTCTCTTTTATATTGTTACAATCAATAACTTCTGATTTTGGAATTATAGAAGACGCTGTAACATCAATTCCCATGGTTGTTGTATAGCTTCCAACATCTGCTGTTTCTCCACCAGCATTGTATAAGTGAATTCCTAAAGTCTCCATTTTATTAAATAAATCGCTATATCCCCCTATTATCTCTCCTAATGCTTCATCATTTACTCTATTTGCATTTCTAGCAATGTGGTTTGAAATGTATATATCATTTGTTACTCCAACACATGCCATATCGTCTGTATTCATAACAACAGCATCTTGTGGAAGTGTTTTTAAAATTTGATACCCAAATCCTTCGCGCATTGCAATATATGCAACATTGCTTTTTGTTCCAACTCCGTCTGAATGTAGTATTTGCACATAGTTATCTTGAATTTCTTTAGGAAGAGAAGATCCTACAGAAACTATCTGACAAAAAGCTCCTGGATATAGTCCTTTTGATAAATTTTTAATTGCTTTATGAACTCCTTCCTTTTTAGAAGAAACTCCAAGTCCTGCATAGGGATCATTAACTTTTTCTTTATCCATTTTATTTCAATTCCTTTCACTTTTTATTTCGTTTTATTTTATATAATAACTGCAGAACTAATCTTTGAAATAACGAATATGTATTTAGTATATCAAAAAAAGAGTATTTTTTCAATCATTTCCAGCTATTTTTAATGTAATATTACTATATCTATTATATCTTTAACTGTTTTAATGTCCTTTCTTTGTTCTTTTGGTATTGTAATGTTAAATTGTTTTTCTATTTGTAAGAAAAGTTCAACAATGTCTAAAGAATCAGCTCCTAAATCTTTTATAATATGCGAATTTTCATTTATATCACATTCTCCAAGTTGATTTTTAAATATTTGTTTTATAATTTCAAAACTATTCTCATTTTTATTGTAACTTACGTCATTATCAACTATTTTTTCACAATCTTCTTTAATTTTTTCTTTTTCCTGAATTCTTTTAATTTTTCCTGTTAATGTCTTTTCTAATGGCGATGTTGTGATATAAATATCTTTTACCATCTTATATTGTGGAAGTAGTTCATTTATTTTTCTTACTTCTTCCATTAAAGTACTCTTTATTTCTTCTTCTTTTCCTGAAAATCTATTTGGATCATATACAATTTTACTATACAATTTAATATCGTTTTGGTTTGTTTCTTTTTCAAATACAAATGATTCCTTAATGCCATCTATTTTATTTAATAATGTTTCAATTTCTTCAGGGAATACTTTTTCTCCATTTTGTAATACAATAAATTCTTTTGTTCTACCACATATATATAGGTATCCGTCTTCATCCAATTTTCCTAAATCACCTGTATAAAACCATCCTTCTTTAATACTTTCTTTTGTTTTATTTTCGTCTTCATAGTATCCTTGGAATATGTTTTTACCTTTTATAGCGATTTCTCCTATTCCAGATGCATCTTTATTTTCTAGTTTAACTTCTATATTAGGTATAGCTTTACCAACTGAGCCTAATTTATTGTTTGTTTTATTTTCAATACCTACAACTGGAGCACATTCTGTTAAGCCATATCCTTGAATTAGTGTAATTCCTATTTCTTTATATTTAGACACAAGCTCAGAAGATAGTTTTGCTCCGCCACTCATAAACATATTTATATTTTTAGTATAAGGAATTAGCTCGTCTTTTCTTTTATATAAATATTCATATATTGCAGGAACAGCTCCCATATAGGTTATATTATATTTAATTATATAATCAATAATTTCGTCTATTTCATTGCAAAATACTCTTTCTAAGCCTTTATGTATTGATACTAAAAAGCAAAATAATCCTTCAAGAACATGACTTAATGGTAATACAGATAAAGCTACATCATTTTTTGATAAATCCATCACTGTAGAAGCATTTAATATGTCAAAGCAAATATTTTCATGTGATAACATTACTGCTTTCGATGTGGAAGTTGTTCCAGATGTGAAAAATATACATGCTATATTTTTTCCATCTATCTTTTTATCTGTATAACTACTTTTATTTTCTAAATTCTTTCCATTTTCGATTAACTTAGTAAATGAGTTTTCTCCTTCTTTTGAATCGAATGAAATTATATTTTTTAGACAACTCTCAGATTGTTTGATTTCATTTAACATATCTTCATATTTTCTAGAGCAAAATATAGTTTCAACATTTGCTTTATTTATGATATTTTCAATTTCCATCTTTGTCATATTTCTGTCTATTGGAACTACTATTCCTTTTCCACAAGCTATTGCAAAATAGGTAAGTTCCCATTCATATCTATTTTCTGAAAGTATCGCTATCTTTTTGTTTTCTAGTCCAATATTCATTAAAGATGCACCTAAAGAATTTATTCTTTCTAAAAATTCTTTATATGTTATATTTTCATTTAAGTTTCTATATAAAATTTTATCGCTGAAATTTTTACAAGATGTATTTAATAAATCTTTTAAATTATTTATTTTATCTTCATTTTTGTCTTTTTTATTTACTATTATTTTTCCTGTTGTTCCATCTAGTTCTACTTCATCTCCATCATTTAAGCTATTTATTAATCCTGTTATTCCAACTACTGCAGGTATTCCAAGTTCTCTTGACACAATTGCAGAATGAGATAATAAGCTACCCCTTTCTACTAAAATTCCACTTGCAGCTGGGAATAACATAATCCATCCTGGATCAGTATATTCAGCAACTAGAATTTCTCCATGCTCTAATTTTGCATTTGCAGGGTTCTTTATTATTCTTACTTTTCCTTTAACAATTCCTGGAGATGCGCCTATTCCACTTAGTTCTACTTCTGCTTTCTCTTTATTTTCTCTTTTGTTTTCCATTTTAAATGTATTTCCAACATTTACTGCTCCATATGAATAAAATCTTTCATCTGGGAATTTTTCATTATACTTTAAATATTGCTCTTTTCTTATTTCTATTAGTTCTTTTAAATTATTTGTGGTAGATTTTCCATCAATATAAAACAATATCTCATCTACTTCTAGATAGAATATATCTCTTTTATCTTCTATAACATTCATAGATGTTAATATAAACCCTATCCTTAAAAATAACTCCCTTACTCTTCCAAAAACTAAAGTTCTTTCAAATCTTAAATTTTCTCTGTTCTTAACTGTATATCTTGCTTGTTTTAATAAAAATGCAAATTTTGCTTTTTCTACCGGCTTATATCTTAATGTTTCTTTTACTTTATTTTCTGCCTTTATTCTATTTTCTTTTTCATCTATCTCTTGAATATCTTCCTTGTTTAATCTTCTTGCAAATGTTGCAATAGATGCATATAAACTTAATGGGTTATCCTTTAAAGTTAAAGTTTCTAATTTTAATTCTTGCAAACATCTATCAGAAAATTTATCTAAGTATTCATTAAGCATTTTATTAAATTTTGTATATTTAACTACTTCCTTTTGTATGTATAAAACATCGTTACTTTCTAACAAATTTAATAGTTCTTCATTTTCTTTAGCTTCTTTTGCCATTTCCTTTATTCTCTTAGCTGGTTCACTACTTATTATTCCCCCTTCTCCACAAAGAAGGTCATTATGAATCATTTCTCCATCTTCTTTAAAAATTTTTTTGCATTCCTTTTTTAAATTTCCATAAAATATCATTGCTAAAAAATCATTTACAAGCGGAGCATCCCATTTGTGAAGTAACTTTTTTTCTAATTCATAATAATAATCATGTAGTTCATACAAATCCATGTTTTCAATGTTTTTATCTTCAAGAGCATCATTTAATCTATTATAAAATTTTTCTGTCATTTTTCTTATTTTTAAGAAGCCTTTTATTAATCCATATCCTGTACTTAATAAACCTATTTTATCCTTAAAAGTTGCCTGTGGAACTGGAAACAAGCTATCTGGTAATGATTCTTTTACTCCCATCATTTGCTCCATAAATTTTTTATTATTTCCAAGTCCCGGAAACATAGAAAGCATTCCATACCAGCCATATAAATTATAATATACTCTTCCATCTATTAATGCTAACATATTCTTAAACATTTGTGAGTTCATTTCGATTTTTTCTTGTTTTACATTAAATATTTTGCATAGTTCAATGTAAACATTTTCGTAAACCATTCTAATAAACGAAAATGTTAAAGGTGTAGTTATTCCACCATAGCTTTCTACTATATTACTATTATCAAATACATTTATTTTTCCATCTTTGTTATTGCTAAGAGTTGTTATAGGTCTTGACTGCAATAAATACAGCTTATCGCCTTCATAAGCCCATTCAATATCTTGAAATCTTCCGAAATATTTACTTGCCTTATTTACTAATTCCTTTACTTCTAATATTTGGCTTTTATTTAAAATTTGTTTATCTTTTAAATTATTTTCAACTTCTTTTTGTACTATATTTCCATTTTCAAAAACATGACAAAAATCCTTTTTAGCTATATTCTTTTCAATATTATTATCCCTAATTGTATATGTATCGGCTGTTGCAATTCCATCGACTAATCCGCTTCCAAGGCCATATACAGCTGTAACAACAACTTCTTTTACATTTGAATTTACAGGATTTGCTCCAAATGCAACTCCAGCTTTATCTGCTTTTACCATTTTTTGAACAATTGCAGAAGGTATTGTTATTTCATTAATGTTGTTTTCTTTTCTATATGTTTCTATTCTCTCAGAAAAAGCAGACATAAATACTTCTAATACTTTATTTATAACTTCGTCTTTCCTTATATATAAAAATGTATCAAATTGGCCAGCAAAAGAATTGTCTGTTGAATCTTCATTTGTCGCTGAAGATCTAATCGCAAAATATTCATTTTCTGAAAATTCATTAAGCCTACTTTCTAATTCTTTTCTAGCATCTTCTATCATACATTTATTTTCCATGTCAAATGCTGTATAAGATACAACAAACCAATCAGAAATATTATCTACTATCATTCCCATTTTAGAAAGTGCTGTTGCTTTTCCACCCATTAAATTATAATTTGTACTATTTTTTTCAATTACATATTCCATAATTTATCCCCTTATAAAATTAATAGTCCAATACTTAAATAGCAAAATAAAATGTACATATTAGCAGTTAATTCTGTTATCTTAGCCATTTTTTTGTTCTTTTTGATTGCAAATAATAAATTAACTATATTTGAAATAATATATAATGCAATTACAAGTATTATGTATTCCTTTCCTAAAATTGCACCATGAATTATTGCCAAAACTGTTTCTAATAAGGATAGTAATAACATTGCTTTATTAATTCCAAATACTTGCGTATAAGTTTTTACACCTTTTTCTTCATCGTCTTTACATCTTACTTTTCTTGCGACTTCCACTATCCATGAAATTATATAAGATAAAATTAAAATCTTCCACATAGCTTTTATATTAATGAAAAATGCAAATGAAGATAAATATAATACAAGTATTGGCATCAAAAGCTCATCTAGCATTACTTCAGCTAAAATATGCTTGTCTAAAAATTTCTTTATAAAAAATCCTTTACTCATTACCACAAAGAACAGCCACAAAAGCAGTAAATATATCAAACTTCTAGGATTTATTACAATTGTAATTATGTATTGTAAACTTAAACAAATTACAAACAAAACTTTAAGTTCACTAAGCTTTATTAGTCCCCTAGGGACTGGCCTATATGGCCTATATTTACAGTCTTCTTCGTAATCTTTGAATTCATCTACTATACGTACCATCAAAAACTGTAAAAAAGCTACAATGAACATAGGTATTATTATTAAATTATTTATTGTGTATTTATTTTGAACTAAATAGCTACAATAGCAAAATACAGCAATCACAATTGCAAGCACATATGATCCATATATTAATATCGGAAATCTTTCTTTTTGATACGTATACCATTTTTTAAAAAAATTCATATATTCTTTTCTTCCTTTTATTATTCATTTATTTTCAAAATTTTTCTTAGTTCTTTATAATCAACTTTCGTACTATGCCTTTTATCAACAGGTATATTTTTTACGTATTTAATTTCAGAAATTTTTTCAAAGTCAATTGCCTCTATTAAATCTTTTTCTGGAATTTTATTGTCCCTTTCTACAACCAAAATTAGCCTTTCTTTGTCTTTAAAAACTGCAGTTTTACCCATTTTAAATTTAGAATGTAGAGCAGCTTCAATATTAAAATATGGCTCCTTTATTCTTCCCCTTAACCATAATCTATTTTTAGGATCAATAAATCCTAAATCTCCTGTTCTATGATATACCTTACCATCAACAGAGAATTTATTTTCTGCATCTCCAATTCCATTAACATATCCTTTTAAAACATTTGCACCAGTTACAACAATTTCCCCAATATCGGTTTGCATTTCTTCAAATTCTTCTACGCTTATTTTTCCTATTTTCTCTTTTCCTGTCTTTATAATTTTGCAGTCTTCAACTCCAATTATATTTCCTGCCAAAATTCCAAAACCATTTTGAGTACTTTTAATATCGTCTTCTGACATATCATCTATGTTTAACTTTGCAATAGGCTCTGCTTCTGTTGAACCATATAAAGTAGTTATTTTTGCATTTGGAAAAACTTTTCTTAAATCATTTATGAAATCTAGAAAAATTGCTCCACCACCAGTAAATATTTTTGTAATTCCTTCAATAGTTTTATGTTTATTTATACAATAACTTGTGATAACTCTTAATAATCCCGGTGCTGCCATTAATCTATTTATTTTATTTTTTTGTATTTGATTTATTAATTTTATAGCATTTGAATTTCCTAAATTAGAATAATTTCCATCTGCTATAACTGTTGTGATTCCAACATTTATATTTGATAGAGTAAATATTGGAATGCTAGACAATTCAATATCATTTTTGTCATATTTTATTGTCTCTTCTAATATATTTCCTTGCAATTCCAAAAAAGCATGACTTCTCTCTACAATTTTGGATTTCCCAGTTGTTCCACTTGTATATGTTAAAATTGCTGGGAATTCATCTTCAAGCTCTGGTATAACTAAGTCTATTTTTTGGTTTAGACTGTTGATAACATTTGTATTAACCTTCAATTTAAGGTTTCTTAGATTGGTATTTATATTAGAGTACATTATATACTTAGTGATTCCAATAATAGCATTAATATCTGCAAATTCATTTTTCTTAACGTTATTTTTTATAAAGCCAGCATCCATAAAACAAGGAACCGCTCCGGATTGCCCAAATTGAAATCAACGTAATATATAGTTCTATTGACATAGGTACTAATACAAGTACTTTATCATTCTTTTTTATACCATTATCTTCTAGATATTTTGTAAAATTACTTACTTTATCATAAATATCTTTATATGTCATTTTTCTTTGACCTTGTATTAAGCATATTTTGTTTGGCATATTTTTACAATTTTCTAATAGTTTATTCGCCAGATTCATTTGTTATTTCCTTTCCATATAAAACATATTCTCTAATTACTTCTGTTTTATTTCTTTTTGCCATCTTTTGAGAAGTATTATTACTATACATAAATGCAAATATCCATTTCTTAAAGCCTTTATTTTTAGAAACTTCTGCAATTTCACTTAACATTACATTTCCGATTGCTAAATGTTCATATTCTGGTAAAACAGCTATTGTTTTTAATATAAGTGTTTCTAATGGTTTTCCTTCTTTCATTTCATTAAAATTAGGAATACAGAATACAAATGCGATTTCTTTTCCTTCTTTTTCCGCAATTAAAATCAATTCTTCGTCAACCATTTGTATATACTTTTCATATTGACTTATAAAGTCATTTTCGTCAATATCAGTATAAAAAGGATTTCTACTGAAACTTTTTTTAGAAATATTATATATTTTTCTTAAATCATCAAGGTAGTTCTCTTTATTAAAGCGTCTTATTTCTATATTCTCCTTTTTTATTTCTTCTTTTGCTATATCCAATATTTCAGATTTATAAGAATCTTCTATCAATCCTTTTGTAGACGAATATGTATGTATTTCCTTAAATCCAGCATTCTTTAAAATGGCATTATGTTCAATTGGATTTACATTTTCTAATAGAAATGCTGAATCTCCGTTTGTGTATTTTAATACCCTATATTTATTCCATGTATTTCTATTCATTGGCGCAACTATAAATTGGACATTTTGTTCTTTTAATATCTCTTCACATTTTTTCAATATTTGAATTCCAGATTCTTCATCTTCCATTTCTAGTTCGCCAATACATCCAATATTTTTACCAGATACTTTAGGGGTATCTTCAAAATAACATTTTGCTTTAGCTAATTCTTTTTCATTATCTTCTAAAATTACCATTACATCTTTATTTTCTTTTTCTATTTTAAAATTCATTCATATATCTCCTATATTAATTTTAAACATTGAATACTACTTATTAGTAAAACAGTAAGCACAAGTACTATTTTAGTATGCATATATCCATTATTTATGGATATTGATTCACTTTTAACATCTTTCTTTTTTAAACATATTATTATAGCACTTAAAACAATCGATATAATCATTATAATTATTTCTGATGGTATAGCTAATTCTCTAAATACTAATCTTTGCACGACTAAACTTGGTATAAATATAAAACCTATTCCTTTACAAATTGCTAATATTATGCTATCTACTTCTGATAAATTAAAATAATATTTTAACCTAACAAATGAATTTACAGTTAAATGCATACTATAACATGTAGCATAAATCATAAAAAATTCTTTTTTCAAACCTGTTACTGCTACAATTCCACATATTGCAATTCCAATAATAATATTTGTTTCTATGATTCTTGCATCATATAAGTTATTTTTCTCACTTTCTTGCATTTTGGGGAAATTCATAACTGTTAAAAATAGCATTAATGGTGGAATTATCGCATATATTCCATACAAAGTTATTGTTAAATAACCAACAACCAGTGCTTCTACAAGTGCCAATTTACTCCATGCTTTTACCTTATTTGCTATTGTTACAAGTATAAATATTCCAAGCAATATTGCTAAATTAATTCTCAATTGTTCAACTGAAAGACTTATATGAGTCACTAAAAATGCATATGTAGTTAGTGGAATTAACAAATTATCATTTCCAGTATGAGAAATCATTTCAACCATAGCAACATTTAACCCTATAATTGTTGATATAATTAATGTTTCTTCTCTTCCCACTTGTGAAAATAGCAAAATTGGTACAAGTGTTGCCATAAAAGCAACTATAAAAAACATAAAGCTACCTTCTATGCTCTTTTTATCTTCATTTAATTGTGCTATATTCTTTTTAGCATAGTTCTTCCCTATTAATGCTGCCACACTATCTGCAAATGTTAATATTAAAATTGGTATACTATATAAAATTTTATCTCCTTTTGACATATAAAAAATTAACGCAACAGATATTATGAAAAATATTTCTCCTAAAGAATCTCTATTTACATCATACAAAGCTGTTCCTATTAATTGTTTTAACCTTGTATTTTTTAAAATATACATTATACAAAGTGCAATAACTCCTAAAATTATAACAGATAAATTTGATGTAAATATATAAGGAAAAGTAAGCATAGTCAATCCCATTATAATATGAAATACTTTTCTTTTTATCTCTCCATTTAAATTTTTTCTTCTATCAACTAATTTAATGATTAAAAGTACAGAAAATAATATTGCTACAACAAATAACATACTTCCCCATTCTATTTTCATTACTTGATCTCCTCTATAATAAAATTACAATAAAAGAATGCTTTGTCTTTTTTAAATAAATTCTTCGATTCTTCTTCTAGATAATTTAAATTTTCAAAATATTTTGACGCTCTTTTATCTGCTAGCATATTCCAATACGCCACTCTTGTGCCCTTTGGTGATTTTGTAAAAATCTTCTCATATATTTTGCACATTTGGCTATCATCCATATATTCAAAAATATCACTTAAATTATATTTGCTTATATAATCTACATCATCTCTTTGAATAAACGTTTCCACAGATTCTGATAATAATATTAATTTATCAATATTTTTCTTGATAATATCAAAATTTTCTTTTCTATATGCCACTGGCAAAACTTTGTCATAATTTCCATTGATTATATAATGTAGATACGAATTTTGGGAAGTATCAAGCTCTGTAATAGCATATTTAGTTCTTTCTAAAATGTGTTCTGCGACATTAACATTTACATACCTAAAAAATGCCTTATCTCTACCTAATTTTCCCATTATTGTCCTTGAAAAAAATATTCTAAATAACAATTTCCATCTTAAATTATTCCATTTTTTATCATAGAATTCTATTCTTTCTTCCTTAGTCTTCTTCTCCAATAATTCTTCTCTTGTCTTTTTATTATGTATTAGTGGCAAAACTTTGCTACCAAATACATGAAAATAATGCTCAAATTTTCCTGTATTTATAATTCCGTTTTTTATTATATCTATGTTTTCTTCAAGATATTTTCTAGTTTTATCTGATAAATTATCCTTTATCTTATCATATAATTCCAATCTATTATTACATTCAAATACACCAATTAACCCCATACATTCGTCATAGCTTAAATATTTATATGACATCTTCTTAAATTCTGAACAAGCTATTTGATTCAAGTTTAAATCTATAGCATATATTTTATTAGGGTTTTTAATTAGCATACTTATTGCATTTTCTCCTGCAGATGCAATCGAAAGTACATTATCATTTTCATTTATCATAAGTGCATCCATTAATACTTCTGCATCTTCCCAAACTTGAGAATATCTTATCAAATTAAACTGTGCATAGTTTTCTACTTCACTTTTTACAATTTCTTTTGTACTCATTTTTGCTCCTTTTGTTTATTTTATATTTACTAAATTATTCTATCATATTATTTTTGAAAAATAAAGCAAAATATGATAAAATATTTTATTATAAATGATATTATATAATAGTAGATTGAAATTATTTATTTTAAGGATCTGCGTAAGCGATTAACCGGAGCGAAGCGTAGGGCGAATGGAGCAGTCTACATATAATTTTATAATTTGTAGACTGCGACACCAAAGATCCTTAAAATAAATAATTTCAATCTACTTTAAGCATATAATTAGAAGGATTTATTATGGATTTATATTATAAAAATGAAAATTGTAAATACTCAAATGTAAAAGAATTACTAAGATCAGAATTTCAAATATCTCTAAGGCTATATCAAAAGCTTAAGCAAAATAAACATATTTATTTAAACAAAAATAATATGTTTGTTAATGATGCTCTATCTTCAAACGATATTGTAGAAGTTGATTTAGCCTTTAACGAAGATAGTAAAAATATATTGCCTACAAATATACCACTTAATATACTCTTTGAAGACAATTATTTGCTTATTGTAAACAAGCCTGCAAACATGCCTGTTCATCCTTCTATGAGACATTTTGAAGATAGCTTATCTAATTTAGTTAAATTTTATTTTGATAGTATTAATTTACATAGAAAAATTAGAATCGTAAATAGATTAGATAAAGATACATCAGGGATTGTTATATTTGCAAAGTGTGAATATATCCAAGAAAGTTTAACAAACCAAATGAAAACAGGTTTATTTAAAAAAGAATATCTTGGTATATGTTCTCGGTATTTTTGATAAAAAAAATGGAACAATAAATGCTCCAATCGCAAGAAAAGAAAATAGTATCATTGAAAGATGCATAAGTGATAATGGTCAAAAATCTATAACTCATTTTGAAGTTATAAAAGAACTAGATAACATGAGTTTAGTTCGTTTTATTCTTGAAACGCGGAAGAACTCATCAAATAAGAGTTCACTCTTCATATATTGGTCATCCACTTATCGGAGACACATTATATGGAGAAAATTCTAATCTTATATCAAGACAAGCTCTTCATGCATACAAAATAACATTTATTCACCCGGTAACAAAAGAAAAACTAGAAATAATAGCACCAATACCCTTTGATATGAAAAAATTACTTTAGTTTATATTGGATTAACATGTATAACAGTTAAATAAATCTCGTCTATTTTTTCGTCTATTTCCTTTTCTAATCTGTTAGCAATATTATGACTTTCAAATGTAGATAAGTTTCCATCAACATATATAGTAAATGAAATTTGATATTTGTACCCAATTGGTGTAGAGTTAAAATGTTGTATTTTTTTAATTTCAGGATATGTATCAATTATATCTAAAACTTTTTGTTTATCGTTTTCATTAATTGCTTTATCCATCAATACGTCATAGCTTTCTATAAAAATTTTAATTCCAGTTATACAAATCCAAAGAGAAATTAAAGCTCCTATAATGCCATCAAAATATAAATATCCTTTTGACGCAAAAATCGCAGAAATCAATGTAAATGTTGTTACAATACAGTCGTTTCTGTGGTCCTTTGCATTAGCTTCAATTAAGAGATTATTAAATTTTTTTGATAAAGAATGTGTGTATATGTATAGCATTAGTTTTACAAAAATTGTAACAATACATACAACTATGAGTACCCATGAAAATACATAGTTATTAGGATTTATAATAGAACCTGCAGAACTCATAAGTAATTTTATAGAAATAACTATCATTGAAATACTTATTAACATAGAAAAAATATATTCAGCTTTACCATGTCCAAGATTATGACTTTCGTCAATTGGCTTTGATGCAATTTTGTTTCCAATAAAAGTCATACATGACGAAAAAATATCTCCAGCACTGTTTATGCTATCTGCAATCATAGCCTGACTTCTTGTAAATATTCCTATACTTCCTTTTATAATTAGCAAAAAGATATTTCCAATTATTCCGAAGTATACTTGCTTTATTTGTACTTGAATATCTTTCCATATATCAATCACCTATATTAATTTTATATAATTATAGAAATTTTTAGAAGTTAAAATCAATAAGTATAAGTAATAAAAATAACAAATATTTAGAGTAAATCTGTAAGCCGGGTTCTGTTAAAAATAGTCATTTATCTCGAATATATATCACTATATATCTCTAGCCGCTTGTTTAAAGGAACCGACGAGCAGTCTTATGTCCTTATTCCAGCGTTGCTCCAGATGGGGTTTGCACTGACCTTCTATGTCACCATAGAAGCGGTGAGCTCTTACCTCGCCTTTTCACACTTGCCTAAAATATAGGCGTTTATTTTCTGTTGCACTTTCCTTAGGGTCACCCCCACTAGACGTTATCTAGCATCCTTGCTCTATGGAGCCCGGACTTTCCTCATATGCAAAAAATGCATACGCGACTATTCAATTTACTCTATATATTATTTTAATTGCAATTTTTGCTTTTGTCAAGGCTTAATTGCTTCTATCTTCATATCTTCAGCTAGTAGGTCATCAAAATTTTTATTTGTAAACTCAGTATAGGTTTCTTTAAATCTTGCATATTCTTTATCCCAAGAAGAATATTTTTTATCTTCCTTGTGATTTGGCAAATCATAATTTTCATATATATATTTAGCTAAATGCATTGTATATTTAGTTAATCCATATATGTTTAAATGCTGATCATCATAGTAATCAGTTGAATAATTTATGAATTCATCTAAATTTTCTAGTTTATTGTAATTCAATACCTTAAATCCATTTTCTTCTATTATCGAAACTGCAGAATTCATTCTTTTATAATCATCATCTTTGTAAAATTTTGGTGTTAGTACAAATAATACATTTAAATTATTTTCTTTTATATATTTAATTAGACTTTCTAAAACTTCTTGTCCTTCTGGGTACATAGGTAATTTATCGTTTTTCCATATATATTTTTCTTGAGATACAATTTTTTCATGTCCCTTTTTAAATATAAATCCTTTAAAAAGAATTTTATTTCTTTCGAAATTTTCGTTTGTAATATTTTTCCATCTATTGTGATACATTAAGAAGCTAAAATAATAATAAATATAATTACTTCTATCAACATTTACATATCTTAACGTATCATTTATAACCTTGGTACGATAGTTAGAAAATTTCAAAGTATCAACAGCTAATCTTACATGCACTTCATTAAAATAATTTATAGCTTTAGCACATTCACATAAATCTATAACATACAATTTAGGGTTTTGATATTTTTTACATTCTTCCATTAAATACTCCACCATATAAAATGGTTGTGTAGACGAGCACATTGTCTCAGTTGTAAATCCATATAAATCATAAGCAAATACAGTATTAAATTGTTTGAAAGTTGTACTAGGTCCGTAGCATCAAAACATCTATACTATTTTTAGGTTCCTTATAAAATGTAATTAGAGAGTTTTCGTCTAACCAAAATATTTGAATTATATAATTTAATAAAATAATAAAAATAGCAAAAAATATTATAGCTTTTATAACTTGCTTCATATTATCCTTATTCCTTTCCTTAAAATTGCCCATAGATAAAATCAGCAGGATTATATCCAGGTCCGGTAACATCCAAATATAATAATTGAAAATATCAAAATATACACTATAATCCATCTAAACACAATATTCTGATTAAAAAACTTTTCTCTCACACTACCTTTTCTTGATAAATAATCTACAACAAATAGCACTACTAAAGAAATCGTTAATACTCTAAAATCTGGCATTTGAAGTTTTGTATAATATATAGTTTCTCCATCTAATATTACCCAAGGATTCCATATAAACATATATCTAATTATTGTAATAGCATTTCCTACGCTTTCTGCCCTAAAGAAAATCATAGCAAATGAAAATAATAAATATGTTCTTATAACTTGATATAGTTTATAGCTAAATACATCTGATTTAATTCCGAGTTTTTTATTAATTTTACTTGCAACAGGTGCCAATGCATCTTCAAAAAACATAAATACAAATTGCAATAGTCCGAGATCCAATTATAAATGTATATGATCCACCATGCCATATTCCAATAATTAGCCACATAACAAGCATAGAAAGATACAAAGGTGCTTTTTTGCCATCTTCTTTACCAAATTTTTCTTTTGCATTTTTACCTAATTTTTGCATAAAATTTGACTTTAGAAGCGGATAAAATATATAATCTCTTAGCCATCCACCAAGTGTAATATGCCAATTTCTCCAAAATTCTGTAAGCGTTTTCGAAAAAAACGGAGCAGTAAAATTTTCTGGTAATTTAATCCCAATTATCTCAGATATACCCATAATTATATCTATTGAGCCTGAGAAATTTGTATATAATTGTAATGGGAAGAACAATACTGCAACGATTGTAAATACTCCATTATAATTTGGAAGATTTCCGTAAACAGTATTTATGAATGCTTCTAACCTAAGTGAAATTACTAGTACCTTAAAAATCCCCCATAAAACTCTAAGTAATCCACTACATAACCTTTTATAATCAAATTCATGTCCATTATATAATTCGTTTTTCATGTTTTCATATCTTACAAATGGTCCAGAAGTTAGAATTGGAAAATATGACATGAATAAAGCACATTTAAAGATATTCTTCTCGGCCTTAACATTTCCACGATAAACATCTATTAAATAGCTTATCATAATTAAAGAATAATAGCTTATACCAATTAAAGAATTTCTTTCTACAAGTGCAAGCTGACCTTTACTTCCAAACATATATAAAATTCCATTTATAGTTGATATAAGTAGATTTACATACTTTAAATGGAATAATATTGCAAGAATAATAAAGACACCGATAAGCATGAATGTTTTAGCTTTTGACGTGTCCTTGTATTTTTCTATCAATCTAGCAAATATATAAGCTGATAGCAATACTAAAAGTGCCTGCAATAAAGTTGCAATTGTTAAATTATTCCAAAATAAAAATATAACGCTAGATATAAGTAAAACAACCCATTGTGATTTTTTAGGCACAATGAAGTATATAGCTATCGTAAATATACAAAATATTAAAAATGTAAATGATATTAAGTTCATCTTGTGTTTCCTTTCATTACTTCAAATAATTGTTTATTATAATCTTGAAATTATTATATCAACCATTTCGCCAACATTTTTCATTCCAGTTACTTCCTTCATGCTAAATTTAATTCCAAATTCTTGTTCAACAGCAACTACTAAATTTATATGTTCTAGGCTATCCCAATCTTCAATGTCATTTGCTGTTGTTTCTGCTGTAACAACAATACTATCGTCATCAAATATATCTCTAAAAACTTTGTTTAATCTTTCATAAATTTTTTCTTCCATTATTCTTTCACCTCTATAACATTATTTTTATTTATATATACATTAGATATATCTAACTTATATACCTTGTTTCCATCACTATCACAAGATATTTCTTCAAACCCCTGCATTTTATAAAAATCAGATACCATTTTATTTTTGGCTGTTGGATAATAGTAACCATAGATTACCTTTATGTTTTTTTCTCTTGCTTTTTTGACAAGAGCATCTAACATTGCAAATTCCATATTACGCTTTAAAACCCTACAACTCATTATCCATAAATCAATATGCAGTTCATCTTTATTTTTTATATTTCCAATTACAACTGAAATAACACCATTATCGCCAAATATATCTTCTAATTTTCCATATATTTTTATATAATTATCATCTTGATTTACGTTTTCAATATCTGCTAAAGAATATCTTTTAGTTGTTAAATTAAATTGGTTACTTTTGTTACTAAGCTGTGAAATTCTTTCAAGATATATTGGCTTAAATGAAGAAATTTCTGCTTTCATTTTTAAAGAAATCAAATAATCTTCGTAATTTTCAAATGTAGCCATCATTTGGCTTCTCTTTGCATTATCTTTATATAGCTCGTTCTTCTTTAAATCTTCATTTGAAAAATTTGTAACTTCAAAATATCCGATTATGATCTATTATTCTTATATAATTCTCAGGTAAATCTATTTCAGGTGCAGAAATACCTTCTACATAGTCTCTGCAAATTTGTCTTTCTGCTGGATTATCATCAACAAATACAAAACTATCAGCTCCTAAGTTTAGCTCTTCCGCAATATCTTTTATATTCATATTTTTAGGATTCCAATTAGCTTTTATTATGATAAAATCGTCTGGTTTAAGCGTTCCTTCTGGATGATTTAATCCAGCTATTGCATTCTCATATTCATTTTTAGAATTAATATTTAAAATAACACCTATGCTTTTTTGCTCTTTAATATAATTTTGGAATTCCGAAAATACTTGTCCACTTGGAACTTCTTGTCCTATTGCAAGATTTTCTACTCCGTCATCTCCAACAATTCCGCCCCACAAAGTATTATCTAAATCTAAAACCAATGCCTTTTTATTTTTTCCATATATTGATTTTATAATATTTGCTATGTTAAATGATAAATATGGAATAGCAGGAACTTCCAAGGCATATTTGTACATATGCCAATAAAATTGATTAGCCCATTTATCAAGGCCATATAAAGAAGATATATAATTAATATCATTTATATAAAAATTGCTTGTTTTATTTGCATAATCATAAAACATTTGATTTAATTTAGTTATGAAATTTATCTTACCATGAATATCTACTGCATCCTTATTTCCAAGTAATCTATAAAAAGGATATTCAAAATTATTCTGAATAATAACTGCATTAAACTTTTCATAAAGCTTGTCCCAAATTTTTTCAAATTTAGCATATTCGCTCTCAAGTTTATTCTTTATAATTTCTTCTGTATCATACATTGTAGGATAATCCATGATATTTCTATTGGTTGTATGAATATAAATTATATCTGGCTTAAAACTATCAAATTCTTCATTTCCAAAGACTGCATCTTCATAAAATTTATTATATTCTGATTCATAAAAATTTGGTTTGATTCCATAATTTAATAAAAATATCTCTAGCATATTTTTTATTTCACTTGTTGTTGATCCACCTAAAATTGCTATATTTTTTTCTATTAAATTGGGGCTTAATAATAACTCTTTTTTTATTTTTCTTCTGTTTTTTAATAAGTAATTTGCATCAAATGGATACTCTAGTTCTCGCATTTTGTTACCCCTTTTTCTATAATTTATTTTCACATCTGAAGGGAGAAAAATTATGAAATTAATTAAAAATAATTTTCACAATATATAATATCTCCCTTTAGATTATTTTATCACTCTTTGTTCATTTCAATCATTTTTTCAACAATTTGTATTGCATTTGTTGCTGCACCTTTTCTTAAATTATCTGAAACTACCCATATATTTATTCCATTTTTTATGCTGAAATCTCTTCTTATTCTTCCAACAAAAACTTCGTCATGTCCTGATGCTTCTGTTGCAAGTGGATAAACATCATGTTTTGGGTCATCCTGCACAATAATTCCTTCTGAATTTTTTAATGTATTTATCAATTCGTCTAAATCAAATTCATTTTCAAACTCTATATTTATAGATTCACTATGTGAATTTATAACTGGAACTCTTACAGTTGTTGCAGTAACTGGAAGATCTGGTCTATTTAATATTTTTCTTGTTTCATTAATCATTTTTTCTTCTTCTTTTGTATAACCATTATCTAAAAACACATCAATATGTGGCAAACAATTATTGATTATCGGATGTGCAAACTTTTGAAGCTCGTATCCAGGTTCTGTTCCATTTTCTAAATCTCTTATTCCTTTAATTCCAGCTCCTGATACTGCTTGGTATGTTGAATATACAACCCTTTTTATTTTATATTTATCATCTAGCACTTTTAGTGGTACAACTGCCTGTATTGTAGAGCAATTAGGATTTGCTATAATTCCATGATTGTTTTTAATTTCAGAGCTGTTAACTTCTGGAACAACTAGCGGAACATCTTTATCCATTCTCCATGCACTACTATTATCTACAACTATGCATCCTTTTGATGCAGCAATCGGCGCAAATTTTTTCGATGTTTCACCACCTGCAGAAAATATTGCAAAATCGAAACCTTCGTCAAAAGAATCTTCTTTTAATTCCCTAACGGTATACTCTTTCCCAAGAAATTCAATTTTCTTTCCTGCTGATTTATATGAAGAAAAAAATGCATATTCTGAAATTGGTAATTTTTTCTCTTCTAAAACCTCCCTTGCTATTCTTCCTACAACACCTGTTGCGCCAACAATTGCTAATTTATACTTCCTTTCTTCTGCATTCATTTAAAATGCCTCCTATTTCCTAAAGAACAAATCATGTAAACATCTTATGCAGGATTTAACATCCTTGCTATCAACTGTTACTGAAATTTGCATGTTTGTAAATCTTAAGTTATTAAACTTTAGATTATTTTTTTCTAGTATCTCTGATACCTTGTCTTTAGTTTCTGTATTTATGTCTGTTCCAACTAAAGAAACAACATTCTTATTTGATGTAACACCAGTTATCTTTGGTAAATTACAATATTTATTATAAAAATTCGAAACTATAGTTCCTTCTTCGTCTGTCATACTTGATCTAACAATTAATTTTATATTATTTTCCTTTGCTATTTTTACTGATTTATTATGAAGGACTCCTGCTCCTAAATTTGAAAACTCTAACATTTCGTCATATGAGATATTCTCAAGTTTAACAGCATTATTTACAATTTCTGGATCAGCCGTGTAAACTCCTGCAACATCTGTATAAATTTCACATGAGTCAGCTTTAAGTGCTGCCGCAAGTGCAACTGCAGTTGTATCTGATCCACCCCTACCAAGTGTTGTATAATTGTTATTTTTATCAACACCTTGGAATCCTGTGACAATAACAATTTTATTTTCGTCAAGTTCTTTTTTTATTCTGTCTGTTTCCACTTTTATTATTTCTGCATCACCATAATTTTCATTTGTTAATATTCTCACTTGGAATGCATTTAGAGATACTGCTGGTATTCCTATTTTATCAAATGCCATAGCCATTAAAGATACTGATATTTGTTCTCCAACAGTAAATAACATATCCATTTCTCTCTTTGGTACATTTGGGCTTATTTCTTTACTAAGTGAAATAAGTTCATCAGTATATCCACCCATTGCAGAAAGTACTAAAACAATTTTATTTCCGTTTTTTGTAATCTATAGCACATTTATTTGCTACATTAAAAATTCTGTCTTTATCTGCAACAGATGTTCCTCCAAATTTTTTTACCATTAGCATGTTAAGTCTACCTCTTTTTATTGTTTGTTTTACTATATTATATTAATAATTATGTAAAAATGTTTTATTTGTTTTTTTTGTATATTTTACAAGTTGTATAAATTTCGAAAATTATTATACATTATATAACAATATTTTTCAATATTTATTTTATGTTTTTATTAGAATAGCAGAAGTGATTCATTTTATAAATCTCTCTTTACCCCGTAAGCAATAAGCCGTATCTAATAACTTTCTATAGTTTCTGGAATATCAACTACGTAATCACCGCCGACTCTCTTTTAAATTTTGCGATACATCTCTTGCAGATTTCCAAAAGAATAACCATGAAGCAATAAGAGCAAGACCAAGTCCAATATACATTATGACAATAGCTGTTTTTATTGATACACCAAAAAACTTTGCAATTGCCCATATAAGTTTTGTATTAGGTTTAAAAAGCTCATCTTTTAATCTAAGCAAATGCTCACATGGGACATTATAAAATTCTGAAAGTTTATACATCTCGTCCAATTCTGGAATTTCAATATTTCTCTCAAAGGCTTTTATCTTATCTATCTTTATTTCGATTTTTTCTCCAACTTCTTCTGCTGTAAGCCCTTTTTGTATTCTTAACGATTTTAGATATTCTCCAAAACTTTTATATTCTTCCATAACATTACTCCTAATTTTATCTCTTGTGTTTATGAAACAATTATATATTAATAAACTTATTTTTGCAACTATTATTTATGTATTATAATAAATTGCATTATACTTTAAAAAACTCAGGTTATCCCATTATATGGAAAACCTGAGTTTTACATACTCTTTTATCTTACTGATTTATTTTACATAAAGCACAACGCGAAAACCGATGTTTACGCCCGTATTTTGGGAAGAACTCAGATCGCCAACGCGATAGCAAAGTGGACATCGAGAACCATCGTTACCGAAGTAACCACCACGAAAGACATCATATATACCGTATTATGTTAGATTGCCCATTTTCTGCATTATGGTCTCCTACTTCTGTTGTCCATTCAAACATATTTCCAGCTAGGTCATAGATGTTTCTTAACTTTGATCCTTCATAGCTTCCTGTTGGTATTTCTATTCTTGTATAAAAATTATTATTTTCTTCATTAAATGTACTATTTGTTATTCTTGTTTGGTCATATTTTCCACCTGTTACATCTGTATATTCTTTACTTTTACCCTGTAACGTAGTAGCATCTTTCGTATACTTTGTTGCATACATCCAGCCTGTTTCTCCTTCTTTTGATGCCTTTAGTGATACCCATAAATGCTCTACATATCTTCCTGTATAATCTGATTGATTGTCGTTATAATTTCCTATTTTAGAACTGTTTGTTACAGTTTTACCTTCTCCTGCATCCTTAGCATCTGTATTTGCTATCCACTCTGTTACTGTATCCCATGCATAACTATCTATTAATTTACTATCTATACTATCATTTCCTTCATACATTTGCTTTGATAATTCTATTGCATTTTTTTGACTTACAAAGTTCCAACTAAAATATCCTTTTTTACTTACTGGCTTTAAGTTTGTTTCTCCTTCTTTTGTTACATTCTTCTTATTTGCAACAAATACATAGTTATCCCCATCTTCTCCTTTTGAATAAAAGCTCGCATTCTCTGGTATTCCTGCTTCATATCTTCCTATCCAAAAGCCTCCATATTTCTTTACACTTTCATTTCCATAAGATGTTGCCGCATCGTCTTTCCAATTATTTCCATATTTTGTGTAATGATATGTTTTCCAATTTCCTTCTCCAGAATCTGTAATTACACCTTTTGTATCGTCTATTTTACTTGCTGTTCCTAGATATACATGTTGTTTGTATTCCGTTACAGTTTTATCTGCATTTTCTCCTTCTACATAACATGGTACCCATACGAATTGATTTCCTTCTGTGTCTTCTATTACTAGTCCATTATTATAATCTGTTTGCTCTCCTGTTTTTGTCCAAACTGCACCTTCTGTACTTACTGGTCTAAATCCTTTGGGTATTGTTGGATTCTTACTTGTTCCTTCTTTTCCATTTACTGTTTTTGCTTCTTGAAAATACTCTCCATTTTCAATATTATCAACTGCCGATAACACAAGATCTGTTATATCGTTTACTAGTTTTCCCTCATTCTCTTGTGCTACTGCATAATTCTGCGTTCCATTTACTGCAAGTGGTATAAGTCCCATATTGTTTACTGATATTATCGTCACTGCAGCAAGTATAATTAATACAATAATTGTAATAATCAATGCAACTAACGTTATACCTTTTTGATTTTTAAAACTTTTCATTTTCATCTTTCTCCTTTTTCTTTAAAATTTATATATATTTAACATTAAAAACTACTTAATACACCTGTGTTCTTTTTTGCATATTTTTAATTTAATCAGGTAATAACAAATTAAAATTTAAGTGAAGGAGCGCCGGACTGTTTTCGAGCAAGAAATTGTTAAATTTTAATAAGTTATTTTCTAGTTTTGAATAATACAATAATAATTTACGAAGTGACGCGTAGGGATGCTCCCAGTATAGAAATGACCCTAGGCGAATGGCGTAGCCAAC
>CANQXL010000014.1 GCA_947627705.1 uncultured Clostridia bacterium
AAAATATTTTATCAATACATCTATCAAAAGTCAATACAATTTTTATCTTTTTTACACCTGCCTTTGCTTTTTTTCTAAATTTATAAATCAAAATTTTCTATAGGAATTTCTACCATTGGTCTTATCCTATCCCAACTTGTTATTCCACCACCATTAGAGCTAAAAATATTACTTGAAGAAATTCCATATCCCTTATTTACCTTAAACATTCCATATCCTATATAGTTTTCTCCTAAGTTTACAGCACGTGATGCTAAAAAGTATGATATTAACATTTCTTTATCATTATCTCCTTGTTTAAATATCATTTCATATTGCTTTTCATTTAAAAAGTTTAAAATTTTCATATTCGAATTTGACCATGCTGTTTGTGTTGCATCAATTATTTTATTTGCTTTTTTGTATGTACTATCAACATTACAAAGTGTAGATTGTTCACTTCTTTTTATTCCATATTGGTCGTCTATTTTAAAATTATCAATACTTGAACATCTTTCAACAGAATAAATATATGGATAGCAAATATTTTGAGTATATAGCCTGCTTTCTGAGTACTTATCTATTTTTGTTTCGTATTCTTCTGGATCCCAATATGATTTATCTAATGCATTTTCTATGTCTTCTATATTCATACTTCTTGCGATGGCATTTATAGAGCTATTACTATAACACGTTTTGCATATTTCGTTTAAAACATTTACCGCATTATTATATCCTTTTGCACCATTTAAAGAAATTGCACCTATGTTGCCATATCCACCGAATTGTTGTTGGTGCATCTGATATTAGCACAACTTTTTCATTATCAATACTCCAGATTCTCCACTTCATGTATGTATCTGTTGTAAAATCGAATGTATTATTTTCACTTCCAACATACATTTTTCCATTTTCTGTTATTTTATATATTCCTATCTCTGGCACATAATCAACATACTTTCCAATTAAATCGTCTATGCTTTTTTCTTCTTCTATACTTTTTGCAAGCGACTTACTTTCAAATATGCTTTTAATAACCGTTGATACAATTACAACGCACAAAAGGATTACTATTAATAACATGATTAAAGTAATCCCTTTTTCTTCTCTCTTATTACCTATATTTATCATGTTTTATACCTCTATTTCTATTGCTTTTAAAATTTTTAAGCTGTTGTACATATCAAAAAATTCTTTAGTATAAAACAACATTCTTCATAGGTTTTTAGTCTAATAATTTTAATTCAACATCTTCTACTTTATATTTGTTAGTTGCTTCATCTAGTTTAAATTCTATTAATGTTTTTGTTAGATTTTCTTGTATTTGTCTTAAATCTGTTGTGAAGTAGAATTTTATCTTATCTATTTCTAGTCCGTTTGTCACAATTTCTTTAAACACTTCTTTTGTATGTAGTTCGTCTTCACATACAATTATAAGCTGTGGAAGAGTGCTAAATCCTGAATCCATTGGTACAAAATTATCATAAAAGTCCTTATACATTTTCATTTTGTCTACCAATTTTTTCTTCCAATCATCTTCTCTTCTTATTACTTCAAATATGAAAGTGATTGATTTTGAATTTTTAGAAAGCTTTACAGCTCCACCTGATGCCTTAAAAGTCTTTCCTAATGTTTTAGCAGTTAAACCTGGTTTTACTGTATATTCATCAAATGCTTTTACTTTATTTAAATATGCAATTATGACTTGGTTTCCTGCAAGTCTTTTCTTTATCATTGCTACTGGTTTTGTATTATCTGATTGTTGCCACTTGCAATCTATTCCCCTTGATGTAAGCAAATATTTACCCATTTTCTCCAAACAATATATTCTGTATATTCCTTTTCCATCTTCTGATGTGAAATAATATCTTGTAAGTATTTTTGACTTTACAAGTTGCTCTAATTTGTTGTTTAATTTATCCTGAGACTTGTACTCTATCTTCTTATAATCAAGCATTTGACATAACTGTCTTGATGTAATAAATTCAAATTCATTGACAAGCTCAAGTATAGCAAAGTGTAAATCGTTTATATGACCCAAATTTATTTTTTGCACAATTTGGTTCATAGAAACATATCCATCTTTACCATCAAATGTTTTTATTTCTCCTTCTCTTATTGCAAATGGTGATTTTTTTGCTTCAATTTCTTTATCTTCAACCATTTTTGTCTCCTCCTTATATGCTAAATTTAGTCTTAAAAAGAGCAAGATTTAAATTATAATTCACTACTTATCAAATATTAATAACTTAACTTTTTTCTTTTCTGGAATTATTTTCTTTATATATACATTGACATCTTGTCCATATTCGATATTGTCTTTGTATTCCGCAAGACCAACTAGGTTTGGCGTAAGTTCTACAAATATTCCATTTTTGGACTTTTCGGTTTCTCTTGCAATTCCTTTAACTATTGTTCCTTGTTTAAAATCTTTTATATTATCTTCCCATGTGCCTAAAAGCTCTTTGTATGTAAAGGATATTCTGTTGTTTTCTGTATCTATTTCTTTTACTTTAACATCTATCTCCTGACCTATGTTAAATCTTTCATATGGAGACTTAATTCTTGATACACAAATGTCTTCTATATACAAAAGCCCACTTGCATTAGTATCTTTTATTTGTATAAATGCTCCATAAGGTTTTATTGTTTTTACAGTTCCTTTAACTATCATGCCTTCTTCAAGGTTTAGGTCTGATATATTAAATCTTTTGTATTCCATCTTTATTCCCCTTTTCAAGGATAACTCCCTTTTTCTTCCGTATACTATATATTATACTATTATTTTTCTATTTTTGCAACATTTCTACTTCTTCTTGCCTTAGATATCTCCATTCTCCGTGGTTTCATATCTCTTACTGAAATATCTCCAATTTTTGATCTATGGAGTGCTTTTACTTTCTTTCCGTACTTTTTCACACATTTTCCTAACTTGTCTATTTTTGCCTTCATGTATTGTTATTTCTAATCTTGATATATTTTTCTCTTTATCTATCTTTAATATTCTTACAACTGCAGGCCTTGTTACATATCCACCTATATCTACTCCATTTCTTAAGTTTTCTATTTCTTCTTCTAAAATTTCACCGTGAAATAGTAACTGTATATGTCTTTGTTATCTCATGCTTTGGATGCGTTATCTTATTTACAAAATCACCATCATTTGTAAGGATAAGTGCGCCGTGATGTATACATATCAAGTCTTCCAACTGGTACAACTCTTGTATTTACCTTTATTAAATCAAGAACTGTATCACGCTTAAATTGATCCCTTACTGTCGTGACGTAACCGTATTGGTTTATTTAACAGGATATATACATTCTGTTTTTCTTTATTCTCTATAACTTTTCCATTAAAACTTACAATATCTTTATCGGGAATTATTTTTGTGCCAAGCTTTGTAACAACTTCTCCATTAACTTCTACTTTTCCGATTTTCTATATATTCTTCACATTTTCTCCTTGATGCAACTCCTGCACTTGCAAGATATTTTTGCAGTCTTACAGGTTCCATATTTTCCCTAACTCCTTTTTTCTAGCATCTTTAAAACATCTTCAAAGTACTTTGGTAAAGGTGCCTCTATTTTTAATTTTTCTTCAGTTCTCTCTGGATGCATAAACTCTATGCTCTTTGCATGTAACATTTGACCTTTTACTCCAAAAGGATTCTTACCATTTGAGTATACTGTATCTCCAACTACTGGATGTCCGAATTTCTGACATATGTACTCTTATTTGGTGTGTCCTTCCTGTATCTATTTTTATCTCTAATAATGTGTATCCATCATATCTTTTAATCACCTTAAAATGAGTTACCGCTTCTTTTCCGATCTTTAGTTACTGCCATCTTTTTTCTATCTTTTTTATCTCTACCAATTGGCATATTGATGGTTGCTTCATTTTCTGAGATTTCTCCCCTAACTAAAGCAATATATATTTTTCTTACCTTTCTATTTTTTATCTGTTCACTTATGTTTATATGTGCTTTATCACATTTTGCAATTATTAAAACTCCTGATGTATCTTTATCAAGTCTATGCACTATTCCGTGGTCTAATTTCTCCGCCTATTCCAGATAAGCTTCCCTTACATATATTCATTATAGCATTAACCAAAGTGCCATCTGGATTTCCAATACTTGGATGCACAACCATTCCCTTTGGTTTATTTACAACTACTATATATTCGTCTTCATATAGGATTTCTACTGGAATATCTTGTGCCTTTAGTCCAATATCTTTTATTTCTTCTTTCTCAACTTCAATTTTATCTCCGAGTATTTACTTTATATGACGCTTTGACATTTTTTCCATTTACAGTTATCTTTCCTTCTTCTATAAGTCTTTGGACTGATACTCTAGATATTTCATTATCTAGCCTTGGCACTGCTTTATCTATTCTTGTTCCATTCAATTCTTCGTTAATTATATATTTACTCTTCGTCATTACTTGTATCTACATTTAACCTTTCATATATTACAAAATTCTTATCTTTGTATATTTCTTTTAAGTTATCATCTCTAGAGAAGAATAAATTTATTTTAGAATTTGTATAAGTTATTGCATGCGTAATTCCATATTTGTTGAAATTATTTTCATAGTGTACGCCTATTCCTGACATATTCATATAATCTGAAAAGATATCTACTCCTTCATTAAACTCTGGAGAATATAGGTCTGCACGAGAATCTATAAATACTGGTATTCCTCTAAATAATAAATAACTTCCATAGTTATAATCGTTATATAATCTCATTGTACTAAAATCTAAATTTCCCTTTTTCTCTTCTTCTAGCATAAAGTTTGCTGCATCTATTGGATATAAGCTTGAATTAACATATTCGTTTCCTATTTTAGGTTTATATACACAATATGAGCATAGAACTATTAATATAAGTGTTAATATTCTGCCTCTCCATGTTACCATTAAATTTGTGAATTCTACTGTTCCATTTTTGTCATATTTATTTGTAAAATCACAAATCATCTTTGTAAATGATATTACTCCTATAATTAATAGTAAAGAGAATTGTCTTCTTGACATAATTGTAAGTACAATTAAACCACCAAGCATAAATAAATCTTTAAGCGTTATTTTAGTATCAGTAAATATTATTAGTCCAAATAATAGCATTGCAACAACTATTGCTCCTGCGTTTCCTGCAATTATTAATGGTTGATGTTCTGATATACTTTGTGTTGTATTTCCTGACATTAATTTTATTATGTGTGTATATGGTTCGTCCCCAATAGGTGTTAAAAGTCCCATTGCAAAACATAGAATCATAATAAGAATAAGCCATTTTCCAGCATCTCTTTTTACTAGTCTAACTTTATATGGATTTTCTGCTCTTTTCTTCTTGTTTGCAATAATTTTTACATGTTTTTCTTCCATTTCAGCTAGATTTTCTTTTAATTTCTGTAATTTTCTCTCTGTTTTTTCTGATTTGTCCACCTTTATAGATAATTTTTCTATTTTTCTTTTTAAACTATAAGCTTTGATTTTGTATGCAAAATCTGAATCTCTTAATAAGACAATAAAATATTCTGCAACATATGGCATGAAAAATATAAAGAATACGTAAAATACTGCTGCATGTAAGTTTGCAATTAATAAAGCAATTAGCATAAGTCCGAAATACATATCTCTTCTTCTTTGTTTCTAAGAATGACTCTATAAATAATATTTCTAATACAAATAATATAAACGTAACAAGCTGAGCACGTGCAGTTATGAAATCTTGCATCAAGAACATAACCCCAAGCGTTAATACAAATGCAAATAGATTATTTTTGTTTATTTTAGCATTTGCTACATATAAGACTATTCCTAGAAGACAACTTAAAATTACGGTTGATATATATATTCCATCCATTCCTCCGCATTTCGAATAGATCAAATAAATTCCAACATCATATAGCCAATGTGGATATGTGTATTTTAAATCATACCATGAAAATGGATCTTGTCCATCTATTCCATTTTGCATGATATGTTCTCCAATTGATATTGTATAATATGTATCATTTTGCATAGTTTTTGGTGTTAATGCAAATGCAAATACGATAATACATATTATTGCTAAAACATTAAATTTTATTTTTGTTTTACTGTCCATGATTACTCTCCTTTATTTTTCTTGCAATTAATGCTTTTATTTTTTTACCTTCTTCTGTAAACATCTTTTCATGTTCTGTTTCAATATTTACATCAAATATATTTTCTTTATGTAAGTCATATGTTTTTGATATAATTTCAAATCCAGCTTCTTCAAAATATTTAAGGCTATCTTTGAAAAGGTCGTCATCATCTGTTTTAAAAAATATTTCGCCATCATCTTTTAAAAACTCTCTATATAAATTTAGTTGTTTTGTATGTGTTAGTCTCTTTTTCCTATGCTTTGGTTTAGGCCATGGATTACAAAAATTAATATATATTCTATCTACCACATCATTTTTTGACATAAATAACTGTATTCTTTCTATATCATGCCTTGTAAGTATTATATTATCAATTTCTCTTCCATTTTCTTTATATACCTTTTCTATATTTCTTTTACTCACTCCAAGCATTGGATCAACTAAATCAACTGCAATATAATTTATATCTGGATTTCTTACTGCAAGGTTTGCAATAAATGAGCCTTTGCCACATCCAAGTTCCATATTAATTGGTGCTTTATTTTTAAATGTTTCATGCCATTTTCCTTTTATTTCTTCTGGGTTATCTATGTAAAATGGCGCACTTTCAAGTTCAGGTCTTGCCCACTTTTTATATCTAATTCTCATACATTTTGCTTTCCTTTAATTATTCTCTTTTATCTGTAATATTCTACACCTGATTCAAAAATCTTTTGATCTGGATTTCCTGGAATATTCTTAATAACTCCTGTATAACTTCTTTCTGAATGACCCATTTTTCCAAGTATTCTACCATCTTTACTTGTGATTCCTTCGATTGCAAGTGATGAGCCATTAGGGTTATATGCAATATCATATGTTGCATTTCCGTCTAAATCAACATATTGAGTTGCAATTTGTCCATTTTCTTTTAACTCTTTCAAAACTTCTTCATTTGCAACAAATCTTCCTTCTCCATGTGATATTGGTATAACAAATTCTTCCCCCAAACTTACTTTATTAAACCATGGTGATAATTTTGAAACTACTTTAGTTGTTGACATCATAGATTGATGTCTTGCAATTTCATTAAATGTAAGTGTTGGCATGTCTTCTGTCATATCTATTATTTTTCCATAAGGTAATAATCCGAAGTTTAACTAAAGCTTGGAATCCATTACATATACCTAAAATTAGTCCATCTCTTTCATATAAATGCTTTTCAACTAATTCTTTTAATCTTGGATTTCTAAATACAGATGCTATAAACTTTCCTGAACCATCTGGCTCGTCTCCTGCACTAAATCCCCCTGGTATCATTATTATCTGAGCTTCCTTTATTTGTTTTGCAAAAGCATCTATTGAATACTCTATGTCATGTTTCTTTAGGTTTCTGAATATTTCTACATTTGGTACTCCACCTGCATCAGAAAAAGCCTTACTTAAGTCATATTCACAGTTTGTTCCTGGAAATACTGGTATAAATATTCTTGGTTTTGCAAATTTTGTACTTGCTACTATTTGGCACTTTTTATCACTTAAAATATTTTCACATGGTTTAACAGTGCCTTTAACCTTAGTAGGGAATACCTTTTCAAGTGGTTCCTTCCATAATTTTATTAATTCGTCTATTTGAAGTTTAACATTTCCAATTGTTATTTCTTCTTCCTTTTTTGTTTCTCCTAAGATTTCCAATTTATTTTCTTTAACATCTTCTGCAAGTTCTATTATAAAGCTACCATACATTGGTTTAAATACATCTATTTTGTTTTTAAATTCAAATCCTATTTTATTACCAAATGACATTTTAGATATAACTTCAGAAATTCCGTCCATCTCTTACTGTCATTACTGAAATTGCCTGTTTTTTGCTAATTAACTTATGTACTATTTCATAATTCTCTTTTAAATCTTCAAAGTCAGGTAAAAAGTTTTCGTCTAACTTTGTCCTTAATAGTGCAACTTTTGAATTTATCTTTTTAAATGCAGTAGATGTTACAAAATTTGTATCAACTGTTCCAACACAGAATGATACAAGTGTTGGTGGTACATCTAATTCATTGTATGAACCTGACATAGAGTCTTTTCCACCTATTGCTGCAATTTTTAGCTTTTCCTGAACATAATAGCTACCAAGAAGAGCGGCAAAAGGCTTTCCCCATCTTGTACTGTCTTCTCTTAATTTTTCAAAAAATTCCTGAAGTGTAAGATATGCATCTTTATAGTCTCCACCGATTGCTACATATTTAGAAATTGACTCTACAAGCGCATATACAGCTCCATGGAACGGACTCCACATAGCTATTTTAGGATTATATCCATAAGTCATTATTGTTCCTGTGTCTGTATGCCCTTCTAATGTAGAAATTCTTGCACACATTCCTTCTTCTGGTGATAATTGATATTTACCACCAAATGGCATAAGTACTGTACCAGCTCCTACTGTGCTATCAAATCTTTCTACTAGTCCTTTTTGTGAACAGCAATTTAAATCTTGTATTTTTTCTATCCATTTTTCCTTTATATCACATTCATTTTCTGTCTCTTTGAAATAACTATTTTCATAATCTGGTTTTGAAACAGATATTTTTGTACTCTTTACATCTCCATTTGTATCTAGAAAAGCACGGCTGATATCTACAATAAGCTTATTTCTCCAATACATTTTAACTCTAGGTTCTTTAGTTACTTCTGCAACGATTGTTGTCTCTAAGTTTTCTACTTCTGCTAATTTCATAAACTTTTCGCTATCTTCTTTTCTAACTACAACAGCCATTCTTTCTTGAGATTCTGAAATTGCAAGTTCTGTGCCATCAAGTCCTTCATATTTTTTTGGAACTTTATCTAAATCTATTGTAAGACCATCTGCAAGTTCTCCTATTGCAACAGAAACACCACCTGCTCCAAAGTCATTACATCTCTTTATTAATCTTGTTACTTCTGGATTTCTAAATAATCTTTGAATTTTTCTTTCTTCTGGTGCATTTCCTTTTTGAACTTCAGCTCCACATGTTGAAAGTGAACTACTATTATGAGCTTTTGAAGAACCCGTAGCTCCACCACATCCGTCTCTACCTGTTCTTCCACCTAAAAGTATTACAACATCACCTGGAATAGGTCTTTCTCTAATTACATTTTTTGCAGGAGCTGCTCCAACAAGTGCACCTATTTCTAGTCTTTTTGCAACATATCCAGGGTGATATATTTCTGCAACTTGACCAGTAGCAAGTCCTATTTGGTTACCATATGAACTATATCCACGTGCTGCTTCATTAGTAAGTTTTCTTTGTGGCAATTTGTTTGGAAGTGTATCTTTTACTAATGTTCTAGGATCTCCACATCCAGTTACTCTCATTGCTTGATATACATATACTCTTCCAGAAAGTGGATCTCTAATTGCACCACCAAGGCATGTTGCAGCGCCACCAAAAGGTTCTATCTCTGTTGGGTGATTATGTGTTTCATTTTTAAACATTATTAAATATTCTTCATTTTTTCCATCTACTTCAATATTAGCTTTTATGCTGCAAGCATTTATTTCTTCTGATTCGTCTAGATTTTTCAAATATCCCTGTTTTCTTAAATCTTTGACTGCAATAGTTGCAATATCCATTAAGCAAATATCTTTTGCCTTTTTACCATCATACACATATTCTCTTGATTTTTTGTATTCTTCAAAAACTTTCTCTAATAAATCCCACTTAATATCTAAAGTTTCAAATTTTGTCATAAATGTTGTATGTCTACAATGGTCTGACCAATATGTATCTATCATTTTCATTTCTGTCATTGTAGGGTCTCTTTTTTCTTCGTCTCTAAAATATCTTTGACAGAATTTTAAGTCTTCTATATCCATTGCAAATCCATATTTTGTATAAAATTCTTTGACATTTTCGTCAGTCATAGATATAAATCCTTCTACAACTTTAACGTCTTCTGGTACTGCTGTTTCTGTTTTTAAAGTTTTTTCTTTTTCTAAAGAACACTCCATTGAATCTACTGGATTTATCAAATATTTTTTTATTTTCTCGATTTCTTCTTCACTTAAATTTCCTTTTAAAACATAAATTTTAGCAGATTTTGCAAGAAGTTTCTGGCCACCTGTAATTATTTGCAAGCACTCTGAAAGTGAATTTGCTCTCTGGTCAAATTGCCCTGGTAAAAACTGTGAGCCAAAAACTATTTCTCCTTTTTCAGGTACATATTCTTCTTCATAACAAATGTCTACTTGTGGCTCAGAGAAAATTGTATTTTTAGCCTTTTTAAATACATCTTCACTTATATCTTCTACATCATATCTATTAAGCACTTTTAAATTTTCTAAATTTGTCATTTGCAAATTTTCTTTTAAATCATTTAATATTCCCTTTGCTTCTACATCAAATCCTTCTTTTTTTTGAACATAGATTCTTCTTACCATAATTAATCAGGCTCCTTTTTATTTTTTATTCTTCTACATAATCTGTATAATATATTTCATTATTTTCTTTATATGTTTTGTAATATTTACCTAAAAACGATGGTGGTTCGCTATCTTCTCCAAAGTCATATGAAACATCTTGCAAAAGTTCTCCATTACTATTTATTACTTTCCAAAGATTACCGTCTCTTACTGCTGCAAAGCCATATTCGTTTAATTCTGTTGCAAAGTCATATACACATTCAACCTTTATTTCACCATTTGAATTTTCAAATCCCCACTTTTTCTTACTGTTTTGAACTGCATACAATTTATTGTCTTTTAAAATTTCCTTTGCATTTACGATATTTCCTTCGTTATCTATATATACTCTTTCTTGACCATTATATATTTCTACGTAATTATCATAAATTGCAGTAGATGCATCTTTCATTGTGACTAATTTTTCCATATCACTTGAAAATATAGTTGTCTCGTCAGTTTCCATATTTCCGCCTGTTAAAAGATTTTTATCTCCTATTCTGCTCAAAATGTTATATTCAAAATTTATATAATTTTTATCATATTTATCTATAACACCTAAACCCTGTCCTTCTTTGTATGCTATATAATACTTATCAAATGCGTGATCTAGATATATATAGTTATTTTCTACAACAACTCTTCCGCTCCTTATCAAGTAACCCATACTTTTTGTCTTGATTTGTTGTTATATATATATCTTCTCCTTCTATTTCTTTCATACCTGTATATGTGTCTTCTGCCTTTTCTCCATTTGATTTATAGTATACTTCTTCTAATTCTCCTTTAGCATAAATATACGTTCCATTAAACCTAACAGACTTATATTGTATAGGAACTATTACATTTCCTTCTAAATCTATTACGCCATAGTTTTGATTTCTTTGTGCTATTAAAAGATTTGTATCCTTGTTGTACGTAATTGATTGATATAAGAAATCAACTTCTATCTCTTTATTCTTTATCAAGCCAAACCTTCCGGTCTTTAGATGCAATCAAATAAATATCTTCTGAATCTGTGTCAAGTATTCTATTTATTTCTGTATATTCTGTATTTAATAGCTTTTTCCATTTATAGTTTATATACCCATACATATAGCCATCTTCTGTAACGTTTGAAACAATATATCCTGCATCCTTTTTACTGTTTTTGTTATATCTATCTCCTACAATATCATCATATTCAAATGGGACTAATACAACACCTCTATTATTTATGACGCCATACTTTCCATCCTTTTTTGCAAGAATTTCGCCTTCTTTATATTTTAAAGAAGCTATCTCTTCATAAATAGGCTTTGTAATAATCTTTCCATTATAATCTATTAATCCATATTTGCCATTTTCTTCGTATTGAAGCACACTTTTTTCGTAAGGTGCAGTAGATACATTATCAGATAGATTTATCTCGCTTACATTTTGGAAATTGGTAAGAATTTTTTCACCATTCTCATTTAGTATCTCTTTTGAATTATCTTCTTTTACACAAATAAAAATAGCCTTTGTAGGATTTGGTATTGTTACTTTTGTATATTCATTATTAATTATCATTTCGCCATTTGTGTTTATTACACCGTATTTTCCATCTGTATATACAGAGAAATACTTATAATCTTCTTCTGAAATTACTTCTAATGTATAATCTTTATCTTGCACAGTTGCAAACCTTAATGCGAAAAATATCCCTATTGCTAAAATTATAACTATTAATATTGCTATAATTATTTTTTTTATATCTATATTTTCCATTTATATTTGCCCTTTCTCAAATTAAGACGGCATGTTTTTTATACTTGCCGCCTTAATTTTTCTTACATTTCGTAACCATAATATGTTTTCATGAACCATGCATTATAATCAAATGCTTCTTTTATTTCTGGCATTCCATAATCTACTCCATGTGTATCAACTGTTATACTTTCAATAACAACATCTTCTTTAGGTTTAGATGTTTGTGTTTCTACACCTTCATCATCTGTTTCAACAGCAAGTTCTACGTTAGAAATTGCATCTACTGTATCCATTCCTGATGTGACTTTTCCAAATGCAGCATATTGTCCATTTAATGATGGAGAATCTTCTACACATATGAAGAATTGACTTCCTGCAGAATTATAACCTTCTGTTAAAACTTCTGAAGAGTAGTTAGATCTAGCCATAGAAATAACTCCTCTTTCATGTTTAATATTATTATCATATCCATTTGCTGAAAATTCTCCAACAATTGAATATTCTTTGTCTTCGTCAGAATCTTTTTCTATATCTTTATTTACATCACTAAATGTTGGTCCACCTTCTCCTGTACCTTTTGGATCTCCACCTTGAATTACGAATCCCTTTTCTACTCTGTGAATTATAAGGTCATTATAAAATCCATTGTTTGAAAGAGTAATAAAGTTTTTGACCGTATTTAATGCTTGATCTGGATATAGTTCAACAACAACTGCCTCGTCATATCCTTTAAATTTAATTGTAGCAGTTGGATTTTCTACTTTATAATTTACTTTTTGTATGTAAGTAAATAAAATAACTCCAATAAGTACTGCTATAAGTATAATTGCGATTAACATAATAATTGATTTTTTGTTCATTTTTCATTTTCCTTTCCATTTTTATTTCATTTCTTCTAATGTATAATACGTCTGTCCATCATACTCGTATCCTTTAGCACTAATTACTTCTCTTGTCTTGAAATTTACTATTACATCAATATCCATATTTTTAATGTCTAGTAAATTCTTCATATCTGATTTTGTTAGATATCTATACGATGTATCTGACCCATTATAATATAATTCTTTGTCTTCTGTACTTGCATGCCCATAGTCAATACGTTTAACTTTATTTAAAGTTTCCATTGCTTCACTAGATACAGTTATATTCCTTCCTAATGTTTTACCTTCTAAACTAATATAATCTGTATTATCTTCTAATTTCATTTTCTCATGGATTGCATCAACTCTGCCTTGTATTTGTTCTAATTTATATGAAAAATTTTGAAATGCAGTCACTTGATACGATGATGTTCCATAATTTATACCAGCCACTGCAAGTATAACCATAATAATTATAGTAATAATAAGTGTTATCGTGGTTATGCCATTTTCATTTTTCAATATTTTCACCTCTTTTTCTTTAGATTACAATAGACCGTACTTCTCTCATTGCCTCATTAATATTTTTCACTCCTATTATATCTAATTTTATCTTTTCTTTCAATAGTTTTTTGTTATTTTCTGGAATTATACATTTTTTAAATCCTAATTTTTCTGCTTCCTTAAGTTGCTTTTCAATCATGGAAACTCTTCTAACTTCGCCAGTTAATCCGAACTTCGCCTATTACAACTGTATCGTCTTGCAAAGGTTTATTTTTAAAACTTGAACAAATACTAAGTATTATCCCAAGATCAATTCCTGGTTCATTTATTTTTATTCCACCGAACAACATTCAAATATGCATCTTGATTAGAAAGTGGGATTCCTGCTCTCTTTTCTATAACCGCCATAAGAAGTGTAAGTCTATTATAATCTATTCCATTTGCTGTTCTTCTAGGAAATCCAAATACAGTTTGAGTTGTAAGAGCTTGAAGTTCAACTAAAAGTGGTCTTGTCCCTTCCATAGTTGATACTATAACAGAACCTGCGGGGTTTTCTGCTCTTTCAGAAATAAGAATATCTGATGGGTTCATTATTCCCTGCATTCCATCTCCTTGCATCTCAAACATTCCAATTTCGTTTGTTGAACCAAATCTGTTTTTTACTCCCCTTAAAACTCTATATGAGAAATATCTTTCTCCCTCTAAATATAGAACAACGTCTACCATATGCTCCAATACTCTCGGTCCTGCGATATTTCCGGTCTTTTGTAACATGTCCAATTATAATTGTTGTAACAGCCTTGTCTTTACATATTCTCATTATTCTTGCAGTAATTTCTCTAAGCTGGCTTGTACTACCGTGGGAGTGAATCAATTTTATCTGAATATATTGTTTGTATAGAATCTACAATGACAAGTTTTGGCTTTTTCTTCTCTATTTCTGACTCAATTATATCTATGTCTGTTTCTCCTAAAAACATTATATTGTTTTTATGTATTTTTAATCTATCTGCCCTTATTTTTATTTGCTCTGCTGACTCTTCTCCTGATATATATAAAACTATATCGTCAGTTTTTACCTTGTCACATATTTGGAGTATAAGAGTTGACTTTCCGTATTCCGTGGTTCACCACCAAGAAGAATTAATGAGCCATCAACTAATCCGCCACCTAGAACTCTATCTAATTCTGTAAATCCAGTAGACATTCTTTCAAGAATATCTTTTGACTTAACATCTTTTAAACTAATTGGTTCTTGTGATTGCTTGTTTTGCTTTTTATTTTCTACTAACTTTGTGTCTATTTTTTGTTCAAAAAAGGAATTCCATTCGTTGCAAGCAGGGCATTTTCCAAGCCATTTGCTTGACTCATATCCACATGAGTTACAAACAAATACTGACTTTGCTTTTGTCATTTATCTGCTCCTTTCTGTTTTTACATTATTATGAACTTTTTGGAGTTTTGCTCCAAAAAGTTCATTTATAATTATTTATGGTTTATTAAAAGAATCTATCAAATTCTTCTTCTGTAATTGTTTCTTTTTCTATCAAAGTATTTGCAACTGCATCTAATTTATCTCTATTTGCATTAAGTATTTGTATTGCACGTGAATATGCTATATCTAATAAATTTCTAATTTCTTTTCCTATTTCGTCTTCTATTTCTGTTCCATAGAATTCTAGTTCTCTAATATCGTCAACCTGTAGCGAAATTGGTCCTATCTTATCACTCATTCCATATACAATAATCATATCTCTTGCCGTTTTTGTTGCAACTTCTAAGTCATTACTTGCTCCTGTTGAAATATCGTCAAGTGCAAGTTTTTCTGCAGCACGTCCACCTAAAAGTGAAATTAGCTTTTCTTCAAGCTCTGTTTTTGATATATAGAATTTATCTTCATTTGTTTTATACATTGTATATCCGCCTGCAACACCTCTTGGTATTATTGATATTTCTTTTACATCTTGTATTGTTTCTAAGTATTTTCCAACTATTGCATGGCCTGCTTCGTGGTATGCTGTTAGTTTTTTATCTTTATCTGAAATTATTCTACTTGTCTTTTGAAGCCCAACTGTAACTTTTTTAACTGCATCTTCTATATCATCTCTTGTAATTTCTTCATGTTTGTTAACTGTTGCAATTATTGCTGCTTCATTTAAAATATTTGCAAGTTCTGCTCCTGTAAATCCTGCTGTGTCTTCTGCGATACTCTTTAAGTCTATTTCTTTAGAGAATTTCTTCTCTTTACTATATATTTTTAATATTTCTTCTCTTCCCCTTAAATCTGGTGGTGCAATTGTTATTTGTCTATCAAATCTTCCTGGACGAAGTAATGCCTTATCTAGCATTTCTGGTCTATTTGTAGCTGCAAGTACTATTATCGTGTCATTTGTTTCGAATCCATCCATTTCAACTAAAAGTTGATTTAATGTTTGATTATTTTCTGACTCTGCTCCACTTGCATTTGTTCTTCTTGAACCTATTGCATCTATTTCGTCTATAAAAATTATGCATGGTGCAAGTTTCTTTGCCTTTTCAAATAATTTTCTAACTCTTGATGCTCCAAGTCCTGCAAACATCTCTATGAATTCTGAACCACTCATTGATATAAATGGAACATTTGCCTCTCCTGCTATTGCTCTTGCAATTAATGTTTTTCCTGTTCCTGGCTTTCCACATAATAAAATTCCTTTTGGAATTTTTGCTCCCATCTTTAAAAATCTATCTGGTTCTTTTAAGAAGTCTACAATCTCAATCATCTCTTGTTTTTCTTCTTGAAGACCTGCAACGTCATCAAATGTAACATTACTCTTGTTTTCTACTCCATCATAAATTTTACCTTTTTCTCCAAGTCCTTGCATTTTGAATACCATAACAACTATAACTATCATTAGTGCTGTTGATATTATTGATAACAAATTATTTCTTATTGCAACTATAAATCCACTTTGCTCTGTGTTTAATGGTACTGTAATTCCACTATCAACTTTTTGATGCACAAATTCCATAAATGCTTGTATATTTGGGACGATTATTTTTTCTACATCGTCTTCTTTTTCTCTATCAATATATTTTACTTTTAAAGTTGTTGATCCTGCTGTCATTTCTATATCTTCAATTAATCCGTCTTCTATATCCTTTAAAAATGCAGTATATGCAATTTTGTCTTCTTCTTCTTTATTTTGATTTACAAAATAAATTGCAGCTAAAAGTGATGCAATTAGAAGTAGTGCAACTATTATTAAGCCTATAATTATATTATTTTTGTTTTGTCCATTTTTTTTATTCTTTTTATCTTTCACTTTTTTACTTCCTTTCCCTTAAGCATTTGAACCTTCTGGCTCTCCACCATGTGATTTTTTGTTTTCTTTATTCTTTTCTTTATCTTCCTTCTTGTCATTTTCTTTCTTTTCGTTTTCTTTTTTCTCTTCTTGCTTTTTTTCTTCTTCTTTTTCTTTATCTTCTTGCTCCTTTGCGACTTCATTTTGTATCTCTTTTAATCTTATTAATTGTATCTTTTGATTTATTATTTCTGTTTTTATCATTAATATTGCAACTGCAACATATACATATGAAATACTAGTATACATCCATTGGAAATACTTTATTTCAAATCCAGTAAACGTATTTACTATTATATACACTAAATTAAGTATTATTGGAAGAGTTAAAGCATGAATTCCTATATTGAAAGCTGCTTTATATTTTAATCTTAATCTTACTATTCTAGCAAAAATGTATCCAAGTGCTCCTAGTATAACTGCATCTACAAGATTAGAAATTAAATAAATTACAAATAAATATATAAATATACTTAGGATAAATGCTCCATATACTGAAAGCATGCCTTCAGGAGATATAATATCCAAAAATTCTGACTTTTCGTTAATATTTATATCTGAAACATCTTTATAGTTTATTTCTTGATTTTCGTTTAATGCATTACTTATTAATACAGCTTTATCTGATAATAATAGTACTCCCATATCATATGCTTTTAGTCTTTCAAGATATCCTTCTTCGTCTGCATCTTCTGAAGTATCTACTATAATTACTGGTAATGCTCCATGTTCGTTTTCTATTATTATTTCTTTATCTGATTTAACAGTTAATTTTCCATCTATCAAGCTTAGTTCTTCTACATTTTGCTCTATATATTCACTTATCTTGCCTAATTCCAAGTAAAATTTATATGTATAAGCTAGTGCAATAACAAAAGAAAATATTAACGTAATTAAAACAATATATTTTATAACTTGTACTGTTTTTGACGCAGCAAATTCTTCGTATCCTTCAAAGTCACGTATACTTGTCCACACTTTTTTAAAGAAGTTTTTTGGTTTCTCTTCCATTTTATTTTCAGCCCTTTCCTAAAATTATATCTTTTCTATTTTAGTTCCTTCTTTTAAATCTTTAATAATATACCCTTTTTCTTTTAGAATATCCCTTATTTTGTCCGATTCTTCCCAGTTTTTATCTTTTCTTGCTTGTTCTCTTTTTTGTGAAAGTTCTAATATTTCGTCAGGTATGACACATTCATTTTTTTGTGGCATTTCGTTTATTTTTAATCCTAGTACTTCGTCAAATTTAAGTAACAAATCTGCTAAATCTTTGCTCTTTTTTGGATATCTTATAACATCCCATACAACGCTCATTGCAACTGGCATATTTAAGTCATCATTTATAGCTTCATGAAATTTTTCTTCAAATTCGTCTATTACGCTTTTTTCAACCTTTTCTACGCCTTCACTGTGTTTTTTGTATCCTTCTTTTAGTCTTATTAAAGAAACATTTGCAGATTCTAATGCTTCAAATGTAAAGTTTAATTTGTTTCTATATTGAGAAGAAAAACAAAATAGTTTGTATGCAAGAAAATCTATGTTCTTTTCTTTTAAAGTATCTAATGTATATATATTTCCAAGGCTTTTTGACATTTTGCCACCATCAACTGTCAAGAAATTGCAATGCATCCATGTTTTTGCAGGAATTTTTCCACATCTTCCTTTACTTTGTGCAATTTCGTTTTCATGATGTGTTGGTATATGGTCTATTCCACCTGTATGTATATCAAATTCTTCTCCTAAATATTTTCTACTCATTGCAGAGCACTCTATATGCCATCCTGGATAGCATAGTCCCCATGGGCTTTCCCACTTCATTATATGATTTTCTGGTGCCTTTATCCAAAGTGCAAAATCTTCAGGATTCCTTTTTTCTTTGTCCACTTCAACTCTTGCACCTGCTATTTGTTCTTCAACTTTTCTATCTGATAAAACTGGATATTTATCTAGTTTAGATATATCAAAATATATTCCCCTAGATGTTTCATATCCATATCCATTTTTAACAATTTGCTCAACATATTCTATCATTTCATTTATGTGATCTGTTGCCTTACATATTATTTCAGGTCTATCTATATTTAACCTGTCAAAATCTCTTAAGAATATATCAGTATAATACTTTGCAATTTCATATGGATCTTTATTTTCCTTTTTTGCAGCTTTGGCAATTTTGTCTTCTCCTTCGTCTGCATCACTTTCAAGATGTCCAACATCTGTTATATTCATTGCATGTTTTAGTTTATATCCGTTATATTTAAGTGTTCTTCTTAAAGTATCCATAAAAATATATGCTCTAAAATTGCCAATGTGTGCAAAGCTGTATACAGTTGGTCCACATGAATATATCCTTACTGTATCATTTAACGGTGTAAAGCTTTCCTTTTGTTTTGAAAGAGTATTATATAGCTTAAGCTCCACTTTTCAATTTCCCCCATTCTTTTTTAAGCATAATCTAATTTGCGGCTGAATTTGTGTTTCCACCACTTGGCTTTGGATCTGTGCCAGTGTTTGTATTTACATTTGTATTAGTATTGGTATTTCCGCTTTGATTTGTATTTGGTTCGCTATTTGTGTTTGTATTTGTATTGGTATTTGTGTTTCCACTTTGATTTGTATTTGTGTTTGTATTAGTATTTGCGTTAGTGTTTCCGCTTTGGTTTGTATTAGTATTGGTATTTCCGCCTTGATTTGTGTTTGTGTTTCCATTTTGGTTTGGATCAGTATTGGTATTTGTGTTTGGATTTTCAGCTGGTTTTTCTGCAGGTGTTCCTGTGCACTTATCACAAGGATCAGCTGGCATCATGTATTTTGCATCTGCTGCATTTTTCCATTTTGTATCTGTATCACTATTCTTTCTAGTTATAAATATCTTGGTTTCTTTATCTTTACAATGTTCAGTTGCAAGTAATCCTGATACTTTACATACTTCTGCTGATTTATGACAATCACAATATGCTGTTGGTTTAGTTCCACTTGCGAAATATTCTGTGTATACTCTGCTTCCCCTTGGATCATTCTTACATTCTTCTGTTGCAAGAAGTCCTGAATCTTTACATATTGAAGCTGTTGTTATACCATCTGGGCGGTCCCATCCCTGTTTTGCTTTTCCTGCATGAACCTTTGTCATTATCGCTTTATATAATCTTGCAGAAATTGTTGAATTTGCATTTGTATATCTATTTCCATCTGCTTCTCTATCAAATCCAAGCCATACTGATGCTGTATAATATTTTGTAAATCCGGCAAAACCATGCTGCAGAGTTATTGTTTGTCGTTCCTGTTTTTCCTCTAACTTCTTGACCAGATATAGCTGCAGCAGTACCTGTTTGCTGTCCTGTTCCAGCTCCACCATAAATTGGATGTTTAAGTAATTCTGTAAGTAGCCATGCATTTTGTTCAGAAAGTACTCTTTCTGTTTTTTGCTCTGGCTCGTAATATGTTTCACCCTTTGCATCTACTATCTTTGTGTAGAATAATGGTTCTCTATATAATCCACCATTTTCAATCATTGCATAAGCTGCTGCCATTTCAACTGGTGTAAGTCCTTCTGCCATTCCACCAAGTGCAAGTGATAATCCGTCATCTACTTCTCTAGATGTATCAACACCCATTCTTGATAAATATTCAAGTGATTTTTCAACTGTAAGATTTTTTAACAATTTAACTTCTGGAACGTTAGTTGAACATTCTATTATTGATCTCATGTTCATAAGTCCTTTAAATCCACCATACCAGTTACTTGGGTGATAACTACCATATGATGCATCTGTATCGTCAACTACTGAACCTAATGTAATTAATCCTTCTTCAAGGCTAGGTCCAACAACTGCAATTGGCTTTATACAAGATCCAGGGTTGTGTCCTTTTATTGTCATTCTGTTTGTTCCAAATGAATCTACTTTTTCTCCAAGTCCACCTGAACCTGCAACAACATATCCTGTTTCATTGTCTATAACAACCATTGCGCCTTGTCTTTGTTCGTCAATTGTTATTTCTTCTCCAGTTTCTTCATTCTTTCTCTTAGCTTTTACAATGACATACCAATTCTTTGCATTATTTACAAATTGTGCATCTACTTCTGCTTGGATGCTTGGATCAAATGCAGTATATATGCTATATCCATCTCCATAAAGATGTATTTCGGCTTCTTTTCTGCTCCATCCTTCTTTTTCTGTCATGTAATTTAATATCTGATCTACTGTTGCTTCCAAATAATATGGAAGTTGTGTATTTTGTGAACTTGAACCTCTTTCAAACTTGATTCCATTTGTATCTATATCATTTAGTGCATTGTTGTATTCTTCGTCATTTATTTTTCCAAGTTCATTCATTTTCATAAGAACTGTCTTTACTCTTTTATTTACGTCTTTTGTTCTTTTATTTTCTCCAAGTGGAGTATATGGATCCTTTTCACTAAATGGATTATATGTACTTGGAGCTTGTGTTATTCCTGCAAGATAAGCTGCTTCTATTAAACTTAAATCTTTTGCATCTTTATTGAAATAGTATTTTGATGCTGTTTGAACACCGTATTTATCACTACCTAAAGGTATTAGGTTAAGATAAAGTTCAAGTATCTGATCTTTTGATAATATATTTTCTGCTTGATATGCTCTTACTATTTCTTTTATTTTTCTTAAAGCTCCTGCAAAACCACTGTCTTCTCTTTCATCTTTCAAGTTTTTAATTGTTTGCTGTGTTATTGTACTTCCACCATAAGAGCTTTCACCGGAATGTAAAGCAAATGATAATGTTGCTCCTATTGTTCTCTTCCAGTCAACACCACTATGTTCTCTAAATCTTTCGTCTTCTATTGAAATAAATGCATCAAACAAATATGGTGACATTTCGTCTTTATTTACTATTTGTCTATTTTCGTCTCCTGCGACTGTTGCACATATCTCATTATTTTTATCATAAAATACCGAGTTTTCAAATGGTATTTTTAAATCACTTTCTGTGATTGCCCAGTCACCCCATATACAACGATATAGAATAGCTGCAAGAATACCACCACCAATAATGCATAGTAATAAAAACATTATAAGCAAAATTTTTATAAATCTTCTTAGTTTTGGGTGTTTCTTTCTTTTTCCTTTTTCTTTTTTATCCTTTTTATCCTTCTTTATTTTCTTAGGTCTTACTGGCTTATAAATTGTTGTTTCTTCATTTTCTAATTCTTTTTTTGTGGATTTTTTCTTTTTCTTTTTATCCATATTTTTTATTTCCTCCTTAAGAGTTTTTATTGCTTTTAATGTATAATTTTTGACATTAATATTATAATACAAAATTATTAAAAGATAAAGTGTTTTTATGAAAGTTTTGTTTTAAATTATTTAAGATTTTATTAAATTAAATATTATACTTTAAATTATATGATATTAGCCTGTTATATGTCAAAAAAATATGTAAAAAAACTGCTGACAAATTTCAACTTTGTCAACAGCTTAAATAATTTTCCTATTTTGCTTAATTACTATAAAACTATTATTCCAGATTTTATTTTAAATTATTAACTTGCTTTATTTTTTGCTCCATATTTTAGTTTTGTAGCCATTCCACCCCTTATGTGTCTCTCTGCTTTGTTTTCGTCTAGTATTTTTCTGACTTCTATTGCTAAAATTGGATTTATTTTAAGAAGTCTTTCACTTACGTCTTTATGTACTGATGTTACTTTCCAGAGCGGTATTTTTAATATCATTAAAGTTTGTTATAACAGCAGGTGTAGAGCCTATTTCATATAATAATTTTAATCTTACTTCAACATTTGAATCACTATCTACTTCAATAACATCTATTATT
>CANQXL010000015.1 GCA_947627705.1 uncultured Clostridia bacterium
AAATGAGGTTTTTTCCTTATTTTTTATTAATTTTTTATCTTTTTTTATATATTTTCAAAAAATACCGAAACTTAAAACCATAGCTAAAGCTTTTGTTCCTACCGGCATAGCCGGAAGATTATCTACATAAAAACACGACTGATTGTAAATTTTACAATCAGTCGTAAAATGTTTAAGTTTTCTCCTTCTTTTGTTTCCAAAACATGGAACAATCGTTGATAGCAGACCACTTGGCTAATCCAGGCTCTTGTTCGTCTCTAAACTCATCATACGATTTATCGCGAATCGAATCATAATCAAATACTTTATAAACTTTTGCTTTGTAAATTTTGTGCAACTTTTCAACTGGATATTGTCTTGAACTATATGTGTCAAAAGCCCAACCATTGTTGATATATAAAACATGCATTGTAAAAGCTTTTCCATCATCTTTACCCATTTTGATCTTCTTTGTAGAAATAAATTCTATAGATCCTTTTTTTAGAGCTTTACACATCTCAAAACAAATTGAATAGCAATAGCCTCTACAATTATGTGTTGCTATAAATGCATATAGTTCTTTATTAACTTGCTTGATAGTTTCAAAATCTTTTTTAGAAAGTGCTTCACCTTTTTTAGTACATGCTAAAAAATATATTCTTCCTGCCAACAATTTTGAAAATCCAATCATAGCAATTTTGAACACTTTAAAAGATACTAAAAAAAACACAGCATAAATTATCATAAAAGCCACAATTGCTATTTGAGTAGTCATAGATAACTCCACATCTTCAAACATCTCAATTATGAATAATGGTATGAAGGATATAACATATATATCTGCCCAAAACGTAAAACAAAGAAATTCGATTACATCATACCGAGCAATGAGTTGTAAAAGCATGTCCTGTGTCTCGCGATCTATCCCCTTGTAAATAGTTTTCCGCATAAGATACTTAATCATTTTTTACCAACCTTTCTGTATTAGATTTTTATGGTTACATAATATGATTATAACATATATTCTGTATATTTTCAACTCTTAATAATAGACATGATTTTCTACAGAAAATAAAACTAAAAAATACCACCCCTTTTTCAGAGTAGTATTTATATATCCTGTTCTATTAGTTCAAACAAATATATTGCTATGGTGCGGATGAAGGGACTCGAACCCCCACGCTTTTGGCACTGGTTCCTAAGACCAGCGCGTCTGCCAGTTCCGCCACATCCGCATTAACCATAACAAAGTATATATTAGCACATTTATTCCTTTATGTCAAGACTATTTTTGCAAAAAAATTGCGTAAGTTACATTTAAACTGGATTTTTTATGTATGATTTTTCTTATTTAGCATAAACTATTACTAAAATTTACAAATGTGCCTATTTCTTGGCAGGAAGGATGTGCTATACATGGCTTATGATAAATATGTTAAAGATAATAATTTTACCTTAAAGAAATCAAAAAATCCAAATGCAGACCTTATCTCTTGTATCATTAAAACAAGAGAAGATTTAGTCACTGCAAATAATAACTACGAATTTGCAGATGGAGAACTTATCGACTATTATTTATATGAAATTAAAGCGACTCAATCTAAGTATAATTATCTTCTTAAAAAAGCTAAAGAAAACGGAATTTTAGTTACTATGCTTGACCAAATCGAAATTAGGAATTCAGATATAGCAATGTAGTAGAATATTTTTCATTTTCACATCATATTATTTACAAAATGGACGAGAGGTGATGTTGAAAATGGAACTTATTAATATCTTAACTTATATTTCTGGTCTTTGTATTATATTTGTTCTTTGCAGAATTTTTATATTACCACTTAAATTTGTTTTTAAACTTTTTTTAAACTCATTTATTGGTGCTATAATAATTCTGCTGATTAATTTTATAGGGAGTTTCTTTAGTTTCCACATTGGTTTAAACTTCTTTACGATTATATTTGTAAGCATTTTAGGTATCCCTGGTGCTGTTTTACTTACTGTCATAAAATTGATAATGCTGTAACTTTTTAAAAGGACTTGCTACTTTTTGCCTTCTATGATAATATTATATAGTATTAAAAATGCAGGAGGTACACGAATATGTGTGGTATAGTTGGATATGTGGGTAAAAAGAAGGCTAGTCCTATATTAATAAATGGTCTACTAAAGTTAGAATACAGAGGATATGACTCTGCAGGTATCGCAACAATAGAAAATGGTAATATTTTCTGTATAAAAAATAAAGGTAGAGTTAAAGAATTACAAAATTCAAAAGATATCGATAAATTAAATAGTACTATAGGTATTTCACACACAAGATGGGCAACTCATGGTAAACCTTCTTCTGCAAATGCACATCCACATCTTGATTGCCACAAAAATTTTGCTGTTGTTCATAATGGAATTATTGAAAATTATATTGAACTTAAAAACTTTTTGATAAATGCTGGATATTCGTTCTCTTCTGAAACAGATACTGAAGTAATTCCAAATTTAATAGATTATTACTATTCTATAGATAAAGAATCTGGACCAGATAAATTTGTAAATGCCGTACATAAAGCCATTTTAGATCTTAAAGGTAGCTATGCAATAGCTGTTCTTTCAAAATATGAACCAGATACAATTATCGTTGCAAGAAAAGACAGTCCTTTAGTTATTGGTATAAATAATGATGAGAAATTTATTGCTTCAGATATTCCAGCTATCCTAGATTATACAAACAATATATTTATTTTAGACGATGGCGATTTAGTTAAGATTACTCAAAATAATCTAACTTTTTATAATAAAAACTTAGAAAAAATAGATAAAAAATCTAAAATTATTACTTGGGATGCTAAATCTTCAGATAAGGGAAACTTTGAGCATTATATGCTTAAAGAGATCTATGAACAACCTACTGCTATTAGAGAAACAATTGGAACAAGAATTGTACCTAATAAAAAATGTGATTTTAGTGATATAAATATTTCTAAAAGTTATTTGTCTGAAATATCTAGAATATATATTGTAGCATGTGGAACTGCTATGCATGCAGGAGTTTGTGTAAAACCTATTTTTGAAAAATTGACTAATATTCCTGTTGAAGTAGATATTGCATCTGAATTTAGATATAGAGAACCACTTATAGATTCACATACTCTAATAATTTGCATTAGCCAATCAGGAGAAACAGCAGATACAATAGCTGCTTTAAAGAATGCCAAAGCAAATGGTTCTAAAACAATTGCTATATCAAATGTTATTGGAAGTTCTATAACCCGTGAAGCAGATTATACTTTATATACACATGCAGGTCCTGAAATTGCTGTTGCTTCAACTAAAGCATATACTTCACAAATTACTCTTTTAACATTACTTGCAATTCACTTTGCTGAAGTTTTAGATTTACCAAAAACAGAGATTATTGATAGTTTAAAAAATGAATTGTTAGAAATTCCATCTAAAGCAAATATTATTTTAGAAAATGTAGATGCTATCAAAGACTTTGCAAAAAAAATCTGCAAAGAAACTGACATTTTCTTCATAGGAAGAGGTTTAGATTACGCCGCAGCTATGGAAGCTTCCTTGAAATTAAAAGAAATTTCTTACATACATTCTGATAGTTACCAATCAGGCGAACTTAAGCACGGCCCTATCGCATTAATTGAAGAAGATGTTACTGTTATTGGAATTATTACAGATAGAAGGTTACTTGATAAATCAACAAGCAATTTGCAAGAAGTAATTTCTAGAGGTGCTAAAACTCTTATTATAACAAACCAAGATGTAGATAAAAAGGCTTTTCCTTACATATATAATATTCCAAAAATACATCCTTTCTTATCCCCTATTTTATCAATTATTCCGCTTCAACTTTTAGCATACTATGTAGCAAAGGAAAAGGGATTAGATGTTGATAAGCCAAGAAATCTTGCTAAATCTGTAACCGTTGAATAAAATAATAAAGCAGCTTACATATATTTTAATTTGTAAGTTGCTTTGTTTTTATCTTAAACTAATTCTTATTTACTTATTTTTATATTAAAAATTTTATATCAAATTTGCAATTTTAACAAAATCTTCGAGCGTTAATGCTTCTCCCCTAACTTTATCATTTATTCCAAGTTCTTGTAATACTTCTCTTACTCTTTCTTTATCACATCCTTCTACATTCTGAAGAGCATTTATCAAAGTTTTTCTTCTTTGCATAAACGCATATTTTATAATCTTAAATAATTTTTCTTCGTCTTTAATTTGGTAACATTTTTCTTTTCTTACTTTTAACATTATAACTGCTGATTCTACTTTAGGCATTGGGATAAAAGACGTACTTGGAACTTTAAAAAGTTCTTTTGCTTCAGAATAATATTCTACTGCATATGTTATAGCTCCTGAATCTCTTGTTCCTGTTTTTGCACAAAGTCTATCTGCGACTTCCTTTTGTACCATTACAGTTATACTATCAAATTTTGCGTTTTCTTCTAATAGTTTCATTATTATTGGAGTTGTGATGTAATATGGTAGATTAGCAACAATTTTTGTATTTTTGAAATTATTTTTATTTATTATTTCGTTCAAATCTAACTTTAAAATATCTTCATTTATTATTTCTACATTATCATATAACAAAAATCTATCATTTAAAATTTCTACCATTTTTTTATCTAGTTCAATGCAAATAACTTTTGAAGCTTTTTCAGCAAGTTTTTCCGTAAGAGTTCCAAGACCAGGACCAATTTCAATTATTAGATCTGCTTCTTTAATATCTGCAGCATCTATTGTTTTGTCAATAATTTCTTCGTCTATCAAAAAGTTTTGCCCTAAAGATTTAGTCGCTGTTATATTGTACTTTTTCATTAAAAACTTCGTAGTTTCTAAAATACTCATATATTAATCCTCCAATTAGTTATTTATATTATTATCATATTTTTATTTTTTTTTCAACTTTTACTTTATTTTTTACTTCTTTTATAGTATAATAGAAATTACTTTTAATATTTAAATATCCGTAAGAGTTTATATAATTTAAGGAGATGTAATTATGGCATATAATTTTAAAGAAGTAGAAAAGAAATGGCAAAACAAATGGGAAAAAGAAGGAACTTTTAATGCAAAGGACGATTACACATTAAAAAAATGGTATGGTCTTATAGAATTCCCTTATCCATCTGGACAAGGATTACACGTAGGTCATCCAAGAAGTTATACAGCTCTTGATATAATAGCAAGAAAGAAAAGACTTGAAGGTTTTAATGTCCTATACCCTATCGGATTTGATGCTTTCGGACTTCCAGCTGAAAACTATGCAATTAAAAATAATATTCACCCAAGTATAATAACTGAACAAAACATCAATCACTTTAGAGAGCAATTAAAATCTATTGGTTTCTCATTTGATTGGTCAAGAGAAATTAATACAACTGATCCTAATTATTATAAATGGACTCAATGGATATTTATACAATTATTTAAACATGGTCTTGCATATAAAACAACAATGCCTATTAACTATTGCACAAGTTGTAAAGTTGGTCTTGCAAATGAAGAAGTTGTTAATGGCGTTTGCGAAAGATGCGGCGGAGAAGTTATTCAAAAAGAAAAAAGCCAATGGATGCTTAAAATAACTGAGTATGCTCAAAGACTTATTGACGATTTGGATGATGTAAATTATCTAGAAAAAATTAAAATTCAGCAAAGAAACTGGATTGGCAGAAGTGAAGGTGCTGAAGTTAAATTTAGAATTGAAGGAACTTCAAAAGACCTTTTAATTTATACAACAAGACCTGATACAATGTTTGGTGCAACATATATGGTTGTAGCACCTGAACATTCTATTTTAGAAGAATTAAAAGATAAAATAACAAATTTAAATGAAGTTGAAAATTATAAAGAATTAGCTGCAAAGAAATCTGATTTTGAAAGAACAGAACTTTCTAAAGAAAAAACTGGTGTTGAAGTTAAAGGAATAAAAGCTATAAATCCATTAACAAATGAACCAATTCCAATTTGGGTTTCTGATTATGTACTTATAACATATGGTACTGGTGCAATTATGGCTGTTCCTGCACACGATACAAGAGACTTTGAATTTGCAACTAAATTTAATCTTCCTATCAAACAAGTTATTACAAATAAAGAAAATACAGTAACTGTTGATAAAGAAGCTTATACTGATATCGATAATGGAATACTTATAAACTCTGGATTTATAAATGGTATGTCAGTTACAGATGCAATCAAGGCTACAATTAAATATTTAGAAGATAAAAAAATCGGTATTCCAAAAGTTAATTATAAATTAAGGGACTGGGTATTCTCAAGACAAAGATATTGGGGCGAACCTATTCCTATGGTTTACTGTGAAAAATGCGGATGGGTTCCAATTAATGAAGAAGACCTACCTTTAAGACTTCCTGAAGTTGAAGAATTTTTGCCAGGTGAAGACGGCGAATCTCCACTTGCAAAACTTACTGATTGGATAAATACAACATGTCCACACTGCGGTGGTAAAGCTAAGCGCGAAACAGATACAATGCCACAATGGGCTGGTTCTTCTTGGTACTTCCTACGTTATATGGATCCACATAATAATACTGCTCTTGCATCTAAAGAAGCTTTAAATTATTGGAATCAAATTGACTGGTACAATGGTGGTATGGAGCATACAACTCTTCATTTATTATACTCTAGATTTTGGCATAAATTTTTATATGATATTGGTGTTGTTCCTACAAAAGAACCATACGCAAAACGTACTTCTCACGGAATGATTTTAGGCGGAAACGGCGAAAAAATGTCTAAATCAAAAGGTAATGTTGTAAATCCTGATGAAATAGTTGACGAATTCGGTGCTGATGCATTTAGAACATATGAAATGTTTATTGGCCCATTTGATCAATCTACTCCATGGTCTATGGAAAGTTTACGTGGATGTAGTAAATTTTTAGATAGAGTTTGGAACTTAACAGATATATTAGTAGACGGGAATGAATATTCTAAGGACTTTGAAAAAATGATGCATAAAGCTGTTAAAAAGATAACATCTGATTACGAAAATATGAAATTCAACACAGCTGTTAGTACATTTATGACTATGTGCAATGAATTCTATAGATTAAAGAAAATTAACAAAGCAGAACTAAATACTTTCTTGATACTTTTAAATCCTATTGCACCACATATCACAGAAGAATTATACCAAAAAATAGGAAATACAAAAACAATAGCTGAAAGTTCATGGCCTACATACGACGAAGAAAAAACAATTGACGATGAAATTGAACTTCCAATACAAGTAAATGGTAAGCTTAAAGCAACAGTTATGATTCCAAAAGATTCTGAAGAATCTGAAATTAAAAGTATTGTTCATGAAAAAATAGAAAATCAACTTGATGGTAAACAAATTGTAAAAGAAATATATGTTAAAGGAAAAATCTACAATATAGTAGTGAAATAGCTTTACTTTTTCCCCAAAGGGATGTTAGTAAAATAACATCCCTTTTCTTATTTTTTTATTATACTTTTAATAGTGAAAATTTTTAATTGTTTAAAAGTTTAAAAACAACTTATTTGTAATAAAAATGTAATGTAATTGTAACTACTATGTAACCTTCATATAGTATAATCTTTGTGATTGAAATACAAAGGAGGAATATATACTTTGGGTATAAAGAGAATTCTAAAGAAGGAAGGAATCGAAATAACTGAAGAGCTAGACACTTGGACTATCAACAATATTGCAAAAGAAATAGCAAATCGTATGACTGCAAGTTTTCCATCTCTTAATCTTAATGTAAACGAAATTTTTAGAAGAATAGCCAGATTAAAAATGTATTTAGCCAAACTTCCAAATCGGAGTTTCTGCAAAGTACTTTTATAAAAATACTTCGATATATTTCAATCATAATTTAAAAAAAGAAGATTTAACAGATGTTGCAATACACGAATGCATTCACTATTTACAAGAAAGACGTGACAAAAAAGGTGATATTTCAAAACTTGGACTATGCGACTACACTGATGCATCTCTTCCAGGAGTTGGCCTAAATGAAGCAGCTACTCAATTAATGGCTTCAAAAGCATTAAATACTCCATATGAAAATGTAAAATATTTTGATATATCTTTACATACAAACACACCTGATTACTATCCTTTAGAATGTGCTTTAGTCAATCAAATGGCTTATGTAATTGGCGAAGACATCTTATTTGATAGTACTTTGCATGCAAATAACAATTTTAGAGATAGCTTTATTTCATTAACATCTGAAAAAGTATTCTTTAAAATTCAAAAAAATATAGACCTTCTTATTGAAACACGGTGATAAACTAGAATCACTTTATTCTTCATACAATTACATTAGCATGAATGATAAAAAAATTAAGAAAATATCAAAGCAAATAGATACTCAAAAGCAAAAAATAAAGAATCTATTTTTAGAAACACAAAAGCTTATTTTTACAAATTATTTTGATAATAGTATAAACTTAGCCTTTTCTTCTAAAGCTTTAGAAAACTACAGAAATAAACTTTATCTATTCAAAAATTATGTTGGATTTTCTGAAGGTGATACGTCTTACAACGACTACTATGTTGATAAGATGGAAGAATTAGAGAAAAGATACGAATACAATCCTTTAATAGAAAATGCTCTTACTGTTACAAAACGTGGATTGATTTCTACACTAATACAAAAATTGAAATTATTATTTGGACTTAATAAAGGATATGAATTAGATAGATAAATATATAAAGATATTATATGAGATAGCTGAAATGATTTATTTTTGGAATCTGCGTAAGCGATTAACCGGAGCGAAGCGAAGGGCGAAGTGGAGCAGTCTACATCTAATTTTAAAATTTTGGAGACTGCGACAGCAAAGATTCCAAAAATAAATCATTTCAGCTATCTTTTTATATAATTTTTAGTAATAAGCACAATTCTAAATGTGCTTTATTCTTGACTTTTTATAGCTTTAGTATTATAATTTGGTTATGTTAGATTACTTATAATGGAGGATTAATATGTACAATTTAGTAGTCTTTGCATCTGGTAATGGTACTACTCTTCAAAGTATCATAGATGCTATCAAAGAAGGAAATTTAAAAGCAGAAATTTCACTTGTTGTTTCAAATAATCCAAAAGCCTATGCCCTAGAAAGAGCAAAAAAATCAAATATTCCAACATATATTATCAAGTCGAAAATTCCAGATGAAATGGATAAAGAACTTGCTGATGTTTTAGACAAAACTAAAGTAGATTTAATTGTTCTTGCAGGCTATTTAAAACTTATCGGAAAAAGGCTTTTGTCTAAATATACAATTATCAATACACACCCTGCCCTACTTCCTAAATATGGTGGTAAAGGCATGTACGGAATGAATGTTCATAAAGCTGTTATCGCAGCAAAAGAAGAATATAGTGGAGTCACACTTCACTATGTAAATTCTGAATATGATAGGGGTCCTACAATAATACAAACAAAAGTTAAAGTTATGCCCAATGATACACCTGAAGATTTAGCAGCAAGAGTTCAATATGCAGAAAAAATCCAATTAATTGAAGCATTAAAAATTATGATTAATGATGCTAAAAAATAATAATATGAAACTATAAATATACAATAAAATATTAAAAAGAGCTTTTTAATGCTCTAGATGGAGGTTTATATGGAAAAAAATGTTGACGTTGCAATCATAATGGGTAGTGATTCTGACCTACCTATAATGAAAGATGCTGCCAAATTTTTAGACGATATGGGTATTTCTTATGAAATGACTATTCTTTCTGTTCACAGATGTCCTGATGCAGCTAGTGATTATGCAAAAAGCCTAAAAGAAAGAAAAATTAAGGTTATTATTGCAGGTGCTGGTGGAGCTGCTCATTTACCCGGTGTTTTTGCAGCACAAGTTCCTTGCCCTGTAATAGGTGTTCCAATTCTTTCTAAATCATTAGGTGGACAAGATTCTCTATATTCAATCGTGCAAATGCCTTCAGGCATTCCTGTTGCAACAGTTGCCATCAATGGTGCTAAAAATGCTGGAATACTTGCAGCAACAATGCTTGGAATTTCAAATGAAGAAATATATAATAAAATATGTGATTTCAAAGAATCTTTAAAAGATGCTGTCTTAAAGAAAAATGAAAAACTACAAAAAATCGGATACGAAGAATATCTAAAAGAAAGGAAGGAATAAGATATGAAAAAAATTAGTAGTGGAAAAGTTCGTGAAATTTATGAAGTAGACGATAATTCATTAATGATGGTTGTTTCAGATAGAATTTCTGCATTTGATGTTATTTTACCTACAGAAGTAAAAGACAAAGGAAAAGTTTTAAATAAAATATCAGAATTTTGGTTTGATTTTGTAAAAGATATTATTCCAAACCACATTATCACAACAAAATATGAAGAGTTTCCAAAAGATTTTCAAACAGAAGAATTTAGAGATAGAAGTATGTTAGTTAAAAAGTTAAAAATGCTCCCTATCGAATGCATTATTAGAGGATACATTACAGGCTCAGGATGGAAAAGCTATAAAGAAGATGGTACTGTTTGTGGTATTAAGTTGCCTGCAGGTCTTAAAGAATCTGAAAAACTTCCAGAACCAATATTTACTCCTACAACTAAGGCTACCGAAGGACACGATATGAATATTAGCTTTGAGGAAGTTTGCAATTTAATTGGAAAAGATTTAGCAGAAGAAGTAAAATCTAAAGCAATTGAAATTTACTCAAAATGTGCAGATTACGCAAGGTCGAAGGGAATCATAATTGCTGATACAAAATTTGAATTTGGTCTTGATGAGAATGGAAATTTAGTATTAGCTGACGAAGTACTAACTCCTGACTCTAGCAGATTTTGGCCAGAAGATGATTATGAAGTTGGTCACTCGCAAAAGAGCTTTGATAAGCAATATATGCGTGATTGGTTAAAGCAAAATAATTGGGATGCATCAAACCCTACTCCAATTCCTGAAGATGTAGTAGAAACAACTAGAGCTAAATATATTCAAGCTTATGAAAGATTAACTGGAAAAAAATTCTAGAAAAAAAACATTGCTATAATTTTTATCTAATCTTGAGCAATTGATAAATAAAATAATTCATAAATTATTTTATTTATCAAATTGCAATAAAGATAGAATATAGCAATGTTTTTTTATACATTTACTTCAACATTTATATCTTTAATCAAGTCTCCATATTTTTCAAGTACTGGATCTACTTCAGCTTTTACAAAATCGTCTACCTGCGCTGGAGCTCTACCACACAAATTATCTGGATTTAATATTTCAAGAATTTGCTCTTTTGTAAAACCAAAACTTGAATCATTTGCGATTCTATCAACTAAATCATTTGGTCTTCCATATTCTTTAACTTCTTTTGCTGCTTCCATTGAGTACACTCTTATCTTTTCATGTAAATCCTGTCTATCTCCCCCATTTAAAACAGCTCTCATAAGTATTTCTTCTGTTCCCATAAATGGTAATTCCTGCATCAAATTTGTTTTTATTACATTTTTATACACAACTATTCCTGATGTAATATTTGCATAAAGTATAAGTACTGCATCTATTGCAAGAAAAGCCTCTGGAACGCAAATTCTTTTATTTGCAGAATCGTCTAATGTCCTTTCAAGCCATTGTGTACTTGCAGTTATTGCTGGATCTTGCGATAATGCTAAAACATGTCTTGAAAGTGAATTAATTCTTTCACTTCTCATTGGGTTTCTTTTATATGCCATAGCTGACGAACCAATCTGCCCTTTCTCAAATGGCTCTTCAAGTTCTTTTTCATGTTGTAGTAATCTCATATCATTTGCAAATTTAGATGCACTTTGGGCAATTGATGCAAGCACATTCAAAACTCTTGTATCAAGTTTTCTTGTATAAGTTTGTCCAGATACTGCAAATACTTTGCTAAATCCCATTTTTTCTGCAATCTTGCCGTCTATTTGTTTTACTTTTTCTTCGTTTTTAAATAACTTCATAAAGCTTTCTTGTGTTCCTGTTGTTCCTTTGCATCCTAAAAGTTTCAAATTATTTTGAACGAATTCTAATTCTTCTAAATCTTCTATTAAATCTTGCATCCAAAGTGTTGCTCTTTTACCTACTGTTGTAAGTTGTGCTGGTTGAAAATGAGTATAACCTAGACATGTTACACTTTTATTTTCTAAAGCAAATTTCTTAAGATTACTAATTACTAATACTAACTTTTGCTTTATAATTTCAAGCGCTTTATTCATTATAAATACATCACTATTATCTGTTACAAAACAAGATGTCGCACCTAAATGTATTATTCCTTTAGCATTTGGACATTTTGTGCCAAATTCATACACATGTGCCATTACATCATGTCTACATTCCTTCTCTCTTTGTCTAACAACATCATAATCTATATCATGCACATGCTCTTTCATTTCTTTTATTTGTTCGTCTGTTATGTCAATTCCTAACTCTTTTTCCGTTTCTGCAAGAGCAATCCAAAGTTCTCTCCATGTTCCATATTTTGTATCTTCTGACCAAACTTCATTCATCTCTTTACTTGCATATCTTGTACTTAGTGGTGTAACATATACTTTTTCCATAATATTCCCCCTAAATTATCATTTTCCACGTAATTATTTTACTACAAAATATTGCATTTTTCAATAGCAGAATATATTTGATATGTTAATTTGTTAATCTTTACAAAAACATTTAATTGTTATATAATAATAATGTTCTTTTATGTAAATACAATTTGTGTAAAAAGAATCCTATCTGGATTCGATGTATAACTTGAAAGGAGTGATTAACGTAAAGGTAATTTAACAATTGAATAATTTATTGTAATAAAAGGAGTGATTTTTCAGTAAGTAAACTATAACCATTTTATTTATTTTCATAGAAGGAATTTATACAATGAAAAAACGAATTTTATCACTGGTTATTGCCATTCTCTTTACCGTATCTGCAATTGCAAAATTTGCACCCAAAGCATACGCTTTCCCAGGAAATTATTTTTGGTTTCCAAGAAATATGCATGTAAGAATTTATCATCCTGCATCTAATATGTATTTAGGAATAGATCGAAATGGAAATGAAGTAGATGGAGCTAGACTTCAACTTCAAAGATACGAAGAAGGAAATCAAAATCAAATTTTTTATTTGAAAGCAGTTAGTTATGATTCTACTGGAAGGGCTCAATATCAAATTCGTGTTCATGGTGAAAGTGAAATGGTTATAGAAATAAGAAATTCTTCCCATGACGACTGGGCAGAAGCTGCTCAATGGACCACACATAATAAAGATTGTGCTAAATGGTATTTCTTTACAGAAACTAATCGCAATGGATATGATTCAGCCGTATGTTGCATTAAAAATGTTGAATCTGGAAAATTGTTAAATGTTGCTGGCAATGAACACTATGATGGTAATAATATTATTCAATATCATGAAGATGGAACAGAAGCAGAAACATTTGAGATAATATCAGTAGACAATGACATTATTGGCGCAATGTGGTCAAGAAATTGGGGATCTAGTGCAAATAAGCAAGATGGAATGTATTGGTCTTATGTAAAAGATACAAAAAGTAATCGTAGCAAATACTTTACTCCTATAAACATTTATACAAACGGCTTAATTTATTATCCTGTGCAGTTCAATAATAATATATCTTATCTTGCAACTGTAATCTGGGCTGACTCGAATTTACAAAAAAAATTATTGCAACTTCATTATACTCCAAAAGGTGGCTGGGCTAAAATAAAAGATGAAATTACTAGTGTTGGGAAAGAACTTTTTATTGACACAACGTTTAGTATGACACCTCTTGGAGCAATCCCTATGGGAGATACAGAAGGAATTGTTTCTACAATAATGCTTGCTCAATCAGAACAACAATGGTATTTAATGGAAAAAGCTTTCGAGCAACACAGTAAAGTGAGAATAGAAATATATTATGTCTTTGATGCAGGAGCATGGGGTGTTGATTGTAAGGCTATTATGAATGACCAAATAGATACTTACTGGGATGGTAGCATTTCAAACATAGGTGATTTTGTTAATATGAATTATTCAGGAACATGGGTTAATGGAACCGTAGAATACTTCTACAAGTAAGTTATACATATAGAAACTAGTAGAAGAACAATTAAGCTTCTACTAGTTTCTTAAATTTTTTAAATACAACATATAAATAAAGGAGACAATGAAACATGAAAAAGAAATATTTAATTTTCATTATTATTATATTAATTATAATTATTATAGGATTTACATGCGTTTTTATAAATACAAGAAACAATAATATAAAAAACATCTCTAAAGAAGATTTCTATTCACTAGTAGACAAAGGAATAGAAAGCAATAAGAACGTCGAAGCTTTTATATATTCAAAAAATATTACTGAAAATGAAGATACATATATGAATATATATCATAATGGGAAATATAAAGAATTAGTTGATTCAATTAATTTATATGAATATGAAGATTCGAAATATCAATTTTCAATTTTAAAAAATACAGATTCTTATATATGGGTGTCTTTTTCTGAAAACATAAATGATAAATTTGAAACAACATATATCGTATTTGATATAACTAATAACATGATAAAATCTTTAAACAGTAACTTGTTACAAGTATCAGTATTATAATGAAATTATACCACTAAGTAGTATTAATATATGATTTTTAGGGATTGACTTTTTTTTACTTTTGTATCATAATATACTTGTTAAAAAACTATTATTCAAGGAGGTCTTTATATGTCAAAAGTTGATGTTGTTTTAGGAGCTTTTTATGGAGACGAAGGTAAAGGAAAAATAATTGATTATTTATCTACAAAAGCAGATGTATCTATTAGATGTACTGGTGGAAATAACGCTGGTCATACAATTGAAGTAGATGGCGTAAAATTTGCATTTCACCTTATCCCTTCAGGAATTTTAAACAAAGGAACTCTTGCTGTAATTGGTAATGGAGTAGTTATAGACCCTAAGGTTTTAATAGAAGAAATAAATAATTTAAAAGAACATGGATATTCTGTAGACAACTTAAAAATTAGTGATAAAGCTCATGTCATACTTCCATACCATATTGCAATGGATAAAATGCTTGAAGAAAACAGAGGTAAAGCTAAAATCGGAACAACATGCCGCGGAATAGGTCCTGCATATTGTGATAAATATGAGCGTTCTGGTATTAGAATACAAGATTTCATAAGACCTAGATTTGAAGAATTAGTTCGCACAAATGTAAGAAACAAAAATAAAATATTTAAGGCTTTTGGTTATCCAGAAATGAATGCTGAAGAAATCATAAAGGAATACTCAGAATATGCTAAGATTCTAGCTCCATATGTTGTAGATACTGTCGTTCTACTTCATAATTCTATGAAAGATAATAAAAAATTACTTTGTGAAGGAGCTCAGGCCACTTTACTTGATATAGACTTTGGTTCTTATCCATATGTTACATCTTCTAACCCTTCTTTAGGTGGAATATGTACTGGCTCTGGAATAAGCCCAAAAGATATTGGTGAAGTTTATGGAGTAATTAAAGCATATTCGTCAAGAGTTGGTGAAGGTCCATATATAACTGAACAAAATAACGAAATTGGAGATACAATTAGAGAACTTGGTCATGAGTATGGAACAACAACAAAGAGACCTAGAAGATGTGGTTGGCTTGACTTAGTTGCCTTAAAATATGCCGTTATGATAAATCGGAATTACGGGTATTGCAATCAACCACTTAGATACAGTTGGAAAACTTGATAAAATAAAACTTTGTGTTGCTTATAATCATAAAGGGAAAATCACTCAAGATTTCTCTACTACACCTGAATATTTAGAAAACAGCTCTGCTGTATATGAAGAATTTGATGGAAATTTTGGAGATATTTCAAATATAAAAAGACGTGAAGATTTACCAGAAAATGCTAAGAAGTATCTATCAAGAATAGAAGAAGTTGTCGGATGTCCTGTTAAATTTATAGGAACAGGAGCTTCAAGAGGAAACTTGATTGTAGATTAATTTATGTAATAAAATATATTAGAAAATGAACCCAAATTGTTAAACTTTTATACTAACAATTTGAGTTCATTTTTATTAACTATCTTTTTCTTTTTTATCTTTTACTTTTCTACCTTTCTTTTTCGTCTTCTTTTACATTTTCATTATTTTTTTCGTCTTCTCTTTTTTTATTCATTTCATATCTAGCTTTTAATTCAAGTATCTCTTTTCTTGGAAGGCCTGTATCATGCATAATTCCTTCTATTGATGCACCTTTGTATGAAAACATTTTCATTGCTGTTCTTTTATTAATATAATGCTCTACTTGTTCTTTTGTTTTTTTCAAATACTTTATTTTCTCTTCATTACTTCCAACTGTCTGCATACATCCATTTATAAATCTTACTGCTGACCTTGTTTTTTCATGATTTATAAATCCTAATACAACCACATTTACACTTGTTTTGCTAATTAATTCATCACTATGCTGAACAGCTACGCTAAGTACTTCTGCATCTTCTAATTCCATTTTTTTCATTTTTAGCATGGCTTTATCATATTCAATTTGCATTTTGACTGTATCGCTTTTTAATTCTTTGTTTTCATCATATGATTTTCTTATTTCTTCTATTCTTTTTTTAGCATTTTTTTCGAGATTTCTTTTTGCCAATCTTATATCAGCTTCTGTTAATCTTTTTCTTAAAATTAAAATTTTTTTTCTTTTTCTAACATAAGAAATATGTAAATCTAAAATGCGTGAGATATCTTTTTGAGAAAATCCAAGCGTATATAAATTAAATATCTTTTCGTCATATGGTTCTATATTTTCTATATTTTTTTTAAATTTTCTTACTGGAGCTCTCTTTTTTTTAGCTTTATTTATTTTATTTGCAGTTATTAATCCTTCTTTTATCAAAATATTTTTATATCTTTTTATAACGGAAATACTTAAAGTTTCCTTTTCGTAACCTGATTTAATTTCTTCTATAGTCAATCCATTCTTAATACCTGCTAAAACATGATTTCTAATTTCTTCTTCTCTACTTTCAAATTTAAGCCTTTTAATTTCTTCCGCACTAACTTTTCCTTCATTTTTTAGCAATTCCACCAGTTTTACCGCATAATATTGAGTTTCGCCAAATTCATGTGCAATTTGTCTTTGAGAATAACCTTTATGTAATAATTCAAGAGTAGCTTCTTTATCTTTAATTAATCTATTATTCCTTGCTTCTTCTATTTGTTTTCTAGATATTCTCTTTTCTTTAATTAAGTCTCTTTTTATTTCTTTAAAAGTTTTTTGGGTTATTTCAAGCTTATTGCATATTGTTCTTCCCCTTCTTCCAAAAAATAATAAGTCTAATACATCTTTTCTTAATTTTTCAGTAATTATTTCTTCTGGTTTATTTGGTTTTCTATCTACTTGTTTTTCCTTCCTTATTTTTCTTGCATTTTCGATTTCTTCTAAACTTATCTTTCCTTCTGCAATAAGCTCTTTTGTAACCTGTCTAACTCTTTCTTGAGAATATGGAACATCATTACTTATTTCACTATATTTTTTTCCTTCTTTTAATCCTTCTAAAACTTTTTTTCTATTAGGATCATTCTCTTTTTCTTCTTTTTTTCTATTTTCACTTGCAATTGCAATTTCTTCTTTTGTTATCAAATTTTCTAATACTAATTCGTCTCTGATAATTTCTATACTTGAAGTAGAAACACCTAGTCGATTTGCAATGGCTGTTAATGTAGACCCATTATACAATTCTTCTAATGTTATTTTCTTAAACTCTTCTTTGTCTTCTTTAGTAAAACGTACACGAAGATTGTATGTCATTTTTTACTCCTTATTTTTACTAAATTTTCTTTCCATAATATGCATCTAATAATATTTCTTTGATTTCTGAAACTAATGGTAGTCTTGGGTTTGCAGTTGTACATTGGTCTTCAAAAGCTTTATCTGCTAACATATCAATTTTGTTTAAAAATTCGTTTTCTGGTATTCCTTCATCTTTTAAAGATTTTGGAATTCCTAATTTATCATTCAAATCTTGAACTGCTTTTATCAAAGATTGTACCCCTTCATGCGTCGTATTTGCCTTTAGGCCGATTCTTTTTGCTAATCTAGCATATTTATCGTCTGCAACAAAATATTCGTATTTGGGGAAAGATACAAACTTTGTAGGCTTAGTCGAATTATATTTTATAACATATGGTAAAATAATTGCATTTGCTCGTCCATGTGCAATATGGAACTCTCCACCTAATTTATGTGCTATTGAGTGATTTATTCCAAGGAATGCATTTGTAAATGCCATACCTGCAATGGTACTTGCATTATGCATTTTTTCACGTGCCAATCTATTTTTTCCATCTTCATAACATATAGGCAAATAATTATATACAAGTTCGACTGCTTTTTCTGCTAATCCATCAGTATAATCTGATGCCATATTCGAAACATAGCTTTCTATTGCATGAGTTAGAACGTCCATTCCTGTATCTGCTGTTATTTTCTTTGGAAGACTCATTACTAGGTCTGGATCGACTATTGCAATATCAGGCGTTAATTCATAGTCTGCAAGTGGATACTTTATATTTTTCTTTTTATCTGTTATAACTGCAAAAGAAGTTACTTCTGAACCAGTGCCTGATGTTGTTGGTATTGCAACTAATTTTGCTTTTTTACCAAGTTTTGGGAACTTATACGTACGTTTACGTATATCCATAAACTTTAGCTTAAGTCCTTCCGGATCCGCTTCTGGGTGTTCATAGAATAACCACATTCCGCTTTGCTGCATCTATTGGACTTCCACCACCTAATGCAATAATAACATCAGGTTTAAATTTGTTCATTTCTTCTATTCCCCTTTGAATTGTATCAAATGATGGATCTGGTTCTACATCAGAAAAGATTTCTGAATGAACATATTCGTGTCTTTTCCTTAGGTGATATAATAATTTATCTACATAGCCAAGTTTAACCATTGATTCGTCTGTAACTATAAATGCTCTTGATATATCTGGCATTTTTTCTAGATATCCAATTGCACCTGCTTCAAAATATATCTTCTCTGGTATTTTGAACCATTGCATATTAACGCGTCTCTTTGCGACCCTTTTAATATTTATAAGGTTGACTGAAGATACATTTGCAGTTGTAGAATTTCCACCAAAAGTTCCACATCCTAAAGTTAATGATGGCATATTTGTATTATATATATCACCTATTGCACCATGTGTTGATGGGGAATTAACAATTATTCTTCCGTACCTTTACCCTGTTAGAAAATTCTTGTATTGCTTCTTCATCTTCCGAATGTATAACAGCAGAATGTCCAAGTCCACCAAATTCTATTAATCTTTCTGCAAGTTCAATTCCTTTATCTCTACTATTAACTGTATAATATGCAAGAACAGGGCTCAACTTTTCTTTAGAAAAAGGATGTCCTTCTCCAACTTCTGTTTGTGGTACAACAAGCACCTTTGTTGATTCTGGTATGTTTACTCCTGCTATTTTTGCAATATTATATGGGCTTTGTCCTGCAATTGCTGAAAGTAACTTGTCTTCTTTAAACATTGCCTTTTCAAGTTTTTCTGTTTCTTCTTTAGTTACAAAATAACAATCAGCTTCCTTCATTAATTTTTCAAAATCCTTTGCTATTTCTTTATCAACGATAACAGCTTGTTCTGATGCACAAATCATTCCATTATCAAATGATTTTGAAAGTACCAAATCTGTAACTGCTGTTCTAAGTTTTGCTGTTTTGTCTATATAACAAGGAACATTACCGTGGGCCAACACCTAATGCTGGTTTTCCGCATGAATAAGCTGATTTAACCATTCCTGTTCCACCTGTTGCAAGTATTAAATTTACTTCTGGATGGTTCATTAATGCTCTTGTAGCTTCAACTGATGGTTTTTCTATCCAAAGTATACAATCTTTTGGTGCACCTGCGCTTACAGCAGCATCTCTTAGAATCTTTGCGGTTGCGACACTGCAATTTTGTGCTGATGGATGAAATCCAAATATGATTACATTTCTAGTTTTTGCAGCAATAAGTGATTTAAACATTGTAGTAGATGTTGGATTTGTAACAGGTGTAACTCCTGCAATTATTCCAACTGGCTCTGCAATTTCTTCGTATCCTTCTTCTACGTTATCATTAATTATACCAACAGTTTTATCATATTTTATACTATGATAAATATATTCAGATGCAAACATGTTCTTTGTAATCTTATCTTCATATATACCACGTTTTGTTTCTTCAACAGCCATCTTAGCAAGTTCCATATGATGTTCTAGAGCAGCCATTGCCATCTTTTTTGTAATATTATCTATCTTCTCTTGATCAAGTTCCATATATTCTTCTGATGCAATTTTTGCCCTTTTTACAAGTGAATCAATCATTTTATTCACTTCTTCTATATTTATCTCTTCTTTCTTTGTTTCTTCCTTTTTGTTTTCTTGTTTTGTTCTTGGCATTTTATCACTCCTTCTTTTGTTTGTTAGTATATGACATTTTTTAACATTCATACATTTTTACCAGAATTTGTTTTTGTCAGATATGATTATATACTATCTAAAGCACATTATCAAGTGATTTTTAGATATTAAAAATATTTCTTTTTTTTCGTCAAGTGAAAAATTAAATGCAATTATGAGAATAGTAAATAGAATTTAGTCTTACACATGACATTAATGTACAATTTAATGCAATTTTGATATAATTGTATTTGCAAATGTTTTTGGTGGAAATGGAGTGTAATTATGATTCAAAATGCAAAACAATTAACATTAAGCCAAAGAATTAAAATAGAAGAAATGTTAAACCAAAGACACAGAAAATTTGAAATTGCAAATGAATTAGATAAAAGCCAATCTACAATAGCTAGAGAAATTACTAAGCATAGAAAATTAAAACCTACTAACCCTTTTAGACGCGATAATATATTTAATTGTAAATATTTTATCAACTGTAAAAAATGTACTGGAAAATGTAGAATTTTTCAACCCATTCCTTGCAAAGATAGAGATAGAAATATTGGTGTCTGCAATAATTGTGAAAAGCTAAAATCTTGTAAGTTAGATAAATATTTCTACATTGCACAAGAAGCTCATAAACAATATGAGTATACTTTAAAAGATTCTAGACAAGGTGTCAATTTAAATACTTCTGAATTGATTGAACTTGCTCATATCATTTGTCCTTTAATTAAGAAAGGACAATCTATCTATACTATCTTAAATAACCATCCAGAAATAAAATTATGCGAAAAAACAATATATAATTACATAGAAATGGGATTATTTAAAGATTGGGATGTTACTAATTTTACTCTTAAAAGAAAAGTTAGAAGAAAGGTTTCTAAGAAAAAACTTAAAAAACGCAAAGAACCAGCAGATTATTCTGGAAGAACATATACTGATTATCTTGAATATAAAATACAAAATCCTAATGTTCCTACTACTGAAATGGATACTGTATATAATCAGCAATCTGGTCCATATATTCAAACTTTCATTTTTGAAAATACTTCATTTATGATTGGTATATTACATCAAACCAAAACAGCTGATTCTATGTCAAATGCTTTAAATAAATTACAGGACAAATTATCTAGTGAAGAATACAATAAATTGTTTTCTCTTTTACTAACAGATAGAGGTACTGAATTCTCTAAACCACAACAATTTGAAATTAATATGGAAACTGGAGAAATACGAAGTAAAATATTTTATTGTGATCCACAACAATCTAGTCAGAAACCACATGTAGAAAACAATCACAATTTCATAAGAGAAATTTTACCTAATGGAAAAGATTGGAGTAATTTAACACAAGATAAAGTTGATTTAATGTTTTCTCATATAAATTCAATACCTAGAGAATCTTTAGGGGGTAAAACTCCTTATGAGATATTTACATTCATCTACGGAAAACAATTAGCAGATAAGCTAAATATACAAAAGATAGCAAAAGACGAGGTTAATACCACTCCTCGCCTTTTCTAGTCTATCTTCTATGATTGAAAAATAAAAAACAACTAACCAAAAACATTTGCATAATTAAATATTTTTAAACTAGAGTCAAATAGCTTTTACTTTTACTCTAAAAAAATTAAATGCAATTTGGCTTGTTTGTTATGCAAATTTTTCTTGATTTATACTTTAATTTTACATGAAAAATTGGAAAAAAGCAATATTTTGCATAAAAATATTGCTTTTTTCCATGCATTTAATCGTACAAATTGCATTTACTTTACAGAATTGCATTTAATTTTTCACTTGACG
>CANQXL010000016.1 GCA_947627705.1 uncultured Clostridia bacterium
TATATCATTTACTAGTTTTCCTTCATTCTCTTGTGCTACCGCATAATTTTGTGTTCCGTTTATTGCTAGTGGAACTAGCCCCATATTATTTACCGATATTATCGTTACTGCTGCAAGTATGATTAACACAATAATTGTAATAATCAACGCAACTAACGTTATACCTTTTTGATTTTTAAAATTTCTCATTTTCACTTTTCTCCCTATTTTTAAAAATTATATATTATTTAAAATTAAAAACTACTTAATACCCCTATGTTCTCTTTTGCATTTTGTTATTTTCTAGTTTCGGATAATACAATAATAATTTTCGACGCGACGCGTAGCATAGGAGCGAGTTAGAGACTGTTGGTGCTTGCACCATACATGTCTATTCGATGCGACCAACAAGGAGCAAGATAAATTATTATTGTATTATCCGATTATTTAAACATACACTTAAAAAAAGAACACATCAAAACTCATATGTCAAACTAACATACAAGTCCTATGTGTTCTTATATAATCTATACTTTTATTAAATTTTACATTGCTTTTAAGATAGCCTGTGTGTGTGTGTACAGCCCCAACGTTTACATCATTTGCAATTCTCATATCTTTTGTTCTTCCCTTCTTTTGATATCCCTATTTTATCAATTCATAAAATAAAAGTCAATATGATTTTTACTTTTTTAATTGAACTTGCATTTATTACTGTATTGGTTATTGCATTATTCATAGCATTAGTTATAACTTTAAAGAAATTAGACAACAAAAAAAGTACATCTCTGCTTGACCGTTAGAGATGCACTTTTAAATTTATCATTAACACAACGGCACGCCACATTTCTGTGGTTGCTCATCTACTATAATTATTATACGATATTATTAAATAAATGTCAATACAAATTTATGCTTACATGAACACTTAACAGATTTTTTTACAGTCTAAATACTCAAAATTCTTCCAATATATCAAAAATATTTTCTGTAAGTTTTGCACCTTGTTTTATAAGTTCATTTGTGCCTTTAGAGTTTCTTGAAAATACACTTCCTGGCACAGCAAAAATTTCTTTTCCTTCTTCCAAAGCACAATCAGCAGTTATTAAACTGCCGCTTTTTTCTGTTGCTTCTGTTACAACAACTCCTGAACTTAACCCGCTTATTATCCTATTTCTTTTTGGAAAATTTGTAGGTATTGGTCTAACATTTTTCTCATATTCTGTTATAACTGCACCGCCATTTTCTATAATTTTCCAGAATAAATTAATATTTTCTTTTGGATAAATATAATCAAATCCACTACCAAGTACAGCAACTGTTTTCCCCTTTGCAAGTAATGCTCCAATATGTGCTTCAGAATCTATCCCTTTTGCCATTCCACTAATTATATTTATACCTTTTTTAGCTAAGCCATATGATATTGATTTTGTTATTTTTCTTCCATAATCTGTTGCATTTCTTGAACCAACTATCGCTATTCCGAAATTATTAAGTATACTTTCATCTCCCATTACATATAACTTTTTAGGTGGGTCATATATTTTTAATAAACTTTTTGGATATTCTTTTTGTGTTATTTCTATAACTTTCATTTTCTTCACCTTTCTTTTTTTCACCTTTTCTTTTTTATTAGACTCAATAAATAATATAATTTATTGAGTAATTAAAATTAATTAAAATCAAACAAAAATAGAGATTCTGCATAAAATATATGCAAAATCTCCAATATAAAAGTTATATATCTAACACATTAAATTATAATTTAGCTTATTTTTCTGTTGTCTGTTCTATTCATATTCTTCTATTAGCTATTTATCTTGATTTGCTTGAAGCTCAGCTGCCTTAACAATGTTTGTCATAAGCATTGCAACTGTCATTGGTCCTACGCCCCCTGGAACCGGTGTGATATATGATGCTTTTTCTTTCACATGTTCAAAATCAACATCTCCAAATATTCCGTTCTTCAGTCCTATTTATTCCAACATCTATTACAACTGCCCCATCTTTGACCATATCTTCAGTTACAAAATATTTTTTTCCAATTGCTGCAATCAAAATATCTGCATTTTTAGTAATCTCTTTTAAGTTTCTTGTTTTCGAGTGGCATATTGTTACTGTTGCATTTTTATTTAAAAGACTTAATGCCATAGGTTTTCCTACTATGTTGCTTCTTCCAATTACAACTGCGTTTTTCCCTTCTATGTCTATGTTATATGCTTCAAACATTTTCATTATTCCATATGGTGTACAAGATACAAATGTATCTTGATTTAAACATAGTTTTCCAACATTATATGGATTAAATCCATCAACATCTTTTTCATGTGCAATTCTTCTAAATGCTTCATTAATATCTAAATGGTTTGGTATAGGGCTTTGAAGTAATATCCCTGTAATATCTTTTCTTGCATTTAATCTGTCTATTATATCTAGTAATTCTTGCATCTTTATATTTTCTTCAAGTAATATTTCTTCATATTCTATTCCTAGCTCTTGACATGCCTTGTTTTTACTCTTAACATATGTAAGTGATGCTTTATCATTTCCAACAAGTATTACAGCAAATTTTGGCATTATTCCTTTTTTCTTTAACTGTAAAACTTCATCTTTCAAATTTTCTCTAACTGTTTTTGCAAGAGCTTTTCCATCTATTATTTCCATTATTACCACTCCTATTTTACTTGAACTTTCCTTAAATAATTGTTACAATAACTACCTGGTCCATTAAGCATTTCACTTTAATATTGACGTCCCCAAACTACCATATGTTCTGCCTTCTTTCCACAACATACACAGGTATCTGCTAAATGTTCTTGATCATATGGCATACATCTTGAATGTGCTCCTGTCAATTCTTTTATCTTGTTTTCGCATTCTTCGCTGCCACACCACATCGTTTTGATGTAACCTTGGTTTTTGTTTATTTTTTCTTCAAATTCTTCTAGAGTGTATGCAACTTGTGTCTTTTCTTCAAGTCTCTTTTTACAAACTTCAAACATACTTTTTTGTATATCTTCTAACATTTCTTTAACTGTTTCGTTTAATTTATCTAATTTAACTGTTGATTTTTCTAATGTATCACGTCTAACTAATATGCATTCATTATTTTCTATATCACGTGGGCCTATTTCTATTCTTAGTGGAATTCCTTTTAGCTCACAATCATTAAATTTGTATCCTGGTGTTACATATTCTCTATCGTCAACTTCAACTCTAAATTCTTTTGATAGTTCTTTTTTTAGCTCTTCTGCTTTTTCTATAACTCCACCTTTATGAGTTGCAATTGGAATTATTCTAACTTGTATTGGTGCTACTCTTGGTGGAAGTTTTAATCCTCTTTCGTCTCCATGTGCCATTATAATCGCACCCATAAGTCTTGTGCTTATTCCCCAAGATGTTTGATATGCATATTCTTCTTTTCCTTCTCTGTTTTGGAATTTTACTTCAAATGGTTTTGTGAAATTTTGTCCAATATAGTGAGAAGTTCCTGATTGAAGCGCCCTTCCATCACGTGTTAATGTTTCTATTGTATGTGTTTCTTCTGCTCCTGCAAATTTTTCCTTTTCTGTCTTTCTTCCCTTAAGAACAGGTATAGCAAGTAGATTTTCTACGACATCTGCATATATTTCTAGCATCTTTAATGTTCTCTCAATTGCTTCTTCCTTTGTCTCATGAATTGTATGTCCTTCTTGCCATAAAATTCACGAGAACGTAAAAATGGTCTTGTTTCCTTTTCCCATCTTAAAACACTGCACCATTGGTTATATTCCATTGGTAAATCTCTCCATGATTTAAGCCATTTAGCATATAGGTTTGACATCATTGTTTCAGATGTTGGTCTTATAACCAATCTTTCGTCTAATTTTTCTCCACCTGCTTCTGTAACAACAGCTACTTCTGGTGCGAATCCTTCTACATGGTCCTTTTCTTTTTGAAGCAAGCTCTCTGGTATAAGAAGTGGGAAATATACATTTTTTATTCCTACTTCCTTAAATAATTTATCTGTATAATTTCTAATATTCTCCCAAATTGCATATCCGTAAGGTCTTATAGCAATGCACCCTTTTGTATCTGTGTAATCTGCAAGTTCTGCCTTAATTACAACATCAGTATACCATTTTGCAAAATCTTCATCTATATTTGCAAGTTCTTTAACAAAGTCTTGTTTGTTCTCCATTTTCTTCTTTTTCCTCCTTTTCTAATTTTTCTTGATTAATCATTTGTAATACTTTTGGATAAATTAAGTTTGCATCTTTTTCCCAATTCTCAACTATTCTAACTGCCTGTTCCCTAGAGCTTGCAAGTGATTGTATTTCAAATATTGTTACGTTATTTTCTACTATTTTGCATTTAACAATAAATTCCTTTTCACTTAATGGGATAAATTCTGCTCTAACAGCACTCTCATCCTGTATTTCCCTAAGTTCTCCTTTAACTGTTCTATCTACCTTTGATTTTATTATTCCGCGGTAGCATATCAAGTGTTAAATCAAGTGTTGCTTTTCCATTTTCTGTTAGTTCATAAACTTCGTTTCCTTCCTTCTCGAAGCCTGCTATGTATTTATTTTCTTTTAAATCTATTAAAAATTGTTGAAAATAAAAATAATTCATATCTTGTATAGATAAAACTAATCTATATAGCTCATCATTGTTTATCGGTTTATCCATAATTGATAGTAAATACATAATTAATACTTTATTTTCAGCTAATGTTTCATTATCTGCATCAAGTTTCACAGTCTTTATCAACTCCAATTAATAAATTACTCCAAACATTGTCCGTATATATTTTTCTTTCTGACGAAAACGGAAGTATAATTTCTTCTGTTTTTAAATTTAATTCTTTTTTTATTTCTAAAACCATATCTTCTACTTTTGTTACTGCAATTTTATCTGCTTTATTTGCGATTATCAAATACGGCTTATTTGCACTTTTGATGTATTCATACATAATTCTATCGTCTTCTGTTGGCTTATGCCTTATATCCAATATTAAAACAATTTGAGAAATATTCTCTCTTGAAAATAGGTATTCTTCTATAAATTTTCCGAACCCTATCTTGTTCTTGTTTTGACATTTTACTATAACCATATCCTGGAAGATCAACAAAGTAAAAAACATTGTCCATATTATAGAAATTAATCTGTCTTGTTTTTCCGTGGCTCACTACTTGTTCTTGCAAGTGATTTTCTGTTTATTAAAGTATTAATAAAAGAAGATTTACCGTACATTGGATTTCCCTGCAAGTACAATTTCAGGTAGTTTTGTATTTGGATATTGCTTTTTACTTACAGCTGATATTTCAAATTTAGGATTTTTTATTAACATTTTGTAAGTTTCTCCATTCCGCCCATATAAGGTCTTAAAACCTTCGGAATTGTAACTGATCCATCTTCTTGATAGTTGTTCTCTAAAAATGCAATAAGCATACGTGGTGGAGCAATTACAGTATTATTTAATGTATGAGCATAATAACTTTGTTTTTCACCCTTTTTCTTAATCCTTATTCCAAGTCTTCTACTTTGTGCATCTGTTAAATTTGAGCAACTTCCGACTTCAAAATATTTTTGTTGTCTTGGGCTCCAAGCTTCTACATCTACACTCTTTGATTTTAAATCTGCTAAATCTCCTGAGCAACATTCAAGTGTACGAACAGGTATATCTAAACTTCTAAATAACTCAACTGTGTATGACCACATTTTATTATACCAATCATAGCTGTCTTCTGGTTCACAAACAACTATCATTTCTTGCTTTTCAAATTGATGTATTCTATATACTCCTCTTTCTTCTATACCATGTGAACCTTTTTCTTTTCTAAAGCATGGTGAATATGAAGTCATTGTGTAAGGTAATTTATCGCTATCTAATGTTTTTCCTTTGAATTTTCCTATCATTGAATGCTCACTTGTACCTATTAAATAAAGGTCTTCTCCTTCTATTTTATACATCATAGCATCCATTTCTTCAAAACTCATAACTCCTGTTACTACATTACTTCTAATCATAAAAGGTGGAATACAGTAAGTAAATCCTTTATTTATCATAAAGTCTCTTGCATAACTTAAAAGTGCAGAATGAAGTCTTGCAATATCTCCTGTAAGATAATAAAATCCGTTTCCTGCAACTTCTCTAGCAGAATCTAAATCTATACCAGAAAAACTTTCCATTATATCTGTATGATATGGAATTTCATATGAAGGTACTACGGGTTCTCCAAATTTTTCTACTTCAACATTTTCACTGTCATCCTTTCCTATCGGAACTGACTCATGCATAATGTTAGGAATTCTCATCATAATGTTATTTATTTCTGTTTTGTATTCTTCTTCCTTTTTTTCTATTTCTGTTAATTCTTCGTTTATCTCTTTTACTTTATTTTTTGTTTTTTCTGCTTCTTCCTTTTTACCTTCACGAATTAATACTCCAATTTGATCACTAAGTTTGTTACGGTTAGCTCTTAAGTTATCTCCTTTAAGTGAAATTTCTCTACTTTCTTTGTCTAATTCTAAAACTTTATCTACAAGTTCTAATTTGTGATCTTGAAATTTCTTTTTAATGTTTTCTTTTACAAGTTCTGGATTTTCTCTTATTAATTTTATATCTATCATTGTTTTTCCCCCTTTATGAATATACGGTATAAGTTTATCATGTTTTTATGTATTTTGCAAGAAAATACTTAATTTTTTCTATATAAATTATGAGATTATTATATTACACAAAAGAATATGGAAATTGATTTATTTTTGAAAGCTGCGTAAGCGATCAACCGGAGCGAAGCGAAGGGCGAAGTGGAGCAGTCTACATATAATTTTATAATCTGTAGACTGCGACAGCAAAGCTTTCAAAAATAAATCAATTTCCATATTCTAATGAAAAAAAATAAAAAAAGACTATCTCTTTAAATCAAAGAAATAGCCTTTTCATTTTTTAGTCATTATTAGTGAATAATAATTTTATTCCCCATAGTCCTGCAATTCCAACTAAAGTATAAATAATTCTGCTTAAAGCTGACATTGTACCAAAGATTGCATCTACTAAGTTAAATTGAAATAGTCCTATCAATCCCCAGACTATAGCTCCAATTATCATTAATACTAAAGCGATTGTGTCTATTACTTTCATATAACCCTCCATTCCTTTTTCAAGGTTTACTAAAGTTTATACACAATCTATTATATTCATTTGTACAAGATTTATTCTTAATTACTTAATATTTTCGTATGACAAAATTTTCCAATATTTTAAATTAGTTTATCAATAAATACGGCATATGCTATTGTTGGATCTTCTGTATTAACGTAATTTATAGAGCCGGATAAGCTTTCCGATTTTGCATAAGAGGTGTTCCACTCATTCCCTGCACAACACCACCTGCTTTTTCAATTAATTCTTCGTCATTAATTTTTATTTTTATGTTTTTATTTTTATTTATGTAATCAATATTTATTATTTCCACATCATAGCTTTTTAAATCTTCTTCTCCTATTGCACATAATAAATTTGCTTTTCCTTTTCTTACTTCATACCAACAGCCAGTTTCTACTTCTTCGTAATCTGCATTTATTTCTTCAACCTTTCCAAATAGTCCATATTCATTATTCTCATATATGTATCCTTTAAAATCGTCTACATTTAGATATGCAACGATATTTCCAATATTATCTTTGCTTGCTTTATTAATGCCTTCATATTCTATACCATAGCAAAATCCCTTATTTAACTCTTCTTTACTTTTATTCTCCTTTGTAGGATGTCCAAGTGCAACAAACTCTTTTGTGTCCTTTTTTATAAATGTCATTGTTCCAATCTTTCTATTTGATGTTGCAACCATTTCTTCAATATTCTCGTCTATGTATTCATTATCTATTTCAAAGCCCATTAATCTTCCGAACTAGTAATACTTTTTGTGTTTTTGTATTTAAAAATCCTAAACTTACAATCGTCATTAAAATAAGTATAATTAAAATTGCATGTCTTGTTTTCATTTACATAACCTCTCTTATGATTTCTTAATTCTACCTTCTTTAGTTATCTTTTTTTATTCTTTTGTTGTTTTTTGTTGTTATGTAAACACATATATTATTTTACCACGTTTTACATAATATGGCAATGCTTTTACTTAAATTTTAAGAAATTTCCGCTAAAAATATGAAAAATATTAACCATAAGAAATTTTTAATATTTTCTTCAATTTTTCTTAAAGCAATTTTTTTGTGTTTTATCTATAATAAATATATGCCACTTAGGAGGTTTTTAATGAATAAAAAATATAAAAAAAGAAAATTAAATTTTAAAAGAATTATTTTATCTATACTATTTTGCTTGCTTTTCATAATTATTATGCAAAATTTTTCAAAGATAAAAGATTTCTTTAAAAATGAAAATATACTAGCTTCAAACAATTCAAGCTATGATATTATCAAACTTGATGATAATCCAAATTACGCCGGCATAGGTCAAGAACGAATTGATAATAAGGATGGATATTTTACTACATTTACAACTATTTCTGATCATCAAAAAACTTACATTGAATACAAGCAAAACGGATCGTCTTCTTGGTGCAATATGCCATATTGGGAAAATACAATGGAAAGCGATGGTTGTGGCATAACAGCATTATCTATTATTCTTAGTGGTTATAAAAAGAACTATTCTCCAGAAGATTTAAGAAAAAGGTACTATCCATTTCTAAATTATGATAATTTATCAAACGAGCTTTCAAATGTATATGGTATTAAAAATTCTGATTTTTATTATGACTCTGTTCATTTATCAGAAAAAAATATAGTCAATCACTTAAATAGTAATAGACCTGTTTTGATTTGTGTATGGAATAATCCATCCGAAAATCGATGGACAACTTCTTCTCATTATATGGTACTTCTTGCAGCAGATAATATGGGAAAAGTTTACGTTTCTAATCCTAACGGACTTGATAATTCTTCTAAATCTTCTGGATGGTATGATACGAAGGAAGTTTTCCCATATATTGCAAAAGCTTTGTATGTAGAAGATTATTAAATAAATAATATTGCAATTTCTTTTAAAAAAGCATTTATATTCGATTAACTTTTTAAGATATGCAGTAAGCAATTGTATTTGCAGTTTTTGGTTTTGTTGACTTTTTATGTAAATCGATGTATAATATATGTGTAGACCCTTTTAAAAAAATTTTTGTTGTTTAAAACAAAAAAAGGAGGACAAATTTATGCTTATGCAGTATGTTCAGTTCACCGCTCGGGAGGGGTTAAGTGGATACTTCCCCTTGCACTCTGCTTTTTCTGAGCAGTACCTTCCGAGAACCACTGAGAGATGGCGTATCTTCGATGTGGACCGTACCAAGATCGACGGCGAGATTATCGTCGGCTCCCCTGTTCCCGCTGGTGGTTGGAATTACTACGGCAAGAGCTATACCCTGCAAGAGATCAAGAAGCAGTTTCCGTGCAACACCATTCAGATCATGTACATGGAGAACAACGGCTGGAAGACGGCTGTTCGCACAGTTTCTGGCGTGTGGTATCAGCTCTTCGATGACGACAAGGTCATGGACCCGCCCGCATTTCCTGACCCCGAGCCTGAAGAGACCAAAGAACCTGAGCAGGCATCCGAGCCGAAAAAGCCTGGATTTTTCGCCTGGCTCAAAAGGCTCCTTGGTATCGAGAAAAAAATCGAGTACGTTCCGGCGCCCCCTGCAAAGTAAGCAAAGTCCTTAGGTCAAAGTAAAAAGGCGAAATATGGTTAATACCTATTTCGCCTTTTACTTACATTATTCCCATTTTTTTAGCCATTTGTTTTCCTTTTTTCATTAAATTTCTTCTTGTTCTATTTGTAGTTTCCATGTACATCATTGCAATTCCTGCAGTTGCCATAGCTCCAACCATAACACCTTTAACAAATTTCATATCTTTTCCCCCCTAATTAAACATATTGAAGTATCTTTACTTCGTATATCTTAAATTTTACTCAATTATATTATTTCTTTTTATTTGTAATCTATACTTATTTTGACTTTTCTTTTTTAAAAAATGTAAAAATTTCAATTAATGATATCGCAAGTAAAAAAATTCCAAAATAAAGTTTAAGTTTATTTGTATCAAGATTTACAGAAATTTTTGCCCCAATTAGTGCTCCAATTATTCCAAAAATAGATACTATCGTTCCTACTTTCCAATCCACTAATTTCTGTTTTGCATTTATAATTATTGAAATAATTGCTGTCGGTACAAAAAATATTAGATTAGCCCCCTGTGCTGAATGTTGTTCCATTCCCCTAAATAATGTAAGACACAGTATTAATATAGTTCCGCCACCCATACCCATGCCAGACACTATCCCTGAAATTATTCCGAATTAATATGTTTAGCATTTTTATCTACACTCCTTGCATTATCATTCTGACTGCTGCATATATTAAAAATGCTATAAAAAATATTTCTAACGTTTTATTTGATAATTTTTTTAAAAGCTTTGCGCCAATATATCCGCCTATAATTCCACCGAATAGCACAAAGTATTGATGTCTGAAAATCAACATACTCCGAATGAAAATAAAAAAAAGAAGCTCCACAAACCATAGGAAGTACGCATAATATTGAAGTGGCTCTAGATTTTTTATCGTCTAGTTTTAAAATGTACCCTAGTGCTGGAACAACTATCATTCCACCGCCTGCTCCAAATAACCCTGTAACACATCCTGCAAATAATCCTATTAATGCCTTTTTTATCATGTTTATACAAACTCCTTTTTAATAAAGCATAAAACGCATAATACTAATTTTGACAATACAGTCATTATTTAGTATTATGCGTTTTTTATATTTTTTTATGCTCTTTTATTATTTTAAAATAATTTCTATTTCAAAATAATTTCTTTGAACATTTCATTTAACATTTGCGGATTTGCCTTTCCTTTTGTCTCCTTCATTGCTTGGCCTACTAAATATCCTAATGCTCTATCTCTTCCACCTTTTAAGTCTGATACAGATTGCGGATTTTGCTCAATTATTTTTTCTACAACTGCTCTTATTGCACCTTCGTCTGATATCTGAACAAGACCTTTTTCTTCAATTATCTTGCTTGGCTTTTCTGGATTCTCAAACATAATCTCTAAAACATCTTTTGCAATTTTTGAGCTTATTGTTCCTTTCTCAATTAAGCTAATTAATTCTGCCATATCTTCTGGAGTAAAAGGTATTTCTGAATCTTCAAGTTCCTTCTCATTTATAATTCTTGCGACATCTGATAATAGCCAATTACAAACAGCCTTTGGATTTTTGCATATTGCAACTGACTTTTCAAAAAAGTCAGATAAATACTTTGATGCAGTAATTGTTCTAGCTTCTTTTTGTGTTAGTTTATATTCTTCAATATATCTTTCTTTTCTACTCTCTGGTAATTCTGGCAAATTATCTTTAATATTTTGAATATACTCGTCTGAAAGTCTAATTGCAACTAAATCTGGCTCTGGGAAATATCTATAATCTTGTGCATCTTCCTTGTCTCTCATAGAAAATGTTTTTCCTGATACTTCGTCCCATCTTAGTGTTTCTTGTTCTATCTTGCCACCATTTTCGACAACTTCTATTTGTCTTTCTATCTCGTATTCAAGTGCTCTTGTAATAGATTTAAAAGAGTTCATGTTCTTCATTTCTGTTCTAGTTCCAAATTCTTTTGCTCCCTTTTTTCTAACAGAAATATTAACATCTGCTCTTAAAGAGCCTTCCTGCATCTTGCAGTCTGATACTTCGATATATTCAAGTATTGATTTTAATTTCTTTAAATATTTATCTGCTTCTTGCACAGAACGCATATCTGGTTCTGATACAATTTCTATAAGTGGAACTCCAGCTCTATTTAAATCTACTAAACTTCCCCTGCCAAAGTCGTCATGATTAAGCTTTCCTGCATCTTCTTCTATATGTATTCTTGTAATACCTATTTTTTTTCTTCCTTCATCAGTATCTATTTCTACATATCCATTTTTACAAAGTGGCTTATCAAATTGTGAAATCTGATATGATTTTGGAAGGTCTGGATAGAAATAGTTTTTTCTATCATTCTTGCTGTCCTTTTCAATTTCACAACCTGTTGCAAGTCCTGCTTTAACAGCATATTCTACAACCTTTTCATTTAAAACAGGTAATGCTCCTGGCATCGCCATACAAACAGGGCAGCAATGGGTATTGGGTTTACCACCAAATTCTGTAGGACATGAGCAGAATATTTTTGTTTTTGTAGAAAGTTCTGCATGGACTTCAAGTCCTATGACTGTTTCGTAATCTTCTCTTGCCATTTTATTTACCTCCTTTAAATGTAGGTTTATTATTCTCTCTAAATTTTATTTGTTTTTCAAATGCATAAGCAACATTTAAAAGTCTTTCTTCTTCAAAAGAATTACCTATAAGTTGCATTCCAATTGGCATTCCATTTTTATCTAATCCACATGGTATAGATATTCCGTGGAAGACCTGCTATATTAACAGATACTGTGCAAATATCTGATAAATACATCTCAAGTGGATTTTCTGACTTTTCTCCTATTTTGAACGCAGTTATTGGTGATGTAGGTGTAAGGATTACATCATATTTTTCAAATCCTTTCTTAAATTCATTTTGCACCAATGTCCTTAACTTTTGAGCCTTTTTGTAATATGCATCATAATATCCTGAACTTAAGACATATGTTCCAAGAATTATTCTTCTCTTTACTTCTGCTCCAAACCCTTCACTTCTAGAATTTCTAAATAATTCTTTTAAATTTGTAAAGTTCTCTGTTCTATATCCATATCTAATACCATCAAATCTTCCAAGGTTTGAACTTGCTTCTGCACAAGCAATTATGTAATATGTTGCAAGTGCATATTTTGCTATATCAAGTGAGAATTCTTCTATCTCTGCTCCAAGACTTCTATAAATTTCTATTGCTTTTTCTAACGAATTTTTTACTTCTTCATTTATACCGTCTCCAAAGAATTCTTTTGGAACTCCTATTTTAACACCTTTGATGTCATTTTTTAGTGATTTTGTATAATCTTTTTTTGGAATGTCCATTGATGTAGAATCCTTACTATCATGACCTGCAATGATTGACAAAAGTATTGCAGCATCTTCTACATCCTTGGTTATAGGGCCAATTTGATCAAGTGAAGATGCAAAAGCAACAAGTCCATATCTTGAAACTAAGCCATATGTTGGCTTTAACCCTACAACTCCACATAGAGATGCTGGCTGACGTATACTTCCACCAGTATCTGAACCTAAAGCCCATGGAACCATATTAGCTGCAACAGCAGCTGCAGAACCACCTGAGGATCCACCAGGTACTCTACTTAAATCCCATGGATTCTTTGTCTTCTTAAAATATGAATTCTCTGTAGAACTTCCCATTGCAAACTCGTCCATATTAAGCTTACCAAGATTAATCATTTTTTCTTGATTTACGACCTTGTCTACAACAGTTCCATCATATGGTGATACAAAATTTTCAAGCATTTTTGAAGAGCAAGTTGTCTTTATTCCCTTTGTGCACATATTATCTTTTATTCCTATTGGAATACCTGCATATGGGCTTTTATTTTCCTTTTCGCTGTCTATTTTCTTTGCCTTTTCTATCGCATCGTCTGTTAAAAGAGTTACAAATGCTTGTACATCTTTTTCTTTTTCATTTATTCTATCTATATATGCTCTTGTTATTTCTTCAGACGTAAGTTCATGTTTTTCTAGCTTTTCTTTTAGCTCATGAACTGTTAATTCTGTAATATCCATTTTTAATTTTCTCCTTCCTACTTAAATTACCTTAGGAATTTTAAACATATTGTCTTCTACTTCTTTGGCATTTTGCATTAAGCCTTCTTCGTTATCAAATTCTATAATCTCGTCTTTTCTAAACACATTATAGTTTGTGTTTGCACCTATTGTTTCTTGTAAATCATCTACTGGTGCAGTATTTACAGTATTCGCAAAATTCAATATGTCTTGTAGATTTACCAAATATTTATCTATTTCTTTTTCTTCTATATTTAGGTCTGCAAGTTTTGCAATGTGTAATAATTCTTCTCTTGTAACTTTCATAAACTTTAAACCTCCTAAAAAATTAATATTTTTTATTATATAACGAATGCGCGAAAAAAACAAGCCCACATAATTTATATTATATAGACACATCATTTCTAAACAATTAAATTTAAAACTATATATTAAATTTGAACCCTTATTTTGAACCCTTATATTTCTATTTTATCGTTGCTCATACTAGATAAAAAAAGTACAAGGCTTGCACCTATTGCAATGATAGGAGCAATTATTCCAAATTTTGCAACATAACCTTGATATCTACCTTGAAATTTAATAATTTCTATCATTCCAATTATTATGCTCGCTATTATATTAGTGATAAGGTATTTCTTTGTAAAATCTGCTTTTTTACATAATACTAATATCGAGTAAATAAGAATCCCTATTAAAATAATCATTTGTACAATTGAGTATACAATTAACTCTGTAAGTATTGCCTTTTCCATAGTATCAACTCCTATCTCGAATAAATTTTACCCTTAATGTAAATAATTACAATATTATTATACATTTTCGAACGTATAATGTCAAACTTTAATATTTTTGATATTCTATATTTAAATAATAAGTGGGAGCCTTTAATATGAGTAAATTTGATAAAACCAGTTTAGGTAATAGATTAAAATTTGTTGAAGGAAATATTATTTTTAAGTTACAAGAACAAATAAATAAAAATGGATTAACAAAGTACAAATTATCAAAAATGACTAATATTAGATATGACGCAATTTGTAATTATTGTAAGGGCAATGTTACTTTAATAAATATTGAATATTTAAAAATTTTTTGTAATGTTTTACATTGCACAATTAATGATATAATTGAATATAAGCATTAAATATTTTATCATTTGTATTAGTTTTTCTGTTATTATTTACTATCGTTTATAATTTATAAACAATCATTATAAATTGATCTTTATTTTTTATTTATGCATCTTAGGGTTTTAACAAACCCTAAGATGGTAGAATTTTATGCGCTCTTAAGTTCAAGTCTTAACTTATCTGCAATCATTGCAATAAATTCTGAATTTGTTGGTTTTCCTTTTGCAGCTGATACCGTATATCCAAAAATACTTTCTACTGTTTCTTGTTGACCTCTACCCCATGCTACTTCAATTGCGTGCCTTATTGCTCTTTCTACTCTTGAAGGTGTTGTTTTATACTTTCTTGCGATTTCTGGATAAAGTTGCTTTGTTATTTGATTTATTATATCTATGTCTTTTACTACCATCATTATTGCTTCTCTTAGGTATTGATAACCTTTAATATGTGCAGGTACACCAATTTCGTGGATAATGTTTGTAACTAGTGCTTCTAAATTTTCTACTTCTTTTCTTTTGTCAGGTAAAATGTCTATGTACGGAGTTTTTAATTCTTTGCTTAAACTCTCACTCTTAAAGTTTATTGAATTTTGCATCTTTAGTTCTTTAATTCTTCTAACTAGTAAACTTATATCGAATGGTTTAACAACATAGTATTGTGCTCCAAGTTCAATTGCTCTTGTCGTAATTTTGTCTTGTCCAACGGCCGATAGGACAATACATAATGGCTTTTTATCTGGTTCTAAGTGCCTAACTCTTTCTAGTACACCTAAGCCATCTAAGTGGGGCATTATGACATCTAATATTGCAACATCTGGTTTAGTATTATTAATTATGTCCATTGCCTCTACTCCATCTTGAGCAATTCCAATAACCTCCATTCCATCTTCTTGCTCAATACAAGTCGTTAAGGTTTTAGCAAAGTCAACGTTATCATCTGCTACCAAAATCGACAGTTTGTCATTCACACTTTGCTCCTCCTCTTTTAAAATTTGTAAACTTTTTACATTTTGTATTATATAACTTTTTCCAAATTTTGGCAATAGATTTTGCAATTTTTTATTTTATTTTTTTTTATTTTGCAATTTGATGTGTTTGTTTTTCTCTTTTGTATCAATGGTTCTATGATTTTATAAATTTATTTTTTAAAATTTTAAATGGAAAATTCTGGAAATCGTTTTTTAGGTTATTTTGTAAAATGTTGTCGAATTTTTGTTCAGAAATTTCTATTATATTTTTAACCTTATCTGAATATTCTTTAGAAATAATATTTATTTTATTTTTTTCGCACATATATTCAAAATCTTTTTGTTTTTCGTAATCTAAGGACATTTCTAAAGTATATCCCTTCTCTAATTCAATTTTTCCTGCCTTTTCTACAGCATCTTTACTTGATTCAGAATATGCTTTTACAAGTCCACCTGTTCCTAATAGTATTCCTCCGAAATATCTCGTAACTGTAACAAGTACATTAGTAAGATTTTGTTTTGAAAGTATGTTTAATATAGGAGCACCTGCTGTACCAGATGGTTCTCCATCATCGCTTTGCCTTTCTATTACTTGGTTTTCTTCTAGTATTCTATATGCAAATACAACATGTCTTGAATCATGATATTTTTTTCTAACACTCTTTATTATGCCTTCTGCATCTTCTATATTTTCTACATAAAATACATTTGCAATAAATTTTGACTTTTTCTCGATTAAAATAGATTCTGCATTATTTTCTATCGTTTTTATCATTTACATTTCTCCCTTTCCTGCAGTATATCCTGTAGAAAACGCTATTTGTAAATTAAAGCCACCAGTATATGCATCTACATCAATTATCTCACCTGCAAAATACAATCCCTTTACTATCTTTGACTCCATTGTCTTAGGATTTATTTCTTTTATAGAAACTCCACCTGATGTTATTATAGCTTCTTCTATCTGTCTAAATTTACTTATTTTCAATTTAAAATTTTTTATTATTTCACCTAATCTTTTTCTTTCTTCTTTGGTTATTTCATTTACTTTTTTGTCTTCATTTATATTAGATAATTCAATTACACTCCTTATCATTTTCTGTGGTAACAGTTTATCTAAGCTATTTTTATAATTCCTATTAAGTTCACTTTCAAAATCTCTTCTTATTCTTAAATCTAGCTTTTCTTCACTTAAAGCTGGTTTTAAATCTATTCTTAATTCTATTTTTTTATTTTTTAAAAGCTCTTCAATATTTTTATACCTAACTAATCTCGAAGAACTACTTATTATAATTGGACCTGTAACTCCAAAATGTGTAAACATCATTTCACCAAAGTCTTCATATATTATCTTATTCTTTTCTAAATTTACTAATTTAATTGCCACATTTTTAAGTGATAAACCTTGCATGCTCTTACATAATTCTTTTTCATAACATTCAAGTGGAACAAGCCCACCTTTAAGTTCTGTTATTGTATGCCCATACTTTTTTGCTATCCTATATCCATCTCCTGTTGAGCCTGTGGAGCTATAGCTCATTCCACCTGTTGCAAGAATTACTTTATCTGAATATAGTTTTTGTTCTTTCCCATCTAAGTTATATATAACTCCTTTTACTGTATTATTTTCTACTATTAAATCTTTCACTTCTGCATTTGTTATGATTTTAACATTTAACTTTTTTAACCTTCTACTTAATGCATCAATTACACTTTGTGCATTATCAGTAACAGGGAAAATTCTGTTACCCCTTTCTATTTTCGTATCTAGACCTTCTTCCTTAAGAAGATTAACAATATCTTCATTTGTAAAGTTTTGAAATGCACTATACATAAACTTTCCATTTCCAGGAATGTTTTTTATAAAATCCTGTATATCAATTGCATTTGTGATATTACATCTGCCTTTTCCTGTTATTCTAACTTTTCTTCCTAAGGTATTCATTTTTTCTAGAATTATCGTTTCGTTTCCTTCATTTGCTGAAGAAATTCCTGAAAGCATTCCAGAAGCTCCCCCACCGAATTATTATAGTTCTCATTATTCTCCTTTTGTATAATATATTAAAATTAGAATTAGAATATAAATTTTTATACATTATACTTTTATTCTTTTCATATTATTTATACTGCTATTATACTATACTTTTTATGTCTTATCAATAATAAGAAGTTTTAATATTTTTTATTATTTAGTTATATTTCTAATTTTTTCTTAATATACATTAGTAAAGTTAATAGTACAAACATTTATTATGGAGGTTGGAAAATGGAAAATTTAAGCTTGTATCAGGATATTAGGTCAAGAACCGATGGCGATATATATATTGGTGTTGTGGGGCCAGTTAGAACAGGCAAGTCAACATTTATAAAGCGATTCATGGATTTACTTGTTATTCCTAATATCGAAAATGAATATAAAAAGGAAAGAGCACAAGACGAACTACCACAAAGTGCAGCTGGTAGAACAATCATGACAACAGAGCCAAAATTTGTCCCTAATGAAGCAATTGAAATTACTTTAGGAGATAATATTCGCTTTAAAACAAGACTTGTAGACTGCGTAGGCTATCTTGTAAATAATGCAATTGGATATTTAGAAGACGATGTTCCAAGAATGGTTAAAACTCCTTGGTCTGAAGAAGAAATACCTTTTGAAACTGCAGCTGAACTTGGAACTGCCAAGGTAATTTCTGAGCACTCAACAATTGGAATACTTGTTACAACTGACGGAACTATCACAGATATTCCGAGAGAAGACTATATTAAAGCAGAAGAAAGAGTTGTATCAGAGCTTAAGGCTTTAAATAAGCCATTTGTTATCGTTTTAAATTCTGAAGACCCTTCTTCTGAATATACAGTTGAACTTGCTAGAAAATTAGAAGATAAATATAATGTTTCTGTTCTTCCCATCGATTGCTCTAATTTATCTATTGACGATATCAATGATATGTTTGGCAAATTACTTTACGAATTTCCAATAGATCAAATGAATATTTCTTTACCTAAATGGGTTGAAGCTTTAGACGATGACCATTGGCTAAAAAAAGAACTATTTACAGAAATTAAAGATGCATTTTCTAATGTTTCCGTTTTAAAGCAAATAAACGACTGTCTTTCTTCTATAATGTCAACTGAGATTATAGCAAACACTACTCTTAATGAAATCAATCTCGGCAATGGTAATGTTTGTATAAACATAACTTTAAAGGAGCCTTTGTTCTATCAAATTTTAACAGAAATGACTGGTGTTCAGGTTGCAGATGAAGGTGATTTATTCTCTTGCTTAACTTCTCTTGCCGAAACAAAGAAAGAATATGATAAGATTGCATATGCCTTGGAAGAAGTTAAAGCAAAAGGATATGGCATTGTAACACCTTCTATGGAAGAATTGATTTTAGAAGAACCAGAAATGGTAAAACAGGGTTCTAGATTTGGTGTTAAATTAAGAGCAAAAGCCCCAAGTATACACATGATAAGAGCTGATATTACAACAGAAGTATCTCCTATTGTTGGTTCTGAGAAACAGTCAGAAGAACTTGTAACTTATCTACTTTCTGAATTTGAAACAGATCCTAAAAAGATATGGGAATCAAATATTTTCGGAAAAAGTCTACATGAACTTGTAAACGAAGGCTTACAAAATAAATTATATAGAATGCCAGAAGATGCACAAATGAAATTACAAGAAACTCTTGAGCGTATTGTAAATGAAGGTAGTGGCGGTTTAATTTGTATTATACTTTAGTTCCTATCTACTAAATTATTTATATTACAGGCTGTTTATTTTAAGCAGTCTGTTTTCTTTTTTAAATAAATTGTAGATATCGTAGATAGAATAAATAAAACAAATAAAATTTTTATTATATAATTATTTTCTCCAGCTTGTGGAAGCATATTAATTGGTGCTTCATTCTTTTGATTTTCGTCATTCTTTGACTCTTCACTATCTTTGGTTTTTTCACTGTCTTTAGGTTTTTTGCTATCTTTAGTTTTTTCAATATCTATTAATTCTTCAGCGTCTTTTTTATTTTCATTATCCTTTGGATTTTCACTGCCTTTTGGATCTTCTTTATCTTTTGGCTTTTCTTCTCCTTTCGACTCTGCACCGTCTTTTACTTCTTCTTTATCCTTTGGTCTTTCTTCTTTTGACTCTTCACTATCTTTTGCATCTTCTTTAGGTGGTTTATCTTGTTTTTTCGGATAGTCACTTTGCGTACTTTGCTTTATAATTTCATTAATAATTGTAAGATTTGCTGTTTTTTCATATTCTACATTAAATCCTATCTCATTTTCTAACATTTTGTACCCTGCTTGCACTCCTACTTGTTTTAACTTATATCTTCCTGTATTTAGATTTTCTATATACATTTCACTTTTACCTGTGATTTCTATTTCATTTATCATTTCTGAATCAGAATTATATAAATAATACTTTGAATAATTCGTATTTGTATTTATTTTCATATTTCCTTTTTTTCTTTTAAGTTTGATTTCTTCTACATGATTGTCTACATAGCCTATTTGTATCTCAATTGTCCTATCTCCAAGTAGCACATATTCTTCTGGTATATTTAAAATTTCAACTTTAATGTTTCCTTTACCAATATCTTTTAAAATAATCTCATTCTTCATACGTATATTATAATTTTCTTCATTAACCTTTATTTCACATCCCAAAACATTTTCTTTTGTTTCTTCATCGATAAAATTAATAGCTAAGTTAGATCTTTTGTTACTTGTTTTTACGCCAACTTCTGCTAATTGATCAGCATTAGCATAAATAAAATATTCATTTTCGCCATCACTTCCTATAAAAACCGTACAAGCATTATATGTATAATCAACATTTAGTTTAAGTAAAAATCCATCTTCCTTATACGCTTCTGGAATCATTACTTTAAATTCATTCTCGCCACCTTCAAAATTTGTTTGTTTTTCTCCTGTATCTACATTTGCAATATATGCTTCAAAGCCTAAATCACTTTCAATTGTTGGATAAAAAGCCTTAAGTTCTCCAATTGACGGTATAACTTTATATTTTATAGAATAATATCCTTCTTTTACATCATCTTTTTTTAAATCACATACGACTTCTACATTCCCCATCCATTGATATGATTCTTCTCCGTCATACCCTATTTTTACTAGTTCTTGTGCAGCTTTAAGAATATTGCTTGCTCTTGTAATATTATCTTCTAAAAGTCCATCTTTTATTCTATAGTTTTCTTCTATATAGCTTACTGAATTGTTACTATATACAACATTTAATGCAATTTTAGTTGCAGTGTATAAATCTACTATATTATCTAGTCCATATTTTGACATATCTTTACCCTGATATCCACTTTCAACAACTCTAATTAACCTTAAATCATATGTATTCTTTTTTATACTAACTTCTCTATCGTTTCTTTTTGTTCCTTCTATGTTAAAAATTATTCCATCTTCTGAATTGTATTTCTTTATATCTAAATCCTTCCAGATATCTCCTTCTTTTGTTTCTATTAATGCATCTATATCTCTTTCTAATATATCTACTTTATCTCCTTGAAGTTTTGCTTGTACCTTTGTCATTCCAGTGATTAAAATTGTAAAAATAAAAATCGTAAATATTCTTTTTAACATTTTTTTATTCCTTTCTTTGTTTTAATTTTTTTACTTTAGATAATTGTCTTTTGTTTTTCACTACGCCTATTTTAATAAAGCTTATAGAGTTTTCTTATGTGAGTATTTTGTTTGATTTTTTTATTTATGCATGCACTATGTCTCCCTTCTCTCATATTTTTCTATATATATTTTCACATTTTTATAAAAATAAAAATTGTGATATATGAGCGTTAATTATTTATATTTTTAATAAATTGGATTTTTAGACAAGAAAATTGTCTATCTTGAATTTAAAAAAATGTGTATGTACAAAGTTGAATTTTTAACATTAATATATTAACATAATTTTTTGGTCTTTGCAATAGTTAATTATAAATTTTTTTATAAATGTTACTCGTAATAAAATTATATTAAAGAACAACTTAAAGATAATTTATATTGATAAGATTGTAAAAATATGATATTATTTCCATAAGAAAAATTATGAAAGAAATGGTGGATTTGGTTTTTATGGAATTAGTTAAAGTTGGAGAAAAAACTTATTATATAAAAAATCCTACAAACATAGGAGTTTATAAAATAAATGATACTGATGTTTATATTATAGATTCAGGAAATGACAAAGACGCAGGAAAGAAAATATTAAAAATAATTGAAGCGGAAGTTTGACAGTTTCAAATTTAAAAAATCTATGTAAGCATTAAAAATGCTTAATTTTTTTGTCAAATTTTTCAT
>CANQXL010000017.1 GCA_947627705.1 uncultured Clostridia bacterium
CATATACATTATATCTATATATTAATTCTTTTGGGCCTGTTGCATTATGTGTATAAACACCAAGTCCCATTTTTGATTTTACTTGTGAAATCCATTTTTCTCCATCATGTCCTAAAAACATATGTCCAATATCATGATTTCTAGCCATTATTGCTGCTGCATTAGCATGTAATCCTAATTCTTTAGCAGCTATCTTTACAAGTCCTTCTACCATTTCTTGGTGGGTTTTTCTGTTTTGCGCTCTTTGCGATGAGTTTCTAAACAATATTAAAGCCATTGTTTTACTTACGCTTGATTTGTTGTATGTAAGTATTGATGGTTGTATTTCTTCTGCATATTTTTCTATATCATCTAATGCTTGAAATATTGGTATTGCATAATTATCTAGTCTTGCAGTTTGGACAAGAGCAAGAGATTTCGTATTTGTGTAATTTTGTGTATTGTTATTAACTCCTAAAATTTTCATTTTTAATTCTTCTCCCTTTGTATTTTTATATTAAAATTTATAAATTTAAATAGTATGACTCAAAATTTCTTTAAGTCTTGTTTCATTTTTTGTTAAATATAAATAACCAATTAGCCCTTCAAAAGCAGTTGCATACATATAATCATTAACATTTGCATTTTTAGGTAAATGGTGATTTTTTGTATTTCTTGTACGTCTAACAATTTCTTTTTCATCATCTGTCAAAAATTCTTCTATATCATTTAATGTTTTTGCTTGAGCTGATGCTTTAACGTGTTTTATACTTTCTATATGTAATTTATTGGGTTTTTGCTTAGAATTATTTACTAAATTTTCTCTTATAAATAGCTCATATACTGCATCTCCAATATATGCCCACGTAAGAGGTGATAATTCGTTTATTCTTATTTCTAGTTCTTCGTCCATTTTGTTACCTTGTTAAATGTATTTAGGTTTTTAATTTGGATTTACCTATAAACCAAAATATACGTGTTTATTTTACTTTTTCAAGTGTAATCTTTCCTATTCTACCTTCTCTAAAATCTGACAATATTATGTTTGATGTTTTATTCATATCTACATTTCCACCGAGAGACTAATGCACCCCTAGTTTTTCCTATCATTGTCATTATTTCTAAGATAGCATCATTTTCTGTATTTTGCATTATCAAATCTATCTGTTCTCTATTTAATTTGTATCTTTGACACAATAAATCAGCATAATTATTTAAAAGATATTTTACAAGATAATACGCAATTTCTTCTATATCAAGTATTTCATCCTTTATATTCCCTGTAAAAGCTAAATTAAGTCCGTATTTCTTTACTCTCAAATTTAGGCCAAAGCACACCTGGTGTATCTAAAAGTTCAATGTTGTTTTCTATTCTTATCCATTGTTTCTTTAATGTAACACCTGGTTTATTACCTACTTTAAGAGAATTTTTATTAGATATTCTATTAATAAATGAAGACTTTCCGGACATTAGGTATGCCAAGTACAATTACTCTTATTGTTTTATTTGTCCTTCCTTTTTCAGCGTATTTTTCTATATCTTCTTTCATTATTTCTTGTATCTTGCTTATTACCTGGTTTATACCTTTACCACAATTTGCTTCAACTAAAAGTGTTTCAATTCCTTGTTTCTTGAATTTTTCTTGCCATTTTTTTGTTTCTTTGTCGTCAGCTAAATCATATTTATTCAAAAGTATTATTTTTTTCTTATTACTAATAATACTTTGAATATCTGGATTTTGGCTAGAAATTGGAATTCTACTATCAAGAATTTCTATTACAACATCTATTAATTTAATGTCTTCTGTAATTTCTCTTTTAGTTTTAGCCATATGTCCTGGATACCAATTAAAATTTATACTCATTTCTATCCGCTCTTTCGTCAAATTTTCTGTCAAAATCTTTATTTTTGTAAAACCAATCGGTCTTTTTATCTACTGGATGGTCTTTTCTGTTTTTATCAAGTAATAAATCAAATAATACAAGTATAGGTAGAAGAATTCCTATAAATGAGAAAAATGCATTCATGTAGTCTGTTAATCCTGTTGTAGACATGATTGTGTTATAAATGCTTGTACCAAAATATAACCCATTACCTATCAAATATAGTATTCCACCTAACATGCTTCTTTTTACAACTAATATCATGCAGACAAATGTTAAAAATAAAAGTACTATTTCAAAATTTAAATCCATCGGTTTTGCTATAAAATCAACTCCTATATTGTAGCAAAATGCGACTACAATTCTAAATACCCAAAACATTGCCATAAATATTACAAATAAATAAGTTGTTAAATTTTTCATACGTATCCACTCCTTCTTTATATATTTTAACATAAATGAATTTTTTTATCAATAAAAGCTAACAATATTTAAATAAAATTATTTTGGGGTTATTTAAAATATGAATCAAATTATATGTACTTCTAACTGTTATACTTCTATAACAAATAATAAAAAGATTTCTAAAAGAAAATTATTATTTAAAATACAATTTTTTATAATTATAATAACTATGATGTGTCTAATTATATATTATATATATTCTAGATATAATTTGACATATGCAGAAAGCTTATCAAAGAAAATTATGGATAACTATGAAATCATAAAATTATATCAAAATGTCGATAGTAGCAAAGAAAATTTAAAAGGAGAAATTGTATTTTATGAAAACACTTCTTATTTTGTTATTGGAACAATCGAAATTGAGAAATTAGGAATAACATATCCAATACTTTCTGATATATCTAAAGATGCGTTAAAGATTTCACCATGTAGATTTTATGGACCAATGCCAAATCAAGCTGGTAATCTTTGCATAGCTGGGCATAATTATAAAAATGATACATTTTTTAGTAACTTATTTAAACTTGAAAAAGGTGATAAAATTAAAATATACGATAATCAAAAAAAAGAAATAACATATGAAGTTTTTAGCACATATACAATAAGCCAAGATGACCTATCTTGTATAAATCAAGATACTGGAAATTTAAAGATTATAACATTAGTTACTTGTGATTCCAAAAATGATAAATTAAGAAATATTGTAAGAGCTATAGAGATATAATTAATAAAATCTCTATATAATAAAGGTTACGATAATAAAGTCACGGCTATCTTAGTATGTGCATAATTGCAATCACAATTACTGCACATACCAAAAATAGCATATAAACTTTTAATTAATGTCTAAAATTATTATCTTATACATTGTAATCTCTTACTTTTTTATAAGTATATACTGCTGCTATACCACATGCTGCAACAAGAACCCAAATAGCTGTATCATTTACACCAGTTTTTGGAAGTGATGTTGTATTTGTAGTATTGTTAGTACTCTTATTTACCTGTAAATTTTCTCTTGGAGTATTTGCTACTTGATTATTTGTAGGTTGATTTTGTACTGCATTATTTCCATATTTTGGAATATCACTAATCTCGCCATTATTTAATAGATCGTTAACATCTCCAGTTCCACTAGCTTGTACTCCAACTCCCATTGCACAAATTAAAGCAACAACTACTAAGATTAATAATACTTTTTCTACTCTTTCTAACTTTTTCATAAGATTTTCCTTTCCATATAAATTATTGTATAATTACTTACAATATTATTTATACTATAAAATTAAAATTTTTTCAATACTTTTTCTCAAATTTTTTAAATATTTTATTAAAAATATTTAAAAATCGTCATGTGTCCAAAAACCTGATCTTGAATGTCTTGATTTTGAAGCTATTTGTTCTGATTTATGTGCAAACCATATCGTTGCACCAAGGGCACCTGCTACAACTACAATTACACCTGAAGAAATAATAATCCATCCAGCCTTACCCAATCCTAAAAAACCTGAACCTTCACCATCATTTGGTCCTTGTACTTCACCCTCAATAGGTGGAACAACTTCTGTTGTTGATTTGGTTACTGTGATTTTATACTCAGTTGTGTTTTCTTCCTTAGATAATCTAATTATTACTTCATTTTCTCCATCAATTAAGTTTTCATTTCCAATAATCTCTATAATTGCATCTTCGATATTTGCTGTTGCAATTATGTCTAATTTATCAATATCTGATGCAAATATTGTATACTCGAAAACTTCACTATCAAATTCAGGGATTAGTTCTACATCTTCAATCATTAAATATTTAAGTCTTAATTCTTCTGGTTCTTCTGGGACTTCTTGCGTTTCCTGTGGTTCTTCTGGCTGTGGTTGATTTTGTTGCTTTGGTTCTTCTACGACATTTGGCGTTGTATTTTCTTCTGCAAGCCTTCTTACTCTGACAATATAATTTTTTGTTGCACCGTTTTCTGCTGTAACAGTAAGTGTGAAATTATTTGTTCCTGTTTTAAGTTCTTTCAATCCAGTTCCAGTAACTTTTGCCGCTCCATGACTTGTTTCTGCTTTTATTTCTATATTTGAAACATCTGCGTTTACTGTTACTGTAAAGTCTGTACTAGGATTAGAATATGTTTTATCTCCCACTACAATTGATTTTAAATTTGCATCTCCTGATTTTGCAGGGCTTGAATTATTATTGTTATTATTTCCACTTGGATTTTGAGCTGCAGGTGGATTATTTACAGTTATTGTAACAGATTTTGAGCCTGTTATATCTTCTGCAGTATCAGAATCTGCAACATTAGCTGCCTTTACTGTTATAGTTGCTTTTCCAGCTTTATTGGCTTTTAATGTTACCGTATGTGATCCATTTTCTATCCATGTTGATGTTTCGCCTGAAATACTTACAATACTGCTGTCTGATGTGGTAATTTCAAAACGACCTCCACATCTATTTGCATTAACCGTATAAGTTGTTGTTTCTCCAACAGTCATCGTTTGTTTTCCTGCATTGCAACTAAAACTGCCTGCTGCATAGACTTTTGATTGCATTATACAACAAATAATAGCTAAAATCACCAGCAGAACTACAGTTTTACTTAAGATTTTTTTCGTCATATTATGATTTCTCCCTTCCTTGTTCATGTATTACATTTTGTCAAAAATTCTTGTGCAATATATCCTTCAGTTCCATTAGCTCTTTTTATTTTTGACCATTTATATCCATCAGATGTTCCTGCATCCTGCACTATTACCGTCACAATTTCATCTTTAGAAAGTGTTACAATTATATTATTTGGATCTATTTTAGTTGTGCTTCTTAATCTAACGCCAGTTCCATTTACATAATATGATGTATCTGCATTTGCATCTATTCCACTTGGAAGTAAACACTTATTAGGCATTTCTCTATATACAGGTATTACAAAGTTTAGTGATAAATCTAATATATCATTTTTAGCATATGTGTTATATAACGTTTTTGCTTGACTTGATGGATCTTGAACATTAGTCATATATTGATGCCAGAATAATCCTGTTTTTGCATCGTCAATTACATCAAATTTATAGAAGTATGCCGTATTTTGTCCAACACTTGTATAACCATCAGCTAATTTTTTTGCTCCTTCAATTATTGCTATATATTGGTTATTCCATCCTTGTGATTTAGCATAAATTAATCCTTTTTCTATTGCATTTGATCCATCAGTTGCAGCCCAATTGAAGAAATTATAATATCCTTCATAGCCAGGGTATTTACCTGAAACAGATCCACTTCCTTGTCTACCTACTTCCTGTATTATCTTTATTGCAATACTATATGGGCTTATTCCACTTTCTTCGGCAGCTTTTAATATAATATCTGAATATCTAATTGTGTCTTTTTGAGTTGTAACTTCTCCTGAAAGAGTAATAGCTGTTGTTCCCATAATAAAGTTTTTAATTTTCATGTAATCAGATGCCTTAATTTCTTTATCGTCATTAACATCTGCTGCTAATTTTTGTATATTTGTAAGGGTAGTTGTATTCATAATATAATTTTTAATTTTCATATAGTCAGATGCTTTAACTTCCCCATCACCATTGACATCTCCAAGAACAATCATTATATAAGAAGTATTATATGTAGTATTTGTAAAAGTATACCCTGTTGCAGCATTACTATTTGCTGATACTTCTTTGTTTTCTGAATTTTTAACTTTAAAATTTTTCATTCCTATAGCATCGGCAACTTCATTATTTTTTGTTCCAGGTGCAACCATTATGTATTGTTCATTTTGTTTTGCTTTTATTGATGTATTTTCTTTTTCAGTTGTAACTGTAATGCTATCGTTCATAAATGTATTTGAAAGCAAACTTTCAATTGCGTCCTTATTATGTATTGATGAGTTATATGACATTTCTAAAAATTGAAATATTCCGATCTTCAGTTAAAAAGTTTCTTGGATCAGCATAATACTCTATTATACTGTCAGATGCGCAGTAAAAGCTTCCGCCTGCATTATGTCCGCAAGGAGCTTTATATAGTGGATTTGAGCTAGATATCGTATTTCTTTTATCCACCTTTTCTCCTGCCATAAATTCATTCCATGTCATTCCTGTATCATACGCTGTGAAAGTCCAGTTTTTATGATTGTTTGCAAGTTCTTGTAAAGCTGATTTATAACTGTCAGGAAATGCATCTATACCGACTTTTTTATTTTGAGTATAAGCATATGTTTTGTCAAAACCAATAATTATATTCATAAACATTGTAAATAACATTAATACAATTATTTGCAATATCACTATTTTTTTTGCAAATTTTTTTCTATTGTTCATACGTCCTCCTTAATAGCATCTTTTTTTCTATATTAAAATCTTTTTTTCTATTTAATATCATATTTTTTGTTCCACGCGTAAATATAGTATAACATTTACTGTCGATTTAAGTCAATTATTATTACATAATTGTAATAAAACTGTAATATAATTATAATATATAAAAATATCTCTAGATAGCAGGCACTATCCAGAGATATTTTCAATATTTATTTTTTTAACTTCTTCAAGTCCAAATATGTCAACAACAAATGAATTGGGTGATTGACTAATAGCAAAATTATACGCTTTTACTTTTCTGTCATAGTCATTCATAGTATTAGTAATCAGCTTTTCGACTTTATCTAACTCTTCAGGTGAAACCTTATATCCATCCTTTTGGATTAGTAGATTTTTTTGTTCTATTGCTTTCTGCACATTTACAATTGCAGTATCAATTTTATCTCTTGCACATAAAAAGCTATCATATGTGTAAGTGATGTATATTAATCCTGCTGCAAAAAACATAGAAATAATCGAAATAATAACAAGCGCTTTTACTCCAATTTTTTTAATACCATAATCATAGTTTTCGTCATGCGTTGTCATAGTAGTCACCTCCATCTTGCATTTTCGCATAACTAAAAACAATATTTGGTCTTGAAATCATTCTCCCTTCAAATTTGAATATAGAGACATCAAAATAAATAATAACTTTTTATATTATACACTAAAATCAGCTATTTTGCAAATTTTTACTAATCTATGCTTATAAGTTCATAATTTCTTGTATCAAATTTTATTTATTCTACATATTTTTTATTATTTCATTATATATTTTATGTATATCTTCTTCGTCTTTATATTTATTTTCCATAGGGCACATTCCTGTTTTTGTTTGATTTATAATGTAATCTGTTTTTTCATCATATTCATATTGTATATTATATTTTTCTAAAACTGGAATTGCATAATTACTAATTACTTTTGCGTATATTTTTTTAACACCTGCAACTGCAAGTAATGATGCTGCAACCTTCCCAATTACTTTATCTGCTACAATTGCATCTTGCAATGCAAGTTCATTTGAATTTAATATTTCTTTTATATCTTTTACTCTGTCTTGATAATATTCCTTTATTTCTCCATTTTTATAATATACAACAAGCGAAGCTTGCTTTTCTTGTAAAATATTTTTAATTGTTTCTAGTTCATTCATGAAAATCAAAATTCCTTTCTATTCTAAGATTTTATCGGCAAGATCATTTAATTTATCTATATCTGATTCTTTTAATTTTGACCTTATTGTAACAATTGGCTCTACTATTTCAATATTTTTCATTGTAGATAATATATCTTTCATGCATTTACCTGAGTTTGGAGCCCATGTTCCATTTTCAATAATTCCAACTTTTCTATTTTGATAGCTTCTTTCTTTTAAATTTAATAATAAATCTCTCATTGGCGTAAAGATTTCCATGTTATATGTTGAAGATGCAAATACAACTTTTCCATATCTAAATGAATCTTCAACAGCTTCTGCAAAATCTTCTTTTGATAAATCTGCAAGTACAACTTTACTTGCTCCCTTTTTTTCTAGTATTTCCTTAAGTTTTTTGCAGGCATTAAGCGTATTTCCATGAATCGTTGCACAAGCAATATACACACCTTCGCTTTCAACTTCATATTTACTCCAAATATCATATTTTTCTATGTAATGAGATAAATTCTCTTTTAATATAGGGCCATGCAATGGGCAAATCATTTTTATATCAAGACCTTCTGCCTTTTTTAGTATCGATTGAACTTGTACTCCATATTTACCGAACTATACCAAAATAATATCTTCTTGCTTCACAATCCCAATCTTCTTCTGTATCAAGTGCTCCAAATTTACCAAATCCATCTGCTGAAAATAATATTTTTTCGTTTTCTTCATATTCCATCATAACTTCTGGCCAATGTATCATTGGAGCCATAATAAAATGTAATTTATGACTTCCTAAATCTAATGTGTCTCCATCTTTTACTTCTATTTTTCTTTCTTCTATATTCTTTATATCAAAAAATTGTGGTAGAAAAGCGAATGTTTTATTGTTTCCTACAAGTTTCATATTTGGATATTTTTCAGCTATTGTTCCTATGTTATATGCATGATCTGGCTCAAGATGTGAAATTATTAAATAATCAGGTTCTCTTCCATTTAAGGCGTTTTGCAAATTGTCTAACCATTCATTAGTTCTTCTTTCGTCTATTGTCTCCATAATTGCTATCTTTTTGTCTAATATAACATATGAATTATATGAAACTCCATTTGGAACAACATATTGATTTTCAAATAAATCTATATCCTTATCATCTGCTCCAATATATTTTATATCATTTGAAATTATTGTATCTTTCATTTTTTACTTTCCTTTCCAATGTAAATTATAATAATTTTATGTTATATATTATATTATAATATTGCTTGATTTTCAATATATAAAAAGATAAAAATTATTGATTTCTAGTAAGAAATACTGCTTTATAATAAAACAAAGGCAGACCCAATTTTACATTGAAAATATAGGTCTGTCTCTGTTTTAAAGAATATTACTTAATATTCTCTTGACGGAAAAACTCTGCTAAAGTGGCAACAAATTGCTTGCAAGTTGGCTTGTCCTTATCCATTGAAATTGAATTTCCAAGATAATACTTGATAATCTCGGTGTCTCCGAGCTCCCAAATTTTTTCTACTGCATACCGGATGCCCCTTTCAACACCACTAGGTGTTGTATCATACATGTTTGCAATCTGCACAAAAAGTCCATCCATGACACGATGAAGCATATCGGGATTGAGAGCCACTTGTTTGACGGCTTCACAGGAATACTGAAATCCTCTGAAGCTTGCATGAAGTCCCATGTCCTTCAGGGCATTTGCTATGCGATTTTCCAGCGTGGGCCGCTTACTGTCTTGAGTCTCAAATTTTACATTCTGAGCAATCGCAATTTCTTTCACAAAATCTGCGATGTCTTGCTCATTCCATCCCATGTGATTGGCAAGTTCCGCAAGTTTTCCACTTTTCATATTCTTTCTCCTATCTAAATGTATTAGTACGAATAGAACGTACCATCCATTATATTATACTCTCTTTCTTACATTATGTCAATCATTGGGTGTATATCATTATTTTACTGTTCTTTACCGCAACAATTTTTGTATTTTTTCCCACTTCCACATGGACAAGGGTCATTTCTTCCTACTTTTGGCTCACTATTTACAATTGGCCTATTTGATGTTGTCTCAGGTGCTTTAGGTGTTGGTCCACTAGAGCTTTCGAAATTAATGCTGTTTAAATTTTCTTGAGCTGCTCTTGTTATTTGAACAGTTTGTGTTCTTTGTACTTCTTCTCTTTTTTGAAGATGCATCATTAATTTAACAACATCGACTTTGATATTTGCAACCATTTCGTCAAACATATCAAATCCTTCAATCCTATATTGGTCAACTGGATTTTTTTGTCCGTATGCACGAAGGCCTATACCGTTTTTTAATTCGTCCATGCTATCGATATGATCCATCCACTTTTGGTCAACGACTTTAAGCATTACAACTCTTTCTAATTCTCTTAAAGTTTCTTCTCCAACTTCTTGTTCTTTTTTCTCATAATTTGATAATGCTTGGTCTTTTAATTTTTCAATTAATGCATCCTTTTTTAATGTTTTTATATCTTCTGAAATATCAATATCAAATATATTTCTTACTTCTTGTATTAAAGATTCATTATTTGTATATTCTCCATCTGAAACATATAAATTAACAATTTCTTCTGCAACATTTTTTATCATAGATACAATATTATCTTTTATATTTTGTCCATCAAGTACTTCTCTTCTTTGCTTATATATTATTTCTCTTTGAACATTCATTACATCATCATACTGAAGTACATTTTTACGAATAGAGAAGTTTCTACCTTCAACTCTTTTTTGAGCTCTTTCTACGGCATTAGAAATCATTTTAGCTTCGATTGGAGTATTTTCGTCTGCTCCAAGTGTATCAAATACATTTGTTATCATATCTCCACCGAATATCTTCATTAAGTCATCATCAAGTCCTATATAGAATCTTGATTCACCATTGTCTCCCTGACGACCACTTCTACCTCTTAACTGATTATCAATTCTTCTTGATTCATGTCTTTCTGTTCCAATTATTTTTAGTCCGCCAGCTTCAATTACCTTTTGCTTTTCCTCTTTTATTGTAGCATCATATTTTGCTTTTAATTCTTTGAAATCTTTTCTTGCTTGTAATATTTCTGCATCATCTGTTTCATTAAATGCTGTAGCTTGCTCTATAAGATTTTCTGGTACTTTTCTTTTTCTCATTTCTTGAAGTGCTAAATATTCTGAGTTTCCACCTAAAATAATATCTGTACCACGTCCTGCCATGTTTGTTGCAATTGTAACAGCTCCATATTTACCTGCTTGTGCAATTATTTCTGCTTCCTTTTCATGGAACTTTGCATTTAATACTTCGTGTTGAATTCCTTCTTTTTTCAAAATGCTACTTAACTTTTCAGATTTTTCTATTGATACAGTACCAACTAAAACCGGTTGTCCTTTTGCATGGCTTTGTTTTATGTCTTCAACAATAGCTCTAAATTTTGCATTCTCATTTTTATAAATTATGTCGTTTTGGTCAACTCTAATCATAGGTCTATTCGTTGGGATGCTTATTACATCTAAGTTATATATCTCTCTAAATTCTTCTTCTTCTGTCATAGCAGTACCAGTCATTCCTGATAATTTAGCATACATTCTAAAATAGTTCTGGAATGTAATAGTTGCAAGTGTTTTAGACTCGTCTGCAATTTTAACATTCTCTTTTGCTTCTATTGCTTGATGTAATCCATTATTATATCTTCTACCATACATAATTCTTCCTGTGAATTCGTCTACAATTAAAACTTCTCCATCTTTTACTATGTAATCTATATCTTTTTTCATAACACCATATGCACGTAAACTTTGGTTTACATGGTGAACTAAATCTGAGTTTTCTAGATCGTTGTAATTTTCTAAGTTGAATTCTTTCTCTGCCTTTTTTATTCCTTTTTGAGTAAGAGATGCAGATTTTGCCTTTAAGTCAACAATATAATCATATTTTTCATTATCTTCTGCTTGTTCAAAATCTTTAACATCTTCTTCTACAAGTATTTTAGGTGTAAGTTTTTTTACAAAATTATTAGCCTTTTCGTATAATTCTGAAGATTTATTAGCTCTACCAGAAATTATAAGCGGAGTTCTGGCTTCGTCTATCAAAATACTATCTATCTCGTCTACTATTGCAAAATTTAGTTCTCTTTGTACTATTTGATGCTTATAAATAACCATATTGTCCCTTAAATAGTCAAAACCAAATTCGTTATTTGTTCCATATATGATATCTGATGCATATGCTCTTTGTTTTTCGTCTGGTTGCATTCCACTGATTACAAGTCCAACGCTTAATCCTAAAAATTTATATAATTTACCCATCCATTCACTATCACGCTTAGCTAGGTAATCATTTACAGTTATAACATGCACACCTTTTCCACTTAATGCATTTAAATATGCTGGAAGTGTTGCAACTAATGTTTTTCCTTCACCTGTTTTCATTTCTGCAATTCTACCTTGATGAAGTATAATTCCACCTATTAATTGTACATCAAAATGTCTCATTCCAAGTACTCTTTTTGATGCTTCTCTAACAACTGCAAAAGCTTCTGGAAGTAGGTCGTCTAATGTCTCTCCATCTTGATATCTTACTTTAAATTCTGCAGTTTTTCCAACTAATTCTTTGTCTGTAAGTTTAGATATTTCTTCTTCTAAACTGTTAATTTTTGTAACTAATGGCATTACTCTTTTTACTTCTCTGTCTGAATAACTGCCAAATATGTTCTTAAATATTCCCATTTTGCTTTTCTTCTCCTTAAATTATTCTCCTTTTATGGTTTATGGTGCCCAAGGCGGGACTCGAACCCGCATGGTTTCCCGCACGATTTTGAGTCGTGTGCGTCTGCCAATTCCGCCACTCGGGCAATGAACACTATATATAATAACATTATTTTCTTAGTTTGTAAAGAGTTTAATTATTAAAAATGTAATCTTTCCTGCTTACTTGCAGTAAATATAATAAAATACGAACCACTTTTGATTCGTATTTTATTGTCTATGTTTTAGATATCTTGGATTGAACCCACGCGAAATTATTTGAAAGCTAGTATTTATATTTTAATACATTCCGTCCATTCCTGCTCCCATTCCAGAATTTTCGTGTCCACCACATCCACATTTTTCTTCTTTTTTATCTGTTACAATGCTTTCTGTTGTAAGTACCATAGAAGCAATACTTGCAGCATTTTCAAGTGCTGATCTTGTAACTTTGGTTGGATCTACAATTCCTACCTTTTTCATATCAACGTATTCTTCTTCGCTTGCATCAAATCCAAATCCGTCTGCACTTGATTTTACTTTTTCAACAACAACTGCTGGTTCAAGTCCTGCATTTACAACAATTTGTCTAATTGGTTCTTCTAATGCTTTTAATACTATATTGCCACCAAGTTTTTCGTCATCTTTTAATTCTTTAACCGCATTTTCAACTTTTGGAATAATATTGATGTATGCTGTTCCACCACCTGCAAGAATACCTTCTTCGACAGCAGCTTTTGTTGCAGCAAGTGCATCTTCTATTCTTAATTTCTTTTCTTTCATTTCTATTTCAGTTGCTGCACCAACTTCTATTACAGCAACACCACCTGCTAATTTTGCAAGTCTTTCTTGTAATTTTTCTTTATCAAATTCACTAGCTGTATCTTCTATTTGTTTTCTTATTTGGTGAACTCTTTCTGCTAAAGCATCTTTATTTCCTGCTCCATCTACAATAACTGTGCTTTCTTTTTGAACTTTAACTTGTCTTGCACGACCTAATTGCTCTATTGTTACGTCTTTAAGCTCTAATCCTAAATCAGAAGTTATAACTTCTCCTCCTGTAAGAATTGCCATATCTTCTAGCATTTCTTTTCTTCTATCACCATATCCAGGTGCTTTTACAGCAACTACATTTAATACTCCTCTTAACTTATTTAATACAAGTGTTGATAAAGCTTCATTTTCGATGTCTTCTGCAACTATTACAAGTTTTCCTGATAATTGCATTAAACTTTCAAGTAATGGTAATATTTCTTGAATATTACTTATCTTTTTATCTGTAATTAAAATATATGGATTGTCAAATATTGTCTCCATTTTTTCTGTATCTGTAACCATATATGGAGAAACATAGCCTTTGTCAAATTGCATACCTTCTACAACATCTACTTTTGTTTCTGAAGTTTTGCTTTCTTCAAGTGTTATTACTCCATCTTTAGATACCTTTTCCATTGCGTCTGCAATTAATTCTCCTATTTCTATATTGTTTGCAGATATACTTGCAACTCTTGCGATGTCTTCCTTTCCATTAACTGGTGAACTAATCTTTTTAAGTTCTTTTATTGCTACATCTACAGTTTTATCAATACCCCTTTTAATTGCCATTGGATCTCCACCAGCTGCTACATTCTTTACGCCTTCCTTTATCATTTTTTGTGCAAGTACTGTTGCTGTTGTTGTTCCATCTCCTGCAACATCGTTTGTTTTTGTTGAAACTTCTTTAACAAGTCTTGCCCCCATATTCTCATATGGATCATCAAGCTCTATTTCTTTTGCTATTGTAACTCCATCGTTTGTTATAAGTGGAGCACCAAAGCTTTTATCAAGTACAACATTTCTTCCTTTTGGTCCAAGTGTTACCTTTACAGTATCTGCAAGTTTATTAACACCTTCTAATAATTTTTTTCTGGCATCTTCGCCATAAAGTATTGTTTTTGACATAGAATATCATTTCCTTTCAAATTTAAAATCTAATAATATATTGGTCTTATTCAACTTTTGCAAGAATATCACTTTGTTTAACTATAATGTATTCTTCACCTTCATATTTAATTTCTGTTCCTGAATATTTGCTAACAATTACTTTGTCCTTTTCTTTAATATACATTTCCACTTCTTCTCCGTCTACCTTGCCTCCTGGTCCTACTGCAATTACTTCTGCTATTTGTGGTTTCTCTTTAGAGTTTGCTGATAAAATAATTCCACTTTTTGTTGTATCTTCACTTTCGCACATTTTAATTAATACCTTGTCACATAATGGTTTTATCATAATTATACCTCCTTAATTTTAGCACTCGTCATTTACGACTGCTAATATAATTTACACCTTTTTAAATCAAATGTCAATACTATTTTGTAAACTTTTTTAAAAAATTATCTCTTAATAACATTTATTTTTATTAAAATCTCTTTTTTGAAGATAAATACATTGAAATAAATATATTTAATTTATGAAGTGACGCGTAGGGAAGCTCCCCGAGTAGAAATGACCCTAAGCGAATGGCGAAGCCAACAAGGAACGAATATAAATTAAATATATTTATTTCATTTCAATTTTATTAAAGAATAAAAAAGCAATCATATTAATTATATGACTGCCTTTTTAAACTTATTCTATCTTTTTATTTTCTTTGCTGCTTCTACTAGTCCAACAAACAATGGTTGTGGTCTATCTGGTCTTGATTTAAATTCTGGATGAAATTGTCCACCAATGAAAAATGGATGCTTTGTATATTCGCACATCTCTACAAGTAATCCATCAGGTGATGTTCCTGATATTTTTAAACCATGCTCTTCGCAAATATCTCTATATTTGTTATTAAATTCATATCTGTGTCTGTGTCTTTCTGATATTTCTGCTTTTCCATATAATTTTCTTGCAAGTGTTCCTTCTTTTATCACACATGGATAAGCTCCAAGTCTCATTGTTCCACCTTTTCTTGATATACTTCTTTGGTCATCCATTATATGTATTACTGGATTTTCACAATGTGGACTAAACTCTTCTGAATCAACATCAGATAATCCGCATACATTTCTTATAAATTCTACAACAGCCATTTGCATACCTAAGCATATTCCAAGAAATGGAATGTTGTTTTCTCTAACATATTTTATTGCATTTATTTTTCCTTGTATTCCCCTATTACCAAATCCACCGTGGCACAACTATTCCTTGAACATCTTTTAATTTTTCTGCGACGTTTTCTTCTGTTATTGTTTCAGAATCTATATATTTTATATCAACATTTACGTTATTTGCATATCCACCATGTCTTAAGCTTTCTGCAACTGAAAGATACGAGTCTTCTAGTCTAACATATTTTCCAACAATTGCAATTTTTACTTTTTCGTCTCCTATGCTTCTTATGTTTTCTATCATTTTTTCCCATTTTTCATTATTTGGTTCTATATTTTCTAAATGTAAATGTTTGCATACTGCCTTTGCTAGTCCTTCTTCTTCTAGCATTAATGGAACTGCATAAAGATTATCTGCAGTTAAATTTTGTATTACGCAATCTTTTTTTACATTACAAAATAGAGCAATTTTTTCTTTTATTTCTTCTGTCATTTTTTGCTCACTTCTGCAAACCACTATATCTGGCTTAATTCCAAATGATTGTAATTCTTTTACCGAATGTTGTGTTGGTTTTGACTTTAACTCATTTGATCCATAAATATATGGTAACAGTGTTACATGTATGTATATAACATCTTCCTTTTCAAGTTCTAATCCAATTTGACGTATTGCTTCAATAAAAGCAAGCCCTTCCATATCTCCAACAGTTCCGCCAAGTTCTGTAATTACAACATCTACATCTGTGTTTTCGAAACTATATATTTTCTCTTTAATTTCATTTGTTATATGTGGTATTACTTGTACTGTTTTTCCAAGGTAATCTCCACGTCTTTCTTTATCTATTACACTTTGGTAAATTTTACCTGATGTTACAGAAGAATTTCTTGTTAAATTTTCGTCTGTAAATCTTTCATAATGTCCTAAATCAAGATCTGTTTCTGCTCCATCATCTGTTACAAATACTTCTCCATGTTCATATGGGCTCATTGTTCCTGGATCCACATTAATATATGGATCAAATTTTTGGTTTGTTACTTTATATCCTCTATTTTTTAAAAGTCTACCTAGTGAAGCTGCTGTTATCCCTTTACCTAATCCAGATACTACTCCACCTGTTACAAATACATATTTTTTACTCATACTTTCCTCCTCTTATTTTCCCATAAAAACAAAAAATAGACTAAAACTTTAGCCCTAAACAAAACACCACTATTATTTAAGTGTTATTTAAAAAATGGGTTTTTTTTTAATCTACTCTTATATGATACCACCTTTTTTAGCAAAATGCAACATATTTTTCAAAAAAGATAAAAATAAAATCTTAGTTCTATTTATATTTCTCCTACATAATATTTTGTAAAAGGAGTAATTGTTATGTTTGTTTATAATGTGAAATTGGATTCTAAAAAGAGTTTTAAGATTATCTTTGCTATAATGCTTATTATAGGGATTATCATATGTGGCTTTATAGTGTATAAAGTAATATTTAATAATAGCTTTTCTTCACAAAATGAAGTCTACAAAATAGAACCTAATAACTATACAAATGTATTAAAAGCTGTTCATGAAGATTTAGATACATATATTGGTCAAAAAATAAGTTTTTCAGGGTATGTTTATAGAGTTTATGATTTAAAAGAAAATGAATTTGTTTTAGCTCGTGATATGGTTGTAAGTTCAGATTTTAAAACTTTAGTTGTGGGCTTTTTGTGTTCGTGTAAAAATGCAGCTGATTTTGAAAACAACACATGGGTAAACATTACAGGCAAAATAACAAAAGGATATTATCATGGTGACATTCCTGTAATTGAAATAGAAAAAATAGAAAAAATCACAAAGCAGCCAGATTGTTTTGTATATCCACCTGATGACTTCTACATTCCAACTTCTAGCTTATTATACAATAATCCTTAGTAGAATTTGTTAAAGTTTCACATCCATTTTTAGTAACAAGAACTGTATCTTCTATCCTAATACCTGCATTTCTAGTATATATACCAGGTTCAATAGCAATTACCATATTCTCTTTTAAGCATTTCTCATTTTTTGCTGATATAATAGGTGATTCATGCACATTCATTCCAATTCCATGACCTAATGCATGCATAAGATCATATCCATTTACCTTTAGATTGCCTTCAACAATTCTACTTACTATTTTTATACTAGTTCCATCTTTTATTTCGTCTAATGCAATTAACTGATTATTTAAAACTAAATCGTACATTTTTTTAAGACTATCAGAAATTGTATCTATAAATATTGTTCTTGTCATATCTGAGCAATATCCATTATAGCTACATCCCATATCAATCGTAATTACATCTCCAGATACGATTTTTCTATCTGATGGAACTGCATGTGGCATAGACGAATTCTCTCCAGATGCGACTATTGTATCAAATGCACAAACTCCGCCACTTGCCTTAAAATATTTTTCTATTTCGTCTGCTATTTGCTTTTCTGTCATTCCTTTCTTTATATATTTTAAAATATATGTAAAGCAATCGTCAGTTATTTCACATGCCTTTCTTATATATCTTATTTCGTCTTTATCTTTTATTTGTCTTTGCTTTTCTATTATTCCTTCCGTCTCAACAAGTGAATGAATTTTATATAAATGCATTATCTCTTTATATTTTGCATATGTAACATAGTTTTCTTCAAATCCAACATTTTCACAAAACATAAAGAAATTTTCGTAATCCTCAGGCGATAAATCTCTTCTATTCGTTACTATTATTTCGTCGTCAATTGTAAGAGTTCTTTGCACCTTTTCTATATATCTATCATCAGTTATATAAATGTTTTCTTTTAATGTAAGTAAAAGGACTCCTTCTGCATCTATATTTGTTATGTAATTTATATTCACAGGGTTTGATACAATCATACCCTGTATATTTTGAGATTTTAGGTTATTTCTAATATATCTTAATCTTTCATTCATACAAAAATCAGTCCTTTCTTTCTTATTTTTATGCCATTCCTAGTGTAAATATCTTCGCAAGTACAAAGAAAACAATATTAAATGGTACAATCATGTTTATAAAGCATGCGCAAACAATAAATGGTCCAAAAGGTATATATTCGCTTTTCTTTTTTATTTTAGTTGCTAATAAAAAGATGCTTATTATAGCTGCAAAAAGGAAAGCCATAAGTGTTGTTGTTATGATATTGGCAAGTCCAAAGTACAATCCGAAGTGCTCCCATAAATTTAACATCACCAAATCCCATTGCTTCCTTTCCAGCAATTAATCCACCAACTAACGTAATTATAAGAAATACTCCACCACCAAAAGCCATTCCAAGTAAACTATCTGTTAAAAGGTTCATACTAAATAAACCTGATATAAAGCATGAAGCAAGTCCTACTTCAAATATAGTTAAATTAAGTCTATTCGGAATTATTTGATATTTATAATCAATTACAAATGCTGAAAGGAGCATCGGCGTAAGTATTACATACTTAATCAATTGCAAATTATTTAAAAATTGATTTTTTATTCCATACATAAGTAATAGTACTAAATATATTATTACAGTTATTATTATTAATGGATAATTAATCTTAAACTCTTTAAAAAAGTCCTTTGATATAACATCTTTATGTTCTGGCATTCTTTTAATTAGCCATGCAGTTATTTGTCCTGAGATTATTCCTAATACACAAAATAGTACATAAAAAAGTATATGAGTATTATATAAATACATTAAATTTTTCCTCCGTTCATTTTCAAATATTTTTTTATTATCATATTTTCAAGTGGTCTTTTTATCTTTGTCATAAAAATATCTCTTTTATCAATTGGTTTTGTAAGTATTGAAAACATATTTACTCTTCTTGCTCCTACCACATCTGTAAATATCTGATCTCCGTACAACTCCAATTTGCATACTATCTTTTATATTTAACTCTTTTTGAACTTTCAAAAATCCACTTTTAAATGGTTTTTTTGCAAACATTATATAGGGTATACCAAGTTCATTTGAAACATTTTCTACCTTTGTTTTCTTGTTTGTATTTGATAGTATATAAAATCTTATGCCTTGTCCTTTCAAATTATTACACCATTCTTTTGCTCCATCTAATAGAACTTTATCAAAATCAATTAATGTATTATCAATATCTAATATCAATGCTTTCAGTTTATGTTTTTGTATAAAATTTATATCTATTTTAGTAACATTTTCTAAATATACATCTGGATAAATTAACATTTTGAAACTTCTCCTTTTTATGCTAATATTATTCTATCAAATAGTGTAAGTTTTTGTCAATTATTAAAACGAATTTAATATAAATAAAAAATAGGCTAACGTATATTCAAATTTCTTTTACTAATACTTAGCCTATTTATTTTAAATGTTAAGAAAAGTTATTTTACGTAAAGTACGACACGAAAACCAATGTCAACACTCACAGAATCAGACGGAACAAGAGCCCCTCGGCGAGAGCAAAGTGGAACACCAGTACCAAAGACATGGAAGCTGCCGCCACGAGTAACAGCAAATTTACCGCGTTATGTTAGTTTGATCTGCTTGGTGGTCACCAACTTCTGTCGTCATTTCATACATATTTCCTGCTAGGTCATAGATGTTTCTTAACTTTGAACCTTCATATAATCCTGTTGGTATTTCTATTCTTGTGTCAAATTCGTTATTTGTAGTGTTAAAAGCTTCATTTTGAACAAATGCTCCATTGTTTATATATATGTCATATTCAGTTGTTTTTCTTTCCCATTTTAATTTAGTTGTGTTATTTTTATACTTTGTTGCCCACATCCAGCCAGAACTTCCTGTTGCTGATGTTTTTAACCCTA
>CANQXL010000018.1 GCA_947627705.1 uncultured Clostridia bacterium
AAATTATGGAAAAACTTTCAAATTACTGCTCCATATTCAAATAAAATAAATTTTGATTTTTTATTTGATACTCTGTATTTTATTACTGATTTATTAGTAAATAAATACAAGGAGACATCAAATTCTCCTTGTGGAATTTTCTTCTATATTAGAAATTTAGAAAATGGTAATGTATGGAAAGCAAATTACGAAGAAAACACAGAAGAAAAATACGAAGTAACATTTGCACAGGATATATCAAAATTTACAAAGCAAAAAGATAAAATAGAAACAACAATGAAGGTTATTGCAGCATCAAGCCTTGGTACAGAAATAAGAAGTCTTAAAATAAAAAATAATTTAGAAAAAGGGATAAACTTAGATGTAACGGCAATGTTTAATCCAGTTTTATCAAAAATGGAAGACGATATTTCACATCCGGCATTTAACAATTTGTTTTTAAAATATAGCATATCAGATAACAAAGATATTTTAGTTAGAAGGAATTACAGAAACAGTAAAAAAATTGTAAATATGGGAGTTAATTTATTTTCAGAAAATGACGATGCAAAAGAAATAGAGTATGAAATAGATTCTAAAAATGCCTATAAAAAGATATATACTGGAGAGAAATTTGATAATAAAATTGGGCTTGTAGTAGATGGAACAGTTGCATTAAAGAGAAATGTTAAAATAGAACCAGGAGAAGAAAAGACATTAAATCTTGTAATAAGTATTTCTGAAGAAAAAGACGAAGTTCTTAAAACATTGAGATTTTATAGTATTCAAGAAAATGTCGAAAGAGAATATGGAATTGCAAGAGCGAAGGCAGAAGAAGAAGCAAGGTATTTGAATTTATCTAGAAAAGATGTAGAAACATTTAACATGATTCTTCCATATATTGTCATGCAAAATCCTATGAGAGCGTTATATATGGAGAAGTTAAAGAACAAAGAATACAAACAAAGTGATTTCTGGAAATATGGTATTTCAGGTGACATACCGATTTTACTTGTAAAGATAAAGTCTATAAATGATATTTATGTTATAAAAGAAATGCTTAAAGTGCATGAAAATTTAAGAGCAAAGGGAATAAAAACAGACCTTGTAATATTGGATTATGAGAAAAATATATACGAACAGTATGTAAAGGAACAGGTTATACAGGAGATTTTAAATTTACAAATAGGATATTTACAAAATGTGAGTTCAGGAATTTTTTTGCTAAATGTTTATGAAATAGAAGATGAAGATTTATTCAAATTTCGAGCAAATATAATAATAGATGCTTCAAAGGGAAATGTAGAAGAGTCAATTAAAGAGCAGGAAGAAGCATATAAAAAGGAAATTGTAAACATTGGAGAAGATATATTAAAAGAAAATAATGAAATAAATGCTAGTAATAAATCAAGTGAGAATAACCAAGAATTATATGAAAATAATCTAGGAAATGTAAACAAATTTGAAACGATAAAACCGAATATCAATATGGAAAATCTTAAATTTTATAATGGATATGGTGGATTTTCTGAAGATGGCAAAGAATATATTATAAAAACAAATAAAAACAATGAGCCACCAACAACATGGTGTAATGTCCTTGCAAATAAAAGATTTGGTAGTGTTGTAACAAATAACCTAGGTGGTTTTTCATATTATAAAAATAGTAGATTAAACAGAATAACAAGTTGGAGAAATACTCCATCAAATGATATTCCATCAGAAATAATATATTTAAAGGATTTGGAATATGGCAAAACGTGGACATTAAATTCAAATGTAATGCCAGACGAAGAAGATTATTATATAACATTTGGCTTTGGGTATGTAAGAGAATATCATGCAAATTTAGGATTAATTCAAGAATTGGACATTTTTGTTCCACCAGAAGATAATGTTAAGGTAAATATAATTAGGCTAAAAAATACTTTGTCAGAAAAAAGAAAGCTAAGATTAATTTACTATTTAAAACCTGTTCTTGGAGAAGACGAAACAAAGACCAATGGATATATTGACTTAAAATTTGATAGAGAAAACAATGTACTATATGCCAAAAACATTTATGGAGAAACTCTTTCAAAAAATGTATATGTTTCTTGTAGTGAGAAGATTACATCATATACAGGAAATGATTTAAGTTTTGATGAAAACAAAAACTTAAGTAATCCAAAGGCAAAAAATAAGGTATCATTAAGCATGGAAAATGCACTTCGGACATGACTCTTGCATAGCAGTTGATGTGGAAATAGAACTAGAGGCATATGAAGATAAAAAGATTGTATTAATTCTTGGAGAAGAAGAAACAAAAGATACAATTCCTAATATAATTCAAAACTATAAAAATGAAGAATTTGCTTTAAAAAGTTTACAAGATACAAAAAGATATTGGAATGAACTTCTAAGAAAAGTACAAGTAAAAACAGGAATATGTGAAATTGATTTTATGCTAAATGGTTGGGTGATGTATCAAACTATTGTATGTAGAATGTATGCAAGATCAGGATATTATCAATCAGGCGGTGCATTTGGCTTTAGAGATCAACTCCAAGATAGTTTATCTACAAAATATATTTCACAAGATATGTTAAAAAATCAAATCATAAAACACTCTAAGCATCAGTTCGAGGAAGGCGATGTTGAACATTGGTGGCATGAAGAAACAAACAGGGGAATAAGAACAAGGTTCTCAGACGATTTTCTATGGATTGTATATAGTGTATGTGAATATATAGAGTTTACAGGAGATTACAGTATTTTGTATGAAGAAACACCATATATACAAGGGAATACCTTGAATATAGGCGAAGACGAAAAATATGATATATACACAGAAGGAATTTTAAAAGAAAATATATATAAGCACTGTATAAGAGCAATAGAAAAGTCACTTAATTTTGGAGAAAATGGTCTTCCTAAAATTGGCTCAGGAGATTGGAATGATGGATTTAGCACAGTTGGAAATAAGGACAAGGGAGAAAGTGTATGGCTTGGATTTTTCTTATATAACATATTAGATAGATTTAACAAAATATGTATTCATGAAAATATGACTGAGTATGTGGAAAAATATGAAACTATAAAGCAAAATTTAAAACAGACACTAAATAATATAGCTTGGGATGGAAAATGGTTTAAAAGGGCATTTATGGACGATGGAAGGGCACTTCGGATGCAAAGATAATGAAGAATGTAAAATAGATAGTATTGCACAAAGTTGGTCTGTTATTTCAGGAGCAGGAGATATGGAAAAAGTAGAAGAAGCAATGAGTTCTTTGGAACATTATCTTATAAACAAAGATGTGCGGAATAATCAAGTTATTAGATCCACCATTTGAAAATGGCGATCTTGAACCAGGTTATATAAAGGCATATTTGCCAGGTGTAAGAGAAAATGGCGGGCAATATACACACTCTGCTATTTGGGCAATTATTGCATATGCCATGTTAAAGCAAAGTGAAAAAGCAAATGAATTTTATTTAATGATAAATCCAATAAGACATTCAAATACCAAGGAAAAGGTTGATAAATACAAAGTGGAACCATATGTAATTCCAGCAGATATATATGGAGCATCAAATTTACTTGGAATGGGTGGATGGACATGGTATACTGGATCAAGCAGTTGGTATTATTTAGCGGGAATAGAATATATACTAGGATTAAAAGTTAAGGATGGAGTTTTAAGTATTTCACCTTGTATACCAAAATCATTAGACGAATATTATATAAGGTATGAATATAAAACGAGTATATATAATATAAAGGTTAAGAATATAAGTAGGTCAGAAGAAAATAAGGTAAGGAGATTTGTAGTAGATGGAGAAGAAATTATGGAAAAACAACTTAAATTAATTGATAATGGACGTATTTATGAAATTTATGTAGAATTGTAAAATAATTTTTGTTTTTATTAAAATAGCGAGAAATGATTTATTTTTAGAGCTTTGGTGTCGCAATTTCCAATTTTTAAAATATATGTAAATTGCTCCATTCGCCCTTCGCTTCGCTCCGGTTGGTCGCTTACGCATCTCTTACAAATAAATCATTTCTTGCTATTTTTTAATAGCAACTTAAATTTAAAAGTAAATTATTATAGAATAATATTTTTATAGCTACGATAGGAAGTAGTATATTTAATTTACGAAGCGACGCTTAAGGGTTGCTCCCCAAGTGGAAATGACCCTAGGCGAATGGCGAAGCCAACAAGGAGCAAGTCAAATTAAATATACTACTTCCTATCGTTTAAAAACATAAAAACATTTTTTAACAAAAATTATTTTACAATTCACAAAAAAATTATTGAAGTGTTTTAAAAAATGTGATATATTTAAATCACAAAATTATATAAAAAGAAAAGAGTGGTACAAATGGCAAGACGTGGTAGAAGATACGATGGAGAAGCAAAATTAAACATTAAGAAAGTGATAGCAGTAATTATAGTTTTTTTGCTGATAATAGCATTTATAATAGGAATGAAAAATCTACTATCAAATGGTTCCAATCGTCTTGCTAAAAAGATAGAAAATGTAAATTATTATACAATATATAGTGGCAATAAATGGGGAGTAGTCAATTCATATGGAGATATTGTTGTAAATCCTGAATATGACGAAATGATAGTCATACCAGATAGCGCAAAAGACATATTTGTATGCACATATGATGTAAATTATTCAACTGGAGAATACAAAACAAAAGTCATAAATAGCAAGAATAAAGAAATCATAACTGGGTTTGACAAGATAGATCCAATTATAAATTATGATCAAGATAATAATGTATGTTATGAAAAAGACGTTTTTTTAGTGCAAAAAGACGGAAAGTACGGATTAATAAATTATTCAGGAAAAGAAATACTTGCATGTGAATATAGTAGTATAAAACCAATATACGGAATAGAAAATAGCTTAGTATATGAAAAGGATGGAAAATTTGGACTTTGCGATAACCTAGGAAATATTATCATAGAGCCAAATTATAAAGATATACAAAGAATAGGATATGACTATAAAAATGGATACATAGTTGTAAATGATCAAGAAAAGTCAGGAGTTATAGGCTTTGATAAAGAAAAAATATTAGAAGAAAAGTATGACGAAATAAAACCTATATCAGGCGAAAACATATATGCTGTTAAAGAGAATGACAAATACATAGTCATAAATAAAGACGGAGAAAAAATAATAGAAAACTCTTTTGAAGACATTACAGAAATAGACAGAAATTGCATAATTGCAGTACAGGACGGAAAATATGGTGCAGTAGATTTAAATGGTCAAACAAAAATTGATTTTGAATATGACGAATTAAAATATACAAACAACGATAATTTAATTGCAAAACAAAATGATAAATATGGAATTATATCTTTAGAAAAAGAAGAAAAGCTTCCAATAGATAGCAAAAAAATAACTTATGTAAGTTCAGGAGATTTTGTAATTGCTGAATATGAAGAAAACGAACAAACAATATCTAAAATTTATAATTCTAATTATGAAGAAAAAATACAAGCAGAAAAATTAGAAATAAACACATTAAAAGGCTATATTAGAAGCTATTATAATAATGATTATAAATATTATAACTTTAAATTTGAAGAAAAAAATGCATCAGAATTATTTACATCAAACAATTTATTTGTAAGCAAAAAAGATGGAAAATACGGATTTGTAGATAACAATGGAAAAGTAGTTGTTGACTACATTTATGATGATGCAACAGAACAAAATTCAAGCGGATATGCTGGAATTAAAAAAGATGGATTATGGGGAGCTATTGATTTAGAGGGTAACATCGCAGTTGAACCAAAATATGATTTAAGTTCAAATGATAAAATAGATTTTATAGGAAAATGGCACTTATGTGAAGATACAAATGCTAATTATTATATAGATAATTAAACCAAAGAAGGGATGAAATAATATGGAACTAAAGATTAAGTATCAGTATAGCTATTTTATATATCCATATATGGTAAAAAATTACAAGAAACATATACAAAAACTTCTTAAAGATTCAAAATGTACGCCTAAATATTTTGCAAGAAAGAAAAACTTAAATGTATATAATTATTTCCTTCCTGGAATTAGAGATTATATGTTTAATAGTTTTAACTTTTCAAGCAAAGGAAAGAATTCATTAGACGAAAAATTAAAAGAAAATCTTTTTAAATCAAGTCCTTGTGCAATGTTTGATTATAACATTGGAAATAATGCACAAGCTAAAACTGGAGAAGAAGATGGAATATTCTTTAAAATACAAAAAATAGAAATTGTATGTTTTGAAAGTGGAATATGCTTCTTAGCTATAAAAACTAATATTGAAGATACTGATAAATTTTCAGACCTTTTGAATTTCAATTTTAAATTTAAAGACATAAATTCCGAAGTAGAAAATACAGGCACAAGTAATATAAAAATACAAACAGATACATTTGAAGATGTAAAAGAGCTTTCAGAATTAATTAAAGAAATTACTGGAAGTCCAATACCTTCAAAGAAAATTGATATAGACACAAATAGATTTTTAGTTTATTCTTATGTATGTATAGACCAAGAGTATTGGAATGAAACAAGGGAATTCTCTGAAATAGAAAAAGAATATTTAAAGTATGCAAATGTATTAAATAGTGAATTTAATTCTAGTTATAATAACGAAAGATTAAAAACAGTAAACCTAGGTAAATATATAAAAATAGGTATTAGCAGTTCTGGAGTAAATCTTATAGCATCTAGTGTAAATACAGTAAACTATACAAATTTACCTGTAGATTATGAAAATGAGTACTTGTATACATATTTGTTTGCATTATCTCAAAAATTCTATTTTGCAAAATTAATGAAGAGATTTGCAAGTCAAAAAACATATATGAAGGCTAAAAAAGAATTCGTAAAATTTACAAATGATGTTTGGGTTCATGAAGTAACAAATGAAGATAATGGAATCTTGGTATACGAAAGCATGAGAACCGTTTTAGGACTTGAGAGAACCTACGATAAAGTAAAGGAACAATATGATGTAATGTATAAGAATTTCAAGGTAAAAAATAGTGATATATTAAATAAAATAATATTAGTTTTACTTGCAGTTTCAATAGTTACAAATATTATTAACTTTATCAATCTATATAAATTGAAATAAGGAATGAAAAAATGGACGTAACATGTGGAACAGATATTATTGAAATAGAAAGAATAAAAGAATTAATAGATTCTTCTAAACAAAATTTACAAGATAGAATCTTTACAAAGCATGAAATTGAGTATTGTGAAAGTAAAAAAAGAATGAAATACCAACATTATGCTGTTAGATTTTCTGCAAAAGAGGCAATATTTAAAGCGATATCTAATAGATTAAAAGATAAATTTGAATTATCTTGGAATGACGTTGAAATATTAAATGACGAAAATGGAAGACCAAGTGTGAACTTTATTGGAAATAAACCGGTAAATTTAAAAAATATAGAGATAAGCCTGTCGCATTGTAAATCATATGCTGTTGCGACAGTTGTTGCTGTCTGGAATGATAAATAAAACTTAAGCATGAAATATTAAACTTGTAAAAATGTTTCTTAATATTATTATACAAGGGAGAAGTAAAATGAAATTATTTGACACACATTCACATTACAACGATGTAAAATTTGATGAAGATAGAGAAGAAATAATAGAGAAGATATACGAATCAGGCGTTACAAACACCGTTGTTGTTGGAGACAATGTAGAAAATTCCATAAGTGCTTTAGAATTAGCAAAGAAGTATGATTTTATTTATGCAGCTGTGCGGAATACATCCAAATGAAATTGGAAATAGCAAAGAAGAAATAGATAAGCAAATTGAAGAAATTAAAAATCTTGCAAAACAAGAAAAGGTCGTTGCAATAGGAGAAATAGGACTTGATTATCATTTCGAAACAGACAAAATAGATTTACAAAAATATGCATTTCTAGAGCAAATAAAACTTGCAAATGAGCTTAATCTTCCTATTGCCATTCATTCAAGAGATGCGATTATGGATACAATTGATATATTAAAAAATGAAGTAAAACCAAATAAAAAAGGAATATTGCATTGTTGTCAATTAAATAGAGATTTAGTAAAAACAGGTTTAGAAGAAGGCCTATATATTTCATTTGCAGGAGCAATTACATTTAAAAATTGTAAGAATGCGGAAGAGATTATAAATATGGTACCAGAAGATAGAATATTAATCGAAACAGACTGCCCATATTTAAGCCCAGAACCAAATAGGGGACAAAGGAACGATTCAAGAAATGTGAAATATATCGCAGAAAAGATTGCAAATGTGAAGAAAATTCCATTAGAAGAAATTGCAAAAATCACATACGAAAATGCAAAAAAAATATATAATATAGAATAATAAAAATAGTTTATAATAAACTAAAAACGATGGATAAATCATCCACCGTTTTTTGTTATCTATATTTATTAAATAATTAAATTTAATTTTGCACATATAGACATTAATATTTTATTTTAAGTTTCTAATAGCATTTACCCTTTCGTCTAAACTTGGGTGTGTTGACCAAATACTAGATTTTTTAATCTTGTTATCTCTAAAAGGAGATGCAAAATACATATGTGCAGTTGATTTATTTGCGACTTCAAGCTCGTCTGGATCTGCGGATATTTTTTCAAGTGCAGAAATTAATCCGTCAGGATTTCTTGTATATTTTACAGAAGTTGCATCTGCTAAAAACTCTCTACGTCTTGAAATTGCAAGTTGCATTAACTTTCCAAAGATAGGTGAAAGGACTAAAAAGATAAGTCCAACTAGCATTAAAATTGCATTGCCATTGCTATCGTTATTACTTGATTTTCTACCTGAGAAGAAAAATGATCTAGTAAATATATCAGAAAGCATTACAACAAATCCAACCATAACTGTGACAATAGCAGAAAGTCTTATGTCATAATTTGCAATGTGAGCAAGTTCATGACCAATAACTCCTTCTAGCTCATAATAATCTAATTTTTCAAGTAAACCAGTTGTTACACAAATAACAGAATGTTCGGGATCACGACCTGTTGCAAAAGCATTAGGCTGACCATCTTCTATTACATAAAGTTTTGGCGTAACACCTATTCCTGAACTTACAACAAGAGCTTCTAAAATATTAACTAATTTTTGCTGTTCTTCATGAGTTGCAGGTCTTGCTTTAGACATAGAAAGGACTATTTTATCACTATTGTAGTATGAAATAAATGCAGATATAGCTGAAAAGGTAAGTGCAAATACAATAGAGAATGGTCCAAAATCAAATGCCATGCAGATATAATAAACAATCAAAGTTATTACAAATACAAAAGCAAAGACTATAAATCCAGATTTTATTTTATTTGAACGAATATCTTCGTACATATTAATTCTCCGTTCCAAAATCAACTTTTACATTTTTTCTAGCATCGTCTTCTGATACAACAAATACAGTTTGTGGTTTAAATCCAAACATGCTTGCTATAATACTTGTAGGGAATACTGCAAGTGCTGTGTTGTACATAGTAACGCTATCATTATAAAATTGTCTTGAGTAAGATATTTTATTTTCAGTATTTCTAAGTTCTTCTTGTAATTCTGAAAAGTTTTGACTAGCCTTTAAATCTGGATAATTTTCAGAAACAGCCATAATTGTTTTTAAACTGCTAGAAAGTTGATTATCTAGATCAACTTTTTCGTCAACGCTAGTTGCACCAGCCCAAGCTGTTCTTAATTCTGTAACTTTTGTTAAAACTTCTTCTTCATGTTTCATATAACCTTTTACGCAATTTACTAAATTAGGTACTAAATCAAATCTTCTTTGTAGTTGTACGTCAATTTGTGACCAAGCATTTTCAGCTCTAAATTTTTTTCTTACAAGTCCGTTATATGCTGCAATTGCCCAAACAACGATAACTACTAAAATTATTAAAATTGCAAACCACATATTGAATTCCTCCTTTAATTATATTTAATATTATATTTTATTTTACATATAATATAATACCACAAATTAAAAAATCTTACAACTAAATTTTTGAAGAAAAAACTTTTAAAATAATAGAACATATGATATAATTAAACAGAAAAAATATAACTATATTTTTCCTATATATTAATGCCTAAAATTAGAGGTGTAATAAAATGATTAAATTTACAAAAATGCAAGGATTAGGAAATGACTATGTATACATAGATTGCACAAAATTTAGTAAAGAAGAAATAGAAAATATTGGCAATCTTGCAAAACCAATAAGTGACAGACATTTCGGAGTTGGTGGAGATGGCATTATCTTGATATGCAAAAGTGAAATGTGCGATTTTAAAATGCAAATGTATAACCAAGATGGCTCACAAGCAGAAATGTGTGGAAATGGAATAAGATGTGTTGGAAAATATGTATACGATTATGGTTTAACAAACAAAAAAGAAATCACAGTTGAAACCTTAGCTGGAGTTAAAACTTTAAAATTAAATTGTGACAATACAAATAAAGTAGCAAGTGTAGTAGTTGATATGGGAAAACCTATATTTGATGCAAAAGAAATTCCAGTAATATCTGACCAAAAAATAGTTAAAAATTTAAAATTAAAGGCAGAAGACAAAGAATTTGTATTTACATGTGTATCTATGGGAAATCCACACGCAATAACAGTTGTAGACGACGTAGATAATTTTGATGTAGAAAAATATGGAAAAATACTTGAAGTAGATAAACATTTCCCTAAAAAGGCTAATATAGAATTTGTAGAAATTCTAGATAGAAATACAGTTAAAATGAGAGTATGGGAAAGGGGAACAGGAGAAACTCTTGCATGTGGAACAGGAGCATCAGCAACTTGTGTTGCATGTACTCTAAATGGACTTGTTAACGAAAAAGAAGATATTACAATAAAATTACTTGGTGGGGATTTAAAAATAAAGTGGGACGAAAACGTATATATGACAGGCCCTGCAGTGACAGTATTTGAAGGAACATTGTAATTTAAAGAAAATTTAAAACCCTAGATATATTTCTCTCTAGGGTTTAAATTAATATAAAATAACAATTACTTATTGAAAAAATCGACACTTTATTATAGAATATTATTCGAAAAATGTTTTATAAAAAAATAAAACAAATAAATATATCACAAATTGTAAAAAACTTTTTTTATTTACATACTAAATATGACAAACATTTTAGAAGAAAGCTTGTATACTATATAAATAAAAGAAGTTAGAAGGTGGTAAGGATGTTTCAAAATATAGCTTATGAAGAGAAAAAGGAAAATTCAGTAGAAGAAAATAGCGAAAACTTAGATAATTTAAAAGAAAGCAAAAAAGAAGTTCTAAAAAAACTATTTACAAAGCAAAATATACTTGTATATATTATATCATTTATGCTATCAACAGTAAGTACAGTAAATGGAATGGCACCATTTGGACTAGCCATCTTTGCAGCTGCATTATCGAATGGACTTCCAGCAGGAATAGTGTTTATAGCATCCCTTATAGGTACAATAATTGGAATAGGTAGTAGTGGAACTTTAACATATATATTAACTGCACTAGTATTTATGTGTATGATATTGTTATTCAAGCCATGGTATGAAGAAGAATATAAAAGTGAAAGAAGAAAATTAGGGAAATATGTTATTATAAGTACAGTGGCAGTCGGAACAATACAAATGTTACTTAAAGGCTTTTTATTGTATGATTTCTTTTTATTAATCACAACAGCAATTACAACATACATATTTTATAAAATATTTTCAAATTCATTAATAACAATAAGTGAATATGGTATCACGAAAGCATTCACAGTAGAAGAAGTTGTAGGAGCAAGTTTAATGCTTGCAATTGCAGCAACTGCATTTAGGGGATTTGAAATTCTTGGATTTGAAGTAAAGACAGTACTTTGCATACTTATCGTTTTAATACTTGGTTGGAAACAAGGCATATTAATTGGTGGGACAAGTGGTATTACAATAGGAGCTGTACTTGGTGTACTTGGTGGAAGTTCACAAGTACTTGTTGCATCGTTTGCATTATCTCGGAATGATAGCAGGATTTTTAAGTAGATTTGGAAAAATTGGAGTAATACTTGGATTTATCGCAGGTAATGTGCTTTTGTCGTACGTATGGACAGGCAATACCGTAGAAATAATTTACCTAAGAGAAATAATAGTTGCATCTCTTGGTCTTTTGCTTATACCAAAACGCATACAAATAAACATAGAAGATTTCTTTGGAAAGGATTTATATCTTCCAGTTCGGATCTACCTATAATCTAGAAAATAACACAGATACAGTATATAAATTAAACACAGTATCTGAAACAATAAATGAAATGTCAAGAAATTACAAGGAAGAAGAAAATGAGCAAGAAGAAGTTGAAAATAAGGATGCATTTGTAGAAACAGTTATAGAAAAATTAGAAACAATGAAGGACAATGTTTTATATGACGATTTGGTAGACGAATCAAGCGAAATTTTAGATCAAATTTTTACACATCTTACTAAAAATAATTATATCTCAAAAGAAGATATAATAAAAATCTATGAAGATAGAAATGAATATTTGCTTGGATTTAATGATTTTGATACTAATTTAAAAGTAGAAGAAGATATAAAAAAGTGTGCAAGGCTTTTAAATGATACATACAAAATAGGTAAAGTAAATAATCTTTGGAAACAGAAAATTAAAGAAAACAAAAAAGTGATTTCTAGCCAATTAGATGGAGTCTCAAAGGCAATTTCAGATGTTGCAAATTCGATATTTAAAGGTAATGAAGGGTTTGCTGAAGAAAAAAAGCAAATAAAAATACTTGCAAAACAAAAAGAAATAGATATTTTAGATATTAAAATAGAAAAAAATAAGAGCGGAAGATATATAGTAAATATATATAAAGCACCTTGTAAAAATGACGAAGAATGTAAAATAGACGATATTGAAGCTATTATTTCAAAAGTATTAGATACAAGTATGGTATTACAAAAAAATATATGTGCAGTTAAAGAAGAACAAAACCTATGTAAACAAATATATGTATCAAAGGATAAGTTTACAATTCAGATAGGTATCGCGTGTGAAAAAAAGACTGGTTCTTCGGTGTCAGGAGACTATAACGCACAAATAAAATTAGACGATGGTAAATATTTAATTGCCCTAAGTGACGGAATGGGCAGCGGACCAGAAGCAAGAAAATCAAGTCAAATTGCTGTTAAAATGTTATGCAGAATGTTAGGAAGCGGATTTGACAAAGACACATCAATGGAGCTTATAAATAGCAGTATGTATATGAATTCAAAGGAAGATAGCTATGCAACAATGGATGTTGCAATACTTGACCTTTATTCAGGTAATATGGAATTTATGAAAAATGGGGCTTGTCCTACGTTTATAAAGAACAAGAAAAACGTAAATATTGTTAAATCAATTTCTTTACCTGCTGGGATTCTAGACAAAATTGACTTAGTTGTATATGATAAAGATTTAGAAGACGGAGATATAATTATAATGTGCTCTGACGGAATTCTAGAGTCAAATACAGAATATGAGAATAAGGAAATTTGGGTTAAAAATTTGCTAGAAGAAATTGAAACAGATAGCGTTCAAAAGATAGCTAATATTTTACTTGCTCAATCTATTGATAATGGAGTAGGAGTTGCTAAAGACGATATGAGCGTTATTGTTATTAAGGTTAAAAAGGCTACAAAATAGTTTGATATTAATATGTTATATTATATCATAAAGAATAGCATAAAGGATTTATTTTAAGAATCTTTGCTGTCGCAATTTCCAAAATCAAAAAATATATGTAAATTGCTCCACTTCGCCCTTCGCTTCGCTCCGGTTGATCGCTTACGCAGATTCTTAAAATAAATCCTTTATGCTATTCTAATTAAAAAATATTATTTAGTAATTTATGAAATCAAAACTATTGATTTTTATTCTATTTTAATATAAAATTATTTTGGTGAAAACATTGGAAAAAAATAAAAATAGAAAAAATAATAAAAAGAAAGTTCCAGAAAATACTGTAACAACAAAGAGAATAAAGATAGCTGTTAGCTTTGCTCTTGTAATTTTTGTGTCACTCATAACTAGAATCGGTTGGATACAATTTGTACAAGGTGCAGAGCTTAAAGAGCGTGCGTCAAGACAACAAACATTAAATCAGATAATAAGTCCTAAAAGGGGAAATATATATGATGTAAATAAAAAGGTTTTAGCAACAAGCGCAGATGTAGATACAATAACAATAAATCCTTCGAAAATAGCTGCAAAGGGAGATACAAAAGCAGAAACAGAAGAAAAAACTTTAGCACTTAAAGAAAAGGTTGCAAAAGGACTTTCAGATATATTTAGTTTGGATTATGAGACAGTTCTAGCACAGGTAAAGAGCGAAGCATCAGTTGAAACAATAGTAAAAAAAGTTGAAAAGAACTTAGTAGACGAGTTAAAAGAATGGATGAAAGAAAATGATATTACAGAAGGAATAAACATCGACGAAGACACAAAAAGATATTATCCATATAATAATTTGGCAGCGCATGTAATTGGATTTACAGGTACTGATTCACAAGGATTATATGGAATAGAGCATAAATGGGATTCAACTTTAAAAGGTACATCAGGTAAAATTGTCACAACAGTAGATCGTACAGGTACACAAATCTCAGATAATGCTCAACAATATATTGAAGTTGAAAATGGATCAGATTTATATCTTACAATAGATGTAAATATTCAAATGATGGTAGAAAAATATTTAGAGAAGGGTGTTACAGATAACGGTGCTACTGCAGGATCAGCAATACTTATGAATCCAAAGACCGGAGAAGTGCTTGCAATGGCTACATATCCAAGCTATAACCTAAATGATCCATCTACTATAAATAATCAAGAAGATTTAGAAAAATGGGATACATATACAGCAGAAGAAAAGGCAGACAAGCGTGCAAATATGTGGGCAGATAGAAATTTCTCACGTGCATATGAACCAGGCTCAACTTTTAAATTAATACTTTCTGCTATTGCTTTAGAAGAAGGTATAACAGATACAGACGTAAAAAATGATTTCCATTGTGAAGGTCATATACAAGTAGAAGATAGAAAGATATCTTGTGCAGAATCAGCAGTTCATGGTAACCAAACATTAAGAGATGCACTAAGAAATTCTTGTAACGTAGCTTTTATACAACTAGGTTCTAGAATAGGCAAGACAACTTTATACAAATATTTCGACGCATTTGGATTATTTGAAAGGACAGGAATTGCAATTACTGGAGAAACAAGATCAAATTTCCATGATATAAATAATCTTGGACCAGTTGAGCTTGCAACAACATCATTTGGCCAAAGATTTGAAATTACGCCGCTACAACTAATAAGCGCAGTTTCAGCAATAGCAAATGATGGAACATTGGTAAAACCTAAAATTGTAAAACAAATACAAAATGGCATGACAGGGACAATAACAGAACTAGATACTGAAAAGACGAGAAATGTAATATCAGAACAAACTGCTAAAAAGATTAGAGACATGATGAAAACTGTTACAGAAGGAAGAGAAAATATTTATGGAAAGGTTGCAGGATATGAAATTGGTGGAAAAACTGGAACATCTGAACCATCACCAAGCCACCCAGAAGAAGGATATGCAGTTTCATATTTAGCGATAGCTCCTGCAGACGAACCTGAAGTAATAGGGCTTGTGGTAGTATATAATCCAGCAACTAAGAATCCATATGGAAGTAGAATTGCAGCACCAATTTTGTCAAATATATTATCTGAAGTGTTACCATATCTTGGAATTGCATCAAATGAATCAGATGTTTCAAATACAACAATTGCAACTGCTAAAACATCAAGTATGGTAGATGTAACAAACAAAACACTTACTGAAGCTAAAAGAACATTAGAAAACCTAGGGTATAAAGTAGTATCAGCAGATACAGAAAATAGTAATTCTGTACTTGTAACTGAGCAAGTACCAGCTAAAAATACACAGGTTCTTGAAGGTTCAACGGTTATACTTTATACAGAAGAAAATAGCGTAAGAACGTCAGTATCAGTACCAAATTTAATCGGACTTACATTATCAGAAGCAAAGTCAGCACTTTCTGATAAGAATTTAAATGTTTCATATTCTGGTAGTGGCAAAGTTGTAAATCAAAGCACAAAAGAAGGAGAAATGATAGAGCAAGGAAGTATTATAACTATAAAATTGGAATAATTAAGAAGGTCTTAAAGTAAAATGGAATATATAAATTTAAAAAATGGATATACAAAAAATGATATAATAAAGATTGTAGAAATTATAAAATCAGGTGGAATTTTAATTGTACCAACAGATACGGTGTATGGAATAATAGCAGATAGCATGAACGAAAAGGCAATAAAAAAAATATATGATTTAAAGCAAAGGGATATTTCAAAACCTGTAAATATACTAGTATCAAATTTTGATATGATAAAAAATGTTACATCTAAAATTTCTGAAGAAGAAGAGAAGATAATTAAGAGATTTTTCCCAGGCCCAATTACGATTATCCTAGATAGAAATGAAAAAATACCATCTATTGTTACAGCAGGGTTAAAGACGATAGGAGTAAGAATGCCAGAAAACAAACTACTTATGGATATAATAGAATTTCTTCGGAAGACCTATTGTTGCAACTAGTTGCAATATGGCGGGAGAAAAAAGTTTAGTAAACATTAATGAAGTTTTAAATGAATTTAAAGGCAAAGTAGATTGTATGGTAGAAGAAAAAGAGCCTGAAATTGGAGTGGCATCGACAATTGTTAGGATGGAAGGAAAAGAAGTAAAGATATTAAGAGAAGGACCAATACCTGAAAAATCTATAAAAGAATGTTTATAAACGGTTATAGGTAAAACCAAATTTAAAACCTAAATATATTATATAAGGATAGATAAAAATGTTAATCGGATATTTAGCAACACTATTTATAAGTATGATACCAATAATAGAACTAAGGGGGGCAATACCAGTTGCAGTATTTACTTTTCATTTAACGTATGTTGAAGCATTTGTTATAAGTTTTATTGGAAATATTTTACCAGTATATTTTATTGTAAAATTTATAAGACCAATATTTAATTTACTTGGAAGAATAAAAATATTAAAAAAGGTGATAGATTGGGCAACAGAAAAAGCTACCAAGAAAATAGCAGAAAGTCCAAAGTTACAAGCAGGAGCACTTATTGCGATATATCTATTTGTTGCCATTCCACTTCCGGGAACAGGAGCATGGATGGGAGCACTTATTGCTAACTTTTTAGATTTGAAGCCAAAGCAGGCAATCCCACCAATTTATCTAGGTGTATTTACTGCAGGAGTGATAATTCTTGCATTAACTGCTGCAGCAAATGGTGGAATAAACTACTTGTTTACACATATGTAATTAATTAGGTGTAGGGACATATTGCCTAGATAGTAAGAAATAAATTAAATAAGAAAGACTGTTAACAAAAAAATGTTAACAGTCTTAGCTTACTTAGAGAAAAATTATTTTTTTGAAATTTTGCGATTGGAAAATATCTTTTCAAAATCACTTTCACTTGAAAAGAAATAACTAGGAGTTGGAGTACAAGTTCTAAACTTATTTGTTTCAAAAATTAAGTCGGGCGAACCATGCTCTTTATTAATCGCACTATCACTTACACCATCACTTACTGCTTTTACAAAACGTTCAATAGCCATGTTATTTACCTCCTGCCATTAAGCTGAATTTGCAATTGATAGTTAAATTTCATTCTCTAAATACATAAAAAGAATACAATAATTATATCATGAGAGCATAAAATAATCAAGCTGTAGAGAAAAATCAAACATAAGGATAAAAAATGTTTTCGTATAAGTAGTTAGTAAAAAAATAGCATTTGACATTTATTTAATATCCGTGTATAATAAATATAGGAAATGAATAACCGCAGTGAATGCGGTTACCACTACATATAGTTATAACAACACATTCGCAATTTTGGTAGAGAGCAGAATGTGTTGTTATTTTATTCCTTATCTATTATTGAATTTACATACTTTAAGCCCAAAGCAAGTGATAGTTTGACTTTGGGCTTAAAAAGTAGTATAATTAATTAGTTAGGTAAAAACCTTGTAAATACGCAGCAAAAAATAATTTTAAAAACTGCAAAAAGGAAGGGAAAACTATGAAAAAGGAAGACAACTCCAGCAAAAGCAAATTAGGCACAATATTCAAAGTAGCAATTATGATACTTTTGTGCCTGCTCGTCCTAGCAATTCTGTATTCTCGGTACCTAAACCCGCACTTTGCAAATTCCACGACAATCAATGGCATTGACTTTTCAAATTCAACTGTTGAAGATGTAAAAAAAGCATTAGAATCAGAAGATGTGACTCTTGATTTTACAGGGGATAATGTGTTTACTGCTAAAAAAAGTGAACTCGGATTGAGTATTAATGAAGAAGTAATTGAAGAACTGCTTAAACAGCAAAGATATCTCGAACTTCGCGAAAACAGAGACAATCTTGACTTCACAATTGATAGCAAAGAATTCGATTTAGACGAAACAGTATTAATGCAATATGCAAAAAGTCTGCCATGTCTTACTGAAATGAGCTTAGTTGAACCGCAAGATGCGTATGTTGAAATCGGAGACGATAATTTACTCTATGTAGTACCAGAAAAGTTAGGGTACATTATCGATTTTGATAAGGCATATGCATATTTGAAGGATCAGCTACAAGCTGGTGAAACATCAATTAGTTTCAAATCTCTTATTTCAACAGAGCCGAGTGTTTATGCAAAAGATCTTGAAGAAAATGTTCAAAGAATAAATACAATGCTTGATACAGAGATTACATACATCTTAAATGATCAAAGTAGAGTAGTGCTAGATAAAAATACCATAGAAAAATGGATTTATCAAGACGAAAATGGAAACTATCAGATTGATGTTGAACAAAATGTTGATGCATTTTTAAGCGGTTTGCAAAAGTCAGTTAAGGAACTTGGAAAAACCATGATCTTCATAAAAGAAGATGGCACAGAGATTATTCTTCCTGTGCAAAATGGTAAAGAAAACAGCATAGACATTGAAAAAGAGAAATCAGAAATCATGCAAGCACTTGAACATGGGGAAAAGTTCGAAAGAGAAGTATTTTATTCTAAGTTTAATGATGCATACTGGTCGAGCAACTATGTTACAATAGACATTGAGAACCAAACAGTAAAGCTATATAAGTCAACAAATGGATATAGTGAATGTATCTTAGAAACTCCATGTGTCACAGGCAATGTTTCTGCAGGTAACGGAACTCCAACAGGTTACTACGAAGTAGCATACAAAACAATTAACGCACATCTTTCTATGTATGATGTCGATGTAAGCTATTGGATGCCGTTTAATGGTGACATTGGAATGCATGATGCAGATGGATGGAGAAGCGCATATGGTGGGAATATTTATAAAACAGACGGATCTCATGGATGCGTTAATCTTCCTAAAAAAGCAGCAAAAACTATTTATGAAAATGTTGAACCAGGAACACCAGTCATAGTTTTTTAATCTTAACAAATTGGGATTCTAAAATAGAAAACCAAAATAAACTTCCCTAAAAATGGGAAAAGCAAAAATTCCAGTGATTTTTTCACTGGAATTTTTGCATTCTAATTCATATTTTAACTCCCAATTTTTGTATAAAAGAACGTTAAGCGGAATTTAAAATTTCACTTTACGAGTAATAAAATTTTTGTTAAGTGAAATTTTAAATTCCAGTTTTAATAGGCAATAAAAAATTGTAAAAGAAAGTTCTAGATTAATTGCAAAT
>CANQXL010000019.1 GCA_947627705.1 uncultured Clostridia bacterium
CTTCCAACTTCTTCAAGTGTTCTAGCTTTCCCATCTTCTAATCCAAATCTTAATTTTAACACTTTAGCTTCTCTTGGTGTTAATGTATTCATTACTTCTTCTAATTGTTCTTTTAATAATGTATAAGCTGCTGAATCTTGTGGCTCTGGAGAATCGTCATCTGGTATAAAATCTCCTAAGTGACTATCGTCTTCTTCTCCTATTGGTGTTTCAAGAGATACTGGATCTTGGGCAATTTTTTGTATTTCCATTACCTTATCAATTGGCATTTCTAGTTCTGCTGATAATTCTTCAGGGGTAGGTTCACGTCCTAATCTTTGAAGTAAATGTCTTGATGTTCTTATTAGTTTATTTATTGTTTCAACCATGTGTACTGGTATTCTTATTGTTCTTGCTTGATCTGCAATTGCTCTAGTAATTGCTTGTCTTATCCACCATGTAGCATATGTGCTAAATTTATATCCTTTTGAATAATCAAATTTCTCAACAGCTTTAATTAATCCCATATTGCCTTCTTGTATTAAGTCTAAGAATAACATACCTCTTCCTAAATATTTCTTTGCTATACTTACTACTAATCTTAGGTTAGATTCTGCAAGTCTTTGTTTAGCCGCTTCGTCTCCCACAAGTATTTTTTTAGCAAGTTCAAGCTCCTCGTCATATGTAAGAAGTGGAATTCTTCCTATTTCTCTTAAATACATTCTTACAGGGTCATCGATATTTATTCCATCGAAATCTATAAGTGCACTATCACTTACATCAACTTCTTCGATACTATCTAAATCGTCTAAATCAGGCTCTACATCATCAAAATCGTCTTTAAGTAAATCTACTCCTATTTCTTCAAATGCGTCAAATACTTTATCGATTTCTTCAGGATTTACATCTTCTAGTTCTGATGCTAGCTCTCCATAAGTGATACTACCTTTTTCCTTTGCCTTAGTTAATATTTGGCTTACTTTTTCTTTATCTTTTTCCTTTTCTTTGTCTTTATTTTCGACGTTTTCAGTATTTTCAGTATTTTTTTCTATTTCTTTCTTTTCTTCTATATCTTTTACCTTTTTAGGTTTAGCTTTTTTTATTTCGTTTACTTCTTCTTTTTGTTCTATACTTTTATCTACTTTCTTATCTTCTTTTTTATCTACTTTTTTAGGTTCAGCTTTCAAAGTTTCAGTTTTTTTATCTTTTTTAGTTTCCTTTTTTGTATCTTCTTTTTTTTCTGTATTTTTAACTTCTTTCTTGGTTTCTTCTTTTTTCTTAGTGTTTTTAGCTTCTTTTTTTATATCTTCCTTTTTTTCTGCATTTTTAGCCTCTTTCTTAGGCTCTTCTTTCTTTTCTACTTTTTTAGTTTCTTTTATAGGCTTACTTTTCTTTTTTTCTTCTTTAATAGTTTTAACTACTTTGGCTGTTTTTAATGCCTTATTTTCTTTTTCTTCTTTTGGGGATTTATTTTCTTTTTTTACAACCTTTTTTTCTTCTTTGTTGGCCTTATTTTTCAATTCTTTTTCTCTATCTTTTGATTCTATAGTTTTTTTATTCTTTTTTGTCTCTTTTACATTTTCTTGCTCTTGTTTTTGTTTCATTTATTATAGGCCTCCTTTACTTTAAACTAACTAATTTTTTACTTATCTCTTTGAGTCTATTTTCCAACTCTTTTGCCTGTTCCTTATCTAATTCTTTTGAAATCAAATTTTTAAGTATTTCTGACTTTTCTTTCTGTAGCTTATCTTTAATAAATTTACTTACAAGATCTTCTACAGCCTTGTCCATATCGCTTATATCAGTCTCTTTTGATAATATGTACGTAATATGACTAAGTAATTTTTCGTCACCTTCAAATAGTCCTATTACATTACTAATATCTCCTTTTTCTAATTCTTCATACAATTTTTTTACAATTTTTTTATTTTCTTCATTTTTAAAATCTTCAAAGGTTATATTATCTTTTATTTTTTTATATACACTTTGTCCTTCATTTATCAAAAGCGATATAATCAAATTCTCTCTTGATGCACTTACTCCTGTATCTTCTTTCTTAACTGCTATGTCATTTCTTTTTAACGTTCCTTGCCTTTCAAGTACCTTTACTCCGCTAGAATTTGCATATTCCAATTTATTAAGTTCACCATAAATTGCTTCTTTAGATATGTTATATTCTTCTGAAATCTTGCTAATGTATACTTCCTTTTCGAATTTATTTGTTATCTTCAATAAAATTTTGCATACTTCATTTAAAAATTTAATCTTGTCATTTGTTTGTGTTATATCCAAATTTTGTTTTAAATTTTTAACTTTAAATTCTACTAATGATATTGCATTTTTTAAAGCAAGCTCAAACTTTCCACTACCATATTTAACAACAAATTCGTCTGGATCTTTTGCACCTTCAATCTGTAATATTCTAATGTCATATCCTAATGACTGTAATATTTCAAGTCCTCTAAGTGTTGCGCCTTGTCCTGCAGAATCTGAATCATATCCGATTATTATTTTTGATTTATATCTTTTAAGAAGTCTTCCTTGTGCCTCTGTAAGTGCCGTTCCAAGCGAAGCTACTGCATTATCTATACCCCTTTGGTGAAGAGACACAGCATCCATATACCCTTCAACCATTATTATGAAATCTCTTTTTGTTTTTTTTGCAATGTTTAATGCATATAAATTTCTTCCCTTGTTATAGCAAACAGTATCTGGTGAATTTACATATTTAGGTTTTGAATCGTCTAATGCTCTTCCACCAAATGCAATTACTCTATCCTTTACATCCATTATTGGAAACATGAGTCTCTTCTTAAATGCATCGTTAGGACTTCCGTTTTTTGATTTTAAGACTAATTTTGACGCATATATTTCTTCGTCACTGAAACCATCTTTTCTTAATTCTTTATATAAATCGTCATAATTTCCTGAATATCCTATTTGAAATTTTTTTAATGTATTGTTGTCTAATCTTCTTTTCTTTACATACTCTTGTGCAGGTTTAGCATTTGGGCCATAAAGATTATTATGAAAATATTCTGCTGCAATTTTGTTTATCTCATATACTTTTTCTTGTAATTTTATTTTTTTTTGCTCTTCTTCAGAAAGAGTAATAGCTGGTAAAGTTATATTTGCTCTTTCTGCAAGTATTTCTACTGCTTCTTTAAAACTAATATTTTCTATCTTTTTTAGAAATCCAAAAGCATCTCCACCTACTCCACAACCGAAGCAATGAAAAATCTGCTTAGATTCAGACACTGAAAAAGATGGTGACTTCTCGTTATGAAATGGACATAGCCCGAAATAATTTCTTCCTTGTCTTTTTAGCGAAACATATTGTGAAATTACGTCTACTATGTTGATGTTTGCCTTAATCTCTTCAATCAAGCTATCTTCATATCGTGCCATCTTTTTCCCTTCCTTATTATATTATAATATTCGACAGATAATCTGTAAATCCTTCTACATTATGTCGATTAATTTCAAGAAACGACACTTACTTTTTGACAAATTGCGACAATCTTTTTTTTCAAAAATATTTATTAATTATGAAAATAATTAACCTATTATATACACCATAAAAAACTGTGCAAACTCTTCAATTTAACTTGAAAATTTTTGCACAGTTTTGTTATTTACTTTAGCTTCTCTTCAATCAAATCTGCAAGTTCCCTTGCCTTCTTTGATATATATTCTTGATTTTCTCCTTCAATTGTAACTCTAACCAAATTTTCTGTACCAGAAGCTCTTATCAAAACTCTACCAGAATCTTTAAATTCTTCTTCTAGTTTTTCTATCGCTTTTTTTATGTCTTCGTTTTTATCAAAATCGTACTTTTTGTCTTTGTCTACCTTTGCATTTATCAAAACCTGTGGATATATATTTATTATTTCTCTTAATTTTGATAAAGTACATTTGCTACTTAGCATTATCATTATTAGCATAACAGACGTAAGTATGCCATCTCCTGTTTTGTTGTAATCAGAAAGAATTATATGTCCAGATTGTTCTCCACCAAGGTTATATCCTTCTTTCACCATTTTTTCTAGAACATATCTGTCTCCAACTTTTGTTTGTTCAAGCTTTAAATCATTTTCAGATGCATATTTTTTTAACCCTAAATTACTCATTACAGTTGCAACTAGCGCATTTTTAGCTAGTCTTCCATTTTGCTTTAAATATTTTGAAAATATCGCAAGTATTACATCTCCATCAACTAAATTACCATTTTCGTCAACTGCAAGGCATCTGTCTCCATCCCCATCATATGCAATCCCTAAACTTAATTTGTTTTCTTTAACAAATTTAGAAATTTGCTCTATATGAGTTGATCCACAATTATCATTTATATTAATTCCGTTTGGTTTATTATTTATAATCTTATATTTAATTCCAAGAGATTCAAATACCTTTTCTGCAATTTTATATGTAGCACCATTTGCTGTATCTATTCCGAACAACTACATTTTCGTCCATATTTTTTTGTATTTCTTCTTTAAAATTTTTAACAAAGAAATCTAAATAGTCGTTTATTAAGTCTTCCCTGTGCTCACAAATTCCTATCTTATCTCCTACTGCACTATGCTCATTTAATTTATCAAAATTATCTAGTATATCTTCTATTTCTTCTTCTAGGCTATCTTCTATTTTTGTTCCTTTATTACTAAAGAATTTTATACCATTGTATTCATAAGAATTGTGAGATGCTGATATTACAACACTCGCATCAGCTTGCATCTTTTTTGTAAGATATGCTACAGCGGGAGTTGGAATTACACCAAGGTTGATTACATTTGCACCATAACTTAAAAATCCAGCTATCATACTGCTTTCGATTAAACTGCCTGAAAGTCTGGTGTCTTTTCCAATTAATATAAGCGGGGTGTGATTTGAATGTTTACTAAATACATAAGCCCCAGCTTTAGCAACTCTATATACAAGTTCTGGTGTAAGCTCTGTATTTGCAATTCTTCTAATACCATCCGTTCCAAAATATTTTCTCATTTTTACATTAACTCCTGTTTTTAATTCTACTTTAATTTGTATTTAATTTTGTGTGATTTATTACATATTTTTTGCAAAATTCCAGCTGTCTTTACACATTTCTTCTATTCCCTTTTCTGCCTTCCAGCCTAATTCCTTTTCTGCTTTACTTGTATCTGCATAATAACAGTCTAAATCTCCTGGTCTTCTATCTACAAATTTATATTTTATCTTTATATTATTTACTTTTTCAAATGTTTTTACTAAATCTAATACACTGTATCCTTTTCCTGTTCCTAAATTATATGTATATACCTTTTTGTTATCTAATTTTTCTAATGCCTTTATATGGCCTTTAGCTAGGTCTACAACATGTATATAATCTCTTACTCCTGTTCCGTCCTTTGTATTATAGTCAGAGCCAAAAATACTTAATTCTGGAAGTTCACCTTTTGCAACTTTTTGTATATATGGCATCAAATTATTTGGTACTCCGTTTGGGTTTTCTCCAATTATTCCACTTTCATGTGCTCCAACTGGATTAAAGTATCTAAGTATTGATATTTCGAAAGTGTCATCTGATACATATAAATTTTCTAACATTTCTTCTATTACAATTTTTGTTGCACCATATGGATTAACTGCCTTTCCCCTTTCTATTGTTTCGTCAAATTTATGTACTTTTGGATTTCCATATACAGTTGCAGAAGAACTGAATACCATCTTTTTGCAATTATATTTTTTCATTGTTTCTAATAGTTTTATAGTTCCTACGACATTATTATCATAATAGTCTAATGGTTTTTTTACAGATTCTCCAACAGCTTTATATCCTGCAAAATGTATAACAGCATCTATTTTATTCTCTTTAAATATTTTATCTAATGCATTTTCGTCTCTTATATCCGCTTCATAAAACTTGCATTTACTTCCTGTTATCTTTTCTATTTTATTTACTACATCTTTGGAACTATTTGATAAATTATCAATTATTACTACGTCATAATTGTTTTTTATAAGCTCTACTACAGTATGACTTCCTATATATCCTGTTCCACCTGTAACTAATATTACCATTACTTATCTCTGTATGACTATTTAATTAATCACACTTTCCTCCCCTTAAAAAAATATAGACGCCATAGATTTCTTGGCGTCTTTTATTGTAGGTTTATCCTACTATTGTATCATTTTCTCCACTATTATCAAATGGAATAAATTTGTTTACTCCTGTGTTTTCTCCAATATCGTCTAATCTGAAAGTCTTAAATGAATTTGTTATTTGCTCATCAATTTTTTCTTCTACTTGTTCTTGTGAAGATTCTTCTGCAAGTGCTAATTCACTAATTAATATTTGCTTAGCATTTGTTAGCATTTTCTTTTCTCCAGTAGATAGACCTTTTTCTTTTTGTTTAAAGCTTAAGTTTCTGACTACATCAGCTACTTCATATATGTCTCCAGTTTTCATTTTGTCCATATTTTCTCTATATCTCTTGTTCCAATTCATTTCCGTTTGTGTTTCATTCTCACTTAAAATGTCGAATACTTTTACAGCTTGAGATTTATCTATTATATTTCTTATACCAACTTTTTCTGCTTGAGCAGTTGGTATCATTACTTTAACTTCTCCGGGCATTTTAATTATATAGTATGCCTGTTTTTGTCCTAAAATGTCTTTTTCTTCAATTGCATCTATTGTTCCTGCTCCATGCATTGGATAAACTATGTAATCTCCTACGTTGAACATACTTTTTCCCTCCTAAGCTTTGTCAAATTTTTCCGACATATCTATTATACTATATTTTTTGAAAAAAGTCAAAGGGGTTTTTTAAGAAAATGATATTTGCAAATTAAGCGGAACAATTTGTATATAAGTATTTCCGTCATTTACTTCTATTTCTTTTCCGTTTAAATCTTGATATACAGTTCTTCCTCTTCTTGTAGTTTTGTTACATATGATTTTTTCCATTCTGCCATTTGTTATATAATAACCATCAAGCTTTCCTATGTTTTCAATTTCTTGCCTTCCATATCCATTTTCTTCTGATGTTGAATAATTCTTAGCAAATGTTATAATTATATTTTTTGTTGTTAATGGTTCACCTGTTAAAAAGTCTTTTTGAAGTACATTTTTAACATATCTTTCATAAAGCTTTGTTTCTTCATTATATCTAAATGATACAGTTTGTGTTGGATAAGGTATACTTATAGAATTTGCAATATTTGATTCTGCATTGTTTTCGTCTGATGTTACTTCACCTTCTGTAACATTAATTTCATTTTGAGTTGTATTTTCATTTTTATTACTTTTAGCTACTAATGATTCCAAATTAACTTCTTTTGTTGTATAATTTAGAACATTTCTTTCTGTTGTTGTTGTTCTGTAATTTTTAGCTATTGTATATTTCCAAACTTCTTCTACACTAACCATCGCATTATGTGGTGCTGCTTTTTTGTTTGTTCTCCAGAAAACTTTTCCTGGTGATTCTATTCCATTTATATTTTCCATATTTAATTTTTTAACATCTTCTAAAGCTCTTGGACTACCACCATAGTGTATAAATATACTATCATTTTCTAAAGCATAGTCAATGAAATATGGTCTTGCACTTCTTGCTGGTCCTATTGTCTCTACTTGTGGATCTTTGTATATTGCAAGGAATCTTGTAAGTCCACCTTCAACTATTGCTTCATAAACTATCATTGCATCATTTAGGCTTGCTTGTGGGACTGCATCTCCAACATTATCTATAACAACTGCAAGAGTTCTCCTACTACCATCATATTTGCTTTTTGGTAATTCTTCCTCTGGTTCTTCTGCTTGTATTGAATTTTCCATCCCAATATTTTCTACTGGTGTTTCTTGCTCCTGCATAATTTTCATTCCAAAAAGAACACCAAGCGCAATTACAGCTATTCCTAGAAGTACGATTAAAAGTTTAAACTTCATAATTATTATTCATCCCTTTCTAAATTTAATTCTTTCAATACTGCTTCTTCTTTTTCTCGCATTTGTTTTTTTTCGTCTTCTTGCATATGGTCATATCCCATTAAATGATAAAAACCATGTACTAGCATATATGCAAATTCTCTCTCTTCACTATGTCCATATTCTTCAGCCTGCTGTTTAACTCTTGGCAAACATACAATTATATCTCCAAGCACTTCTTTATTTTTTTTAGCTTCTTCTATCTCGTCCTTTTCAAACATCGGAAAAGACAATACATCTGTAACGCTATCTATATTTCTGTATTTTGCGTTGATTTCTTTTATGTAATTTTCGTCTGATATTATAACACTTACATATATTTCATAGTCATATAAATCTTCTTTTTTAAAGCATACTTCAAACACTTTGTTTACGATGTTTTGATATTTTGAATCTTCTTTTATATTCATGTAAGTTGTTTCTGCTAGTTCTCTCATACATTAACTACTCTTTTCTTTGTATATTTATTACCAGTTGTGCATTTATTTTTAAGTACTTTTAGTTCACCAAATGAAACAAGTTTCTCTTTGTAGAATCTTATTATTTTTTTGTTTTCTTTATTATTTTCTAATTTGCTAAGTTCATTTTTAATAAATAATATTTCTTTTTGGGCTTGTCCTTCTTTTGTATCTTTTGGAATAGCCTTATACTTATCCCAAAATTTTTTGTATTCTTCTCTTTGACTTGGAACTTCCCAATATATTTTTGTAGATAAAAGTCTTATGTTATATTCTTCTATTAATTTAATCAATAGTTCATATGCTTTTTCTTTCTTAACTTCTTGCTTTGAATCTACTATTAAATTTCTTGTATCTTTTAATAATTTATCATAGCATTGTTCTGCGACAACAAGTGGCAAGCTATGTGTAAATAATTTTCTGCTTATTGCAAGTAAATATATTTTCTTTTCTATTTGATCTCTTGTATCAAGCTTTCCTGCTAAAAATGTATCTATTTTTTCGTACTCTGCAAGTATTTCTTCGTATTTTTCTTTTCCTTCTACTTCCATTTTTATAGGTAATACATTTGCAATATAATCTTCTAATGTATCAAATATACTTTCATAAACACTATCCTTATCTATTATTCCTGCTGATATTTTGTCTGCAAGTTGTACTGAATAATTTTTAAGAATTCCTTTATATATTCCATTCATTTTAGATACATAAAATCCTTTATATTTAGCAATTTGCTTTGTCTTATTATCATTTTTTAAAGATAAATAATCTAAATCTAGCAAATATTTTTGTTTTCTATATTTATATTCCAAATATTGAGTTTCTTTTAAATGTATTACAGAATAATACCTTGATAATGCATCTTCTTCAAAAGGAGTTGCAGTTCTAGTTCTAACTTTTTTATATATTGAATCCATTACATATTTATCTATAGACTCTAGGTATAATATAAATGCATCTTCATATTTTTTTTGTAATGCTTCTTCTTTTTCTTGTTCTTGATTATTTGTGCAAATTTCATAATTTTTAAGCACATTATTTCTTTTAAGTGTTATTAACATGCCATTAATACCTATTTTTGTAGGTATAAGTAATTTGCTTATAGTTGTTGAAATTTTTGAAAAAAACGCTTTATCAGTCTTAGCGACTCTAAGTCCTCTTTCTTCCATAGTAACCCTCCTAAATTTATATTATCTTTTCTTCAGTTCCAATATTCTCTAGGGCTTCGTATATTACTTCTACTTCTACAAATGAAGTATCTTCACTTGTGTTAACCTGTATATCTGTTATTTTATCTTTATTTTCTATCTCTTCTGATATTTCCTTTTTTAATTTGTCTGTTAAAATCTCTATAGCTTCGCTTTTACTAAATATATTTTCTTTCTCTTCTAATTCATAGTATGTTGAAATCCCTACGGATATTGGCAAATAAAAATCAGAAAATAATTTTAATTTTTTATCTGTATTTATTGTATCATATTTTTGAAATTTTGGAAGAGTTTTATTAAAATTTATTTGAAAATTATTAAATTTTATTGTGTACTTTTTTTCAATTTTTCCCGTTCTGTTTACGGCCACTTGCCTTAGATCCATTTTTTCTTTTTTGCTATACCAAACTTTTGCAATAATCTCTCCGGCTTGCATGTACATATCTTGTACCTGTATAGCTTCCTTCCATCCATCCGCCAATTAGCATACTTCCCTTTGTTACTATATCGCCTTCTTTTACAAGTTTAGTACCAGTTTTAGCGGTTATTTTAACTATCTTTGCATCCTTCTTTGAAACAATATTGCAATATTCATCTTGCAAAATTATGTCTGGCTTTTCCGTAGTCTCTGCAATCTGAACTATAATATTTGTTCCTTTCATATCAATATTCATCCATGCTATATCTTGACGACTAAGTCTTACTTTATTTATAATATCCTTTGTGTTTACTTTTGATTTTAACGTTCCTATGTTTAAACCAGATTCTGATAATTCATTAAGTATTTCTTCTTTTGAAATTCTTTCAAGTCCTTCTACATCAATGTTCCAAATAAATCTTGATTCAATATATAAAAATGTGCAAATAACAGCTGTAAGAATAAAAAATATCTTTCTTTTCCTATATCTGTTCATAATAAATGGAAGACCACATCTTTTATTTATACTTATTCTGCAATTTGTTTTTTTAGCCACTTGTCTCAGTTTTTTGAAATCTTTAATACCAACATTTGCATGTGCATAAGTTGATCTTTCTATTTTGGTATTCCATAAAAAAATTCCTTTGCTAATACATACATTTATAAATCGCTCTATGTAATAGCCTTGAAATGATATATTTACATATCCCAAGATATATCTTATTAAAATTTTAAATATCAATTTTCATACTCCCTTACTCATTTTCTTCAAAATCTATACTATCAATTTTTCCGATTAACCATTAAATCTTCTTTATTCATTTGTATTAATTTAAGGCCTAGACCATTTATATTAACTGCCCCAATATATGTGTTTATTTTTATAAATATATCGTCATACTCTAGAATATTTTTATAATTTTCTATTACAAGCTTGTCAAATCCAAGTAATGTTATCCTTGGTTTATCTGTCATTACTTCTTCTGGCATCTCTAAAAAGGCCGTAATTTTACTTATCTTTTTTCCCATTGTTTTTCTTCCCTTCTTCATTTAATTTTGAAGTATATTTAATTTATATTTCACTTTTTTAAAATTAATACTTTTTTACTAACTTTCACTTCCAGTTCACAAAAAGGACATATTCGATTGTTATATTTTAATTACACTAATAAACATAGTGAAAAACATCCCCTTTTATTTTTTATTTTAAAAGACCTAAGGTAAAACCCTAGGTCTTATTTATTTATATCTTTTTTATTTTAATCTATTACAACTACGTCATGTTCACTTGTATAATTTGAATTTCCATATGCATATATAATATATATTTTTCCATTTGGTCCAAGTAAATAATTACTTGAATTATCGACATTATACATTTGATCATTTATATTTCTTTTAAATGTGTCGTATCCTAATGAAGACATATTGTTTGCATAGTTTATATATTCTTGTATCCTATCTTTTATGTCCTTTTGAACAGCATCTACGCTTTTTCCTTTTATCTCAAGCATCTCCTTTAGGTCAATTTGCTTATTTGTAGATAAATTATATGTGTATGTTTGAATTATGACTCTTTGTGCATTGTCTCCTTCTTTTAAGTTTGCTTTGATTACCAAGGACAATATATTTTCATTTAAGTATGCTGTATAGTTAACTGTATATATCGTAAATGCTGTATTGTCTTTTTCTGCATTTGAAATTATGCTATTTAGTTTATTATAAAAAATATTAAGTATTTCTCTATCTATATTTCTTACATTTTCTTGATTAACGTTAATTGCTGGAATATTAGCATGTATTTCATATTTATCTCCAAATATTTCATTCATAGAATATATTGTATATACTGCTTCTGCATCTGGTTTAATTTTATTTATATAGTCCGCTCCAGTATATTCTTGGTAATTCATTGAATTATCAAATAAATCGTCAAAATCAACTTCAGGTGCAATTACTGTTCCTGGTTCGACTATATTTATTTCCGTGTTTTGATCTCCAAATATTTGGTGGTATATTCCATATGTTAAAGCAAATATGCATATAAGAATTATTATTGCAAAGCATATGTTCCTAATTTTTATTTCCATTTTCATTTGCATTTCTCCTATCTATATAAACGAATGATTGTCTATCTATATTTTCGTTTATCTTATATTTTTATTATATCATATTATAAAAAATTAGTCCATAAGATTATTTTACACATTTTCGTCTCTTATTTCGTCGATTATATTTTGTCTCTTTATTTTTTTCTTTGCATTGTTCATTGCAATAAATATTACTAAATATGTTATAGCTATGCAAATCATAATATTAATCCATGGAATTTGAAATGCATAAATTTCAGTATTTTGCAATAGAAGATACATAGCATACAATATAATTAAACTAAATATTATTCCATAAAGCAAACTATCAAATCCATAAAATATACCTTCATATGAGAGCATCTTGTTTATTTGTTTTTTGCTCATTCCCATTGATTTTAAGATAGCAATTTCCTTTTTTCTTAATGCAATACTAGCTGATACTGTATTAAATATGTTTAAAGCACTAAATAATGCGATAATAAATACTATTGCATATAATGGGATTTGTATTATTGCACGTCTACCTAATTCTTCTTCTTTTTTAGAACTTGTATATTCATAAGTATTTCTTGCATCAATATATGTATAATCTTTATTATCTTTTAATTTTTCCATTTTTTCGTCTACTTCATATGGCTTGTCTGTATCAATAGCTATAGTAAAAGTCGGATCTCCAAAGCCTACATTTGTTTCTAAGTATTCATTTTTATCCTTCTCTAATCTATCTTTACTAAGTAATAAATACATATAAGAAGAATCACTTTCAATATATGGTTCAAAATCGTCCACAATACCTGCTATTTTAAATTCATATAAAGCATTATTACTATATCTGTCAGTAATTTGAATTGTATCTCCGAATTTTATAATCAGTATATTTTATTACATCTCCATATTTTGAATCTTCTTTTTTTGAAGTATTGGTTATAATAACTTCATTTTCTTTTAACTCTGTAATACCAGCTAGTTTTAATAAACTTTCATATGTATTTCCTAAAATGAATTCCGGATAAATGTTTATTTTTATACTTTCATTATCTGCTTTATTTAATGAAAAAATGCTTTCTTTTCCGTCTGCCAATATTTTTTTAACAGTTTCTGACTGCTTTTCTTTTGGGACTAAAACACTTGCTGTACCGTTCATTACTTTACCTTGCAATCCGAGCTCTTGATACCATATAGTCTTTTACTAGATTATTTTCATTTAAATAACTTATAATTTCGTCTGCCATTTCTAATTTAACATTATCTATATAATATTCATACTTATACTCTTGCAAGCCAAAGTACTCCCCAAAAAATAGGTTATATATAAACCCACTAGCAGATAAAAATATTATAATACTTGCTGTTATAGAAATTACAATAGTTTTGTATTTTGCCTTTTCTTTTCTTATGTTTTTATATGCAATTTCTCCGGCTGACTCCTAAAAATTTTGATATTATTTTGGGAACTTTTATTTCTTTACTTTTATTTTTTTGTGTATTTATCTCTCTAATTGCGTCTATTGGTGATATTTTGTTTATTCTTCTCATTGGAAGCATTGCTGAAATAAATGTTATAGCATATACAATAATAACTGAAATAATAAGTATTATAACAGGTAACGTCATGCATAGTTTAACATTTTCGTTCGCAGTTATATAATCAAATTTATACCTAGAACCTTGACCTATGCTGTAACTAATTATACTATTTCCAAGGTTACTAATATTTATCTGTAAAATATGAACTAAAAAATATGAAAATATTAGTCCTAAGATAATTCCGTATTATAATTCCAATAGTTCCAATAATAAAACTTTCTTTTAAAAGCATGTTCCTTCTTTGTTTTTTATTCATGCCAAGTGATGATAAAATTCCAAGTTCTCTTATTCTTTCTCCATATGACATTTTAAATGTCGTATATATTACAACTATAGCCGCAAATGAAATAACTAAAGTAAGTCCAAATGAAAGTATAAATAACATATCTCTAAATGAACTGTCTACATCAGATACAAGTTCGTAATTTAACAATTCTTTATTGTATGTAACTTTACTGTCTAGGTCTACTTCTTCCTTTTTACTTGTATCTAAACCAGCTTGTGTAAATTGTTCATTTAAGCTATTTTGCATTTCCTGTGCTATTTGACTTTGTTCTACACTAAGTTTATTGCTCGAATTCTGTATTTCTTTTAAATTTAGCTTTTCTATCAAATTATCACATGTTGAGCATATCTTTTGAAGATTATTTGTTAAGATTCTTGCATTTATTATTAAATTCTCGTTTATTATATTATTGTCTAAGTACGTTACAAGTCCTTGTCTATTGATTGAAAGAGTGTTATTATCTTCTTCTAGTGATTCTACCTTTCCTACTATTTTGTATGTTTTCTTTTCTCCGTTAAATGTAAGTTCTATCTCTCTTCCAATATCAAGTGCTAATATACTTGGAGATGTATCATCACCTTCAGATATAATTTTTGATACAATTACTTCACTTGAATTCTCAGGCATTCTTCCGCTAAGTAACTTTAAATTTGCATTTTTTATTGCATTATCGTCATATGCTCTCATATAAAATGGTTTATTGAACATACTTCCTTCTTCGAACTTTCCTTTTACTTCATTATAATTACTTGAGCTTTCTTTTGAATACCCAAAATTATAATAAAGTGATACTTCCTTTACATTTTTGTCCTTTTCAATTTCTTTGGCTTTTGAATACTTAATATCAATAAACTCTGCTTCCCAGTTTTTATCATTTCTCTCTATATCTACCATATATTGCCTAAAGCTCGAAATAAGCACAAGAACAGTCAAAATAAGCATGGTAACAATAGCAATTCCTGTAATTGTAGCCCTGCTTCTTTTTTTATTCTTTGCTAGATATTTTAATCCTAAAGAAGTGGTAACCTTCATAAAGAGTCCCCCTTTATATTACTTCTATTTTTTATCGCTTACTATTTTTCCATCTTGCAATGTAATTACTCTATCTGCCTGTTTTGCAATAGTTTCGTCATGTGTTACTAGTATAATTGTTTGATTATATTCTTTGTTTGATTTCTTTAGAAGTTCTATTATTTCTTTAGAATTTTGGCTATCTAAGTTTCCTGTTGGCTCGTCTGCAAGTAATATTGCTGGCTCTTGCAATAAGCTTCTTCCTATTGCTACTCTTTGTTGTTGACCACCTGATAATTCATTTGGAAGATTTTTTCTTCTTTCTTCTAATCCTAATTTAGCAATTAATTCGTTTAGTTTATTTTTATTTACATTTTTGTTATCAAGTTTTATAGGTAATGACATATTTTCTTCTACATTAAGAACTGGTATTAGGTTATAAAATTGATAAATAAGTGCTACATCTCTTCTTCTAAATTGTGCTTGTTTTTCTTCGCTTAACTCATATACATCTACATCGTTTATAATAACCTTTCCAGATGTTGGCTTGTCTACTCCACCTATCATATGTAATAAAGTGGATTTTCCACTTCCTGATGCTCCAACTATTGCAATAAATTCTCCTTTTTCTACTTCAAATGAAATATTATCAACTGCAACAGTTTTTGTTTGACCTTCTCCATAAATTTTGCTTAAGTTTTCTACCTTTAAAATACTCATGTTCATTCCCCCTTATTTTGTTTCATACTACGCCTCCAAATAATAATTAATTATTCTATTTTTATATAATATATCATAAAATTTATGATATAACAATATCTTAGCTTACATTAATAAAAAGGCTCACATCTATACTTTAGATGTGAGCTTTTTTATTATTTCATAAACTTTTCTTTTTCGTCTTTAATATATTTTTGCATATTGAATGCTCTAAAGTATAAGACAAGTGCAGCAATTGTTGCGATAAGAGCAATGCAGTATATGTATATAGAAAAATCATAAATAGTAGTATCTAACACGTTATTATTTAAGTAACGAATAGTTAGAGAGCATGCAATAGCTACATAAAATAATACTGTTGCAAGTTTTCCGTACCATTTACTAGATACCACAAGTTCTTTACCATAAAGGAAAGAAGCTCCGTGAAATCATTATAAATTCCTTAATAACAACAATACTAAGTATCCAAAATGGTATAATATTCTTAACTGCAAGTGTAACAAGTATTGCAACCTGAGTTGATTTATCAGCAAGTGGATCTATTAGCTTGCCAAAATCCGAGATAAAATTAAATTTTCTTGCAATAGTCCCATCTAATACATCCGTTATAGCAGATAAAATTAGAAAAATTAGTGCAATGACAAACTCTTCATGTGCAATTGAAATGACGATAGGTACTATGAGTACGAATCTTATCATTGTAAGAATATTGGGTACATATTTAAGCATATATTATCCTCCATATATTATTTTGATTAATCATTAGCTGTAAATGTTAAAGCATTATCCTTTAAATCTACTTTTATATTATTTCCATTTTTAATTTCTTGTCTTAAGATTCTATCAGATAATTCATCTTCTAAATATCTTTGAATAGCACGTCTTAGTGGCCTTGCACCATATTTTAAGTCAGTTCCTTTTTCAAGTAAAAATTCCTTGGCTGATTTTGAAACGTCCATTGTAATATTCTTATCAGCAAGAACTAATTTTGTATCTTCAAGCATTAAATCAACAATTTGAAGAAGTTGTTCTTTTGTTAAACTTTCAAATACAACAATTTCGTCTATTCTATTTAAAAATTCAGGTCTAAATGTATCTTTTAAACTATCAAGTATTTTATTTGAATCTACAGTTTGTTTACCAAAACCAATAGAATTATTATTCAAGTTTGAACCAGAGTTTGAAGTCATAATGATTATTGTATTTTCAAAACTTACTGTATTTCCTTGAGAATCTGTAAGTTTTCCATCATCTAATACTTGAAGCAATATATTGAAAACATCACTATGAGCTTTCTCGATTTCGTCTAAAAGGATAATAGAATATGGTTTTCTTTTTACCTTTTCTGTAAGCTGACCTGCATCGTCATATCCAACGTATCCAGGAGGTGAACCAATTAATTTAGATGTAGAATGTGCTTCCATGTATTCAGACATATCAATTCTAATGATTGCATCCTTATCTCCAAACATTTCATATGCAAGAGTTTTAGCAAGTTCAGTTTTACCAACACCAGTAGGTCCAACAAATAGGAAAGATGGTGGTCTTTTTGTAGATTTAAGACCTGCTCTGTTTCTCCTTATAGCTCTTGATACTGCTTCAATAGCATTATTTTGACCAATAATCTTTTTATGAAGATTGTTTTCTAGGTTCAAAAGTTTAGCAGTTTCTTCTTCTGTAATTTTAGTTACAGGAATTTTTGTCCAGTGCTCGATAACTTCTGCTATATCTTGAACAGTAACATCTTTTAATTTTAGATTTTTATTTATTTCTTCTATTTCGTCAAGTAATTTACATTCACGAGTTTTTAAATCAGCAGCCTTTTGATAATCTTCCGTTGAATCTGCTTGAGCAGCTTCATTTTTTTCTTCTTGAACTATTTTTAGTTGATTTTTCAAAAGTTCAAGTCTATATAACTCTTTATTATCAAGATTAATTCTAGAACATGCTTCGTCTAAAATATCTATTGCTTTATCAGGTAGAAATCTATCATGGATGTATTTTTCTGACATTACAACTGTTTGTCTTATAACTTCATTAGAAATTTTAACCTTATGATAATCTTCATAGTATTTTTTAATACCTGAGATAATATCAACAGTTGCATCTATATTTGGTTCGTCAACCATAACAGTCTGGAATCTTCTTTCAAGTGCAGAATCCTTTTCGATATATTTTCTATATTCTTTAAGAGTAGTAGTACCAATCAATTGTATCTCACCATTTGCAAGAGCTGGTTTTAAAATATTGGCAGCATTCATTGCATTTTCTCCATCACCAGTTCCAACAATATTATGAATTTCATCAATAACTAAAATAATATTTTTAAAAGACTTACATTCATCTATAATACCTTTCATTCTAGACTCAAATTGTCCCCTAAATTGTGTACCTGCAACAACAGAAGTCATATCAAGTAGATATACTTCTTTGTTTAAAAGTTTTGCAGGGACCTTTTCTTCTACAATTGCGATAGCAAGACCTTGTGCAATTGCTGTTTTACCAACACCAGGTTCACCTATTAAACAAGGATTATTTTTTGTACGTCTATTTAATATTTGTATAATTCTTTGTATTTCTACATTTCTTCCAATAACAGCATCTAGTTCATTATTTCTAGCCTTATTTGTTAAGTTCGTTCCAAACATATCAAGGTATTTTTTCTTTTTTTCTTTAGGTCTTTTTTCTACCTTAACTCTCTTATTGTTATTAGAATTTCTGCTTTCAGATTGATTACCGCGAGAAGAACCATTATTAAATATGTTCCCAAAGATTGCACCAATAGGAACCATATTCTCTGCAGCTTCGTCATAATCCATATCAGAAAGCTCCATGTTGTTAGATATATTATTAAATACTGCCTCAAATTGGTCAGCAACATTTTTTAGATTAGCATCGTTATCTCCAAGGATTGAATGAAGTGGATCAATCCCTTTTTCCTTAGCGCAGTTCAAGCAATAGCCTGTAACATGCTTTGGGTCTTCTTTTGTAGGCTCATTTATGAAGATTACAGCTTGTTCAGTTTTACATATTGAACATAACATATTTTGTAAGTCCTCCTTTTTATTAAATGTATCTATTTATAATACTATAAAATTAGAAAAAAGTCAAGTTTTTAGCTTGACTTGGGTAGGTTTGTATGATTTTTTCTTTTTATTACTTTATTTTGACTTGAATAGGTTTGTGTTTACCTGTTTTCTCCTACTTATAATGTTTCTTCTAATTCATTAGATATAAACAAATATCCATCTGCTAATGTTACTCTTCCTTTAATATAAATCCCTGTTTTTTCTTTTGATTCATAATCTACTATATATGTATTTTCTTTCTTAACTCCTTTTGTGCAAACAATATCTACATGTAAATCGTCACCGCATAAAGTATAATAGCTATCATTTTGCTCTAAATAATGACAATTTTCTGTATTCATATTATCTACAAATTGTGCGCCAAATTTTGTTACCAAAAGATTTTTTATTTCTTCACTAGTTGCTTTATAAAGCCCTGTTGTAACTTCTTCGCTAGCTAACTGTTCATATTCTGTGAATTCTTCTTCTGTTACACTAAATTTTGGTTCAGAAATTATGTAATATAAATCAATCTCACTTGGGCTATTGTAACTTGATAATAAAAATCCATTGTTATCGCTTTGGTTTAAATAATTTGCTATTTCACCTAATTGTTCTTTGTTTAACTCTATTTCTTCATTCTTCGATTCTGTGTTTTCTACATTAGTATGCACTTTTTGTTCATCTGATTTTTGGATTTTATTAACCATCACAAATGCAATTATTGCAATTATTAATATAACAACAATTGCTACCGCAAATATCATTTTCTTATTTTTCATATATTTCTTGTATGATATATTTAATAACTTAAATAACCATACGCTCCTTTCTCAATTTATTTTATTAACGAATTTTTCAAAAATTAATTTCTAAATTAATTTGATTAATCAACTGTTAAAATTAGTATAACATAAAACAAGAAAAGTGAAAACTTCGTTTTCACGCTGGCACTAATTTAGGTTAGTGCCTTTTCTTTTTATTATATATA
>CANQXL010000020.1 GCA_947627705.1 uncultured Clostridia bacterium
TCGTTTTCTTAAATATATGGTCTTCTGTTATTGCATCTTTTACTGTTTCTGGCTCTGGTTCTTCGTCGTCACTACTGTCACTTCCACCTGCTCCCGTTCCACCATTCTCTATATTACTTATTGCTCCTAACACTAAATCTGTTATTCCATTTACTAGATTTCCTTCATTTTCTTGTGCAATAGCATAATTTTGTGTTCCATTTACTGCTAGTGGAACAAGTCCCATATTATTTACTGATATTATTGTTACTGCAGCAAGTATGATTAACACAATAATTGTAATAATTAATGCAACTAGGGTTATACCTTTTTGATTTTTTAAGTTTTTCATTTTCAAATTACTCCTTTTTCTTTAAAATTTATATATTATTTAACATTAAAAACTACTTAATACACCTATGTTCTTTTTTCTCTTTTGTTATTTTCTAGTTTTGAATAATACAATAATAATTTACGAAGTGACGCGTAGGGATGCTCCCCGTATAGAAATGACCCTAGGCGAATGGCGTAGCCAACAAGGAACGAGTACAATTATTATTGTATTATTCAATCTTTTAAACTTATGCAATATTTCAATCGAAAACTAAGGACAAAGTCTCCAAAACGCAAATTTTAATTTGTTATTTACTTAGTTTATCTATATACGCAAAAAGAACACCTCAAAACTCATATGTCAAACTAACATACAAGTTCCATGTGTTCTTATATAATCTATACCTTTATTAAATTCTATATTGCTTTTAAAATAAGTTATATATATATATATATATATATATATACAGCCCCAATGCTTACATCATTTGCAATCTTCATATCTTTCGTTTTCCCTTCACTCTTTTGATAAACCTATTTTACCATTTGCACAAAACAAATGTCAATACAAAATTTATATAAATTTTTTCGTGATTTTTCATGTTTTTTCGTAATTTCTTGTAACTTGCTCCTATTTTAGCTTTTCAGATTTTTGTTCATTTTTTGATTTTATCCTTATGTTAATCTTAACCATGGAGTGTCTTAAAATATTTTTATTTACGTGATAATATATTTTTAACATGACGGGTTATACGTTTTATTTTGTATTTGAAATGGAGGATTTTTTATGGCTCTAGATTATAAACTAATTGGTGAAAGATTAAAAAAAGCCAGAATGAAAAAAGGATATACTCAAGAAAAATTAGCTGAACTTATTAAAGTTTCGGTTGCATACGTTAGTAGACTTGAAAGTGGAAAAACTCGTATAAATCTAAAGCGTTTAAGCGAACTTGCACAATTACTTGATACTACTGAAACATACTTTTTAGATGGAGCATCAAATAACTCTAACTCATACCTAAACAATGAGTTAAATACAATTTTAAAGGATTGCTCTGCAAAAGATAAGGAATTAATATATCAAATCGCTACTATTATTTCTAATAGTGATAATAAGAAAAAATAAAAGAATGGAGGATTTTTTATGGCACTTGATTACAAACTAATTGGCGAAAGATTAAAAAAAGCCAGAATAAAAAACCGGATTTACTCAACAACATGTTGCAGATCTTATGGATGTTTCCGTTGCATATATAAGCAGAGTTGAAAGTGGAGATTCACATCTTAATTTAAAACGTTTAAATGAAATATGTTCTTTACTTAATACTACTGAATCTTATATTTTAGATGGCGTTTCTAATGAAAAGAATACATATTTAAGCAATGAATTTAGTGCAATTTTGAAAGATTGCTCTTCTTCTGATAAAGAGCTTATATACAAAATCGCAACTATTATTTCTGAAAAAAGATCTAAAGAAAAATAAAACATACAATCTAAATAATATTCTAAAGTAGCCAAACGCAGGGGATTAATATATATTTTTCGAAAGAAAAGTTCGACAAGCCTGCTGCTTACGGATTACCCGTCTAACCTGAAGAATTTTCTTGAGAACAAATATATATTAATCCCCTGGTAAGATTTGGCGGACCTTTATCATTACATTTAAGATTGCATGTTTTATTTTATTTTTCCAATTATTACTTCTGTTTCTGCTTTTTCTATTTTAACTTTTACAATTTTATTCTTAATATCTTCTTTTCCATTTTCTATCATAACGTATAAATAATTTTTTGTATGTCCTTTGCACATATTGCCTTGCTTTTCTTCCACAAGAACATCGACTTCTTTACCTATGTAATTTTCATTATACTCTCTTTGATTCTTTTCTGAAAGTTCAATTACTTTTTTGCTTCTCTTGTCTTTTATCTCTGGTAAAACCTGATCTGGAAATAATGCAGCCCTTGTGCCTTCTCTTTTAGAATATTGAAACACATGTATCTTATAAAGTTTTATCTCTTTTAATAATTCATATGTCTCGTCAAACTCTTTGTCTGTTTCTCCAGGAAATCCAACTATGATATCTGCTGTAAGAAGAACATCTTTGAAATTTTCTCTTATTAAATTTACAACATCTCTTATTTCTTCCTTAGTGTATTTCCTATTCATTCTTTTTAAGGTGTCTGTGCAACCACTTTGAAGAGATAAATGAAAATGAGTACATATTTTTTCTACTTTTTTTAGTCTTTCAATAAACTCCTTTGTAATTATTTTAAGTTCTAATGAGCCGAAGCCTTATTCTCTCTATGCCTTCTACCTTGTTAATCTCTTCAATTAAATCTATTAGTCCTATATTTTCTTCAAAATCTTTACCATATGATGCAATATGTATTCCTGTAAGCACAATCTCTTTTATACCAAGCTTTGCTTGTTTTTTTACTTCTGATAATATATTTTCTATATTTCTACTTCTAACTCTTCCCCTTGCATATGGTATTATACAATAAGTGCAAAAATTATTACATCCATCTTGTATTTTTATAACTGCTCTTGTCTTTTCTGTATATGTTGTATCACCAAATTCCAGATATTCTGAATTTTCCATTATATCTGTTATTTTTTCTTCTTTTTCATTTGCAAATTCATTAACATACTTTACTATATCTTTTTTTTCGTTATTTCCAAGTATTATATCTATCTCTTTTATATCTTCTAATGTTTTCTTTGCAACTTGTGCATAGCATCCTGTTGCAACAAGTATTGCATCTTTGTTATTTTGTTTTGCCTTTCTTAGCATTTGTCTTGACTTCCTATCCGAAATACTTGTTACTGTACATGTATTTACTATATACACGTCTGCTTTTTCTTCAAATTTTACTGATTTATATCCGTTTTTTATAAAGTCCTGAATTATAGCATTTGACTCGTATTGGTTAGTTTTACATCCGTAAAGTATATATTGCAACTGTTTTTATTTCATTTTCCATACTACTTTCGCCTTTCAACATTTCTACTATTAATATTTTAAATTAAGGGTTGCAAATCTTAAAAGCAACCCTTGTTTATTACTTATTTTTCTTTCTCACATTATCAAGTTTATCTAAATTATCTAATGCTTTCCCTGTTCCAAGTGCAACACATGACACAGTGTCGTTAGCTATCATTACATTTATTCCAGTTTTTTCTTGCAAAAGTTTATCTAAACCATCTACTAGTGATCCACCGCCCGTCATATAAATACCTTTATCGCTAATATCAGCTGTAAGTTCTGGTGGTGTACGTTCTAATACTGAATGTACTGCATCTACTACCATCATTGCAGGTTCTATAAGTGCTTCAAGCATCTCACTAGAATGTATTGTTATAGTTTTTGGAAGACCAGATGTTAAATCACGTCCCCTTATATCCATCTCTATGTCTTGTATTTTAGGATATACACAACCTATATTTATTTTTAAATCTTCAGCTGTCCTTTCCCCTATAATTACATTGTGCTTTCTTTTTATGTATTTAACAACTGCTTCGTCAAATTTATCCCCTGCAACCTTTAGCGATGTACTAACAACAGAACCACCAAGTGATATTACTGCTACATCTGTTGTTCCACCACCAATATCTACTACCATATTTCCACAGGCCTTTGATATATCTATACCCGCACCTATTGCAGCTGCAATTGGCTCTTCTATTAAATATACCTTTCTTGCTCCTGCTTGTGTTGCTGCGTCTATAACAGCCTTTTTTTCTACTTCTGTAACTTGCGAAGGTATACATATCATTATTCTTGGCGAAAATATTGTTCTACCACATATTTTATTTATAAAGTATTTTAGCATCTTTTCTGTTACTGTATAATCTGATATAACACCGTCTTTTAAAGGTCTTGTTGCGACAATATTTCCAGGTGTTCTTCCAAGCATACGTCTTGCTTCTTGTCCAACTGCTAAGACTTCGCCTGTTAAGTTATCAACAGCTACAACTGATGGCTCTCTTAAAACTATTCCTTTTCCCTTAACATATGCTAAAACTGTTGCTGTTCCTAAATCTATTCCGATATCTTGACCGAATGAAAACATCTATCTTTTCTCCTTGCTTTATGTGATGTATATAAAATGGTAATTAAACCATAATTCTTCAAAAAATTTTGTAATAAAAAATTGTAATGGTTTGTTTCTTAATTATTACAATTCCATTACAATTATATTACATTTATATGTTTTTTTCAATAGATTTATTCAAATATTTTACTGGAGTAAAGTGAAATTTTAAATTCCATGTTTATCTTTTCTATTTGCATTTATGTTACAGAGATACTTTTTTAATAAAAAGGCTAAAAAATATGGGAAAGTATAAAATTTACCATTAAATCCTATATTTTTATAACCGAATTTAATTCCATATTTTATATCTTTGTATCTATCACTATTTATTAAATTGTTTAAAGAAATTGTAGTACCATCATTTGCCTTTACTTCTATTGGTATAAGAGAATCTTTATCTCTAACAAAGAAATCCATCTCAATAGTACTCTTTTTGTTTTTATAAAAATACAGTTGATAGCCTTGCTTTACAAGCATATCTGCAATAATGTTTTCATAAATTGCTCCTTTGTAAGTATTAAAATTTTTATTGTTTCTTAAATCCTCTTGAACTTCATCATCTAGAGAACCGATTAATAATCCTGTATCGCTAAAATATAATCTAAAATTATCTGGGTTATAATTACCACCAAGAGGAAGCTCAGGGTTCTCCATACAATATGAAATATTTATTATTCCACTATTTACTAGCCAGTCTACTGTTCCTATATACTCTCTCGTTCTTGCTCCGTTTTCTACTTTTGAAATTCTAAATTTTTTATTCTCATTTCCCAAAAAAGTTGGTATTTTTCTATATACATTTAATACTTTTCCTTGGTCTAAGCCACCTGCATACTTTGTAATATCTTCTTCATAATCTAATAGTATCTGCTTCTGCATATCTAATGTTCCACTATAATTTTTTTGTGTAACAAATTTACTAACAATTGCGGGCATTCCTCCTATTATCATATATTCTTTAAAATTCTGAAACATAACATTTAATTCTGTTTCAGATAGTGGTATGAGTTTTTGCATATGCTCATATAAATCTTCTATTTGTTCTTCCTTATACCCTTTTGCCCAAAGGAATTCTTCAAAGTCCATAGAATGCATATTATAGTCTATTTTGTTTCCAACACTATTTGATTCGATTTGTTTATAATTTATTCCCATAAGTGAACCAGAACAAATTACATCATATCTGCCATCTTCATTAAATGCTTTTAAAGATGTAGCACAATTTATGCAGTCTTGCAATTCATCAAAAAATATCAAAGTTTCATTTGGTATAAATTCAAATCTAGGATTTCTTAATGAAATATTTTTTAGTATGGTATCTACTTCATATCCATCATCAAATATATCTTTATATTGTTTTTGAAGTACAAAGTTAATTTCTATAACGTTTTTGTAATTATTTTTTGCAAAATTTCTAATGGATTCTGTTTTCCCTATTTGACGCGCTCCTTTAACAATTAAGGGCTTTTTATCTTCACTATCTTTCCATTCTAGTAAATAATTATCTATTTTTCTTTTTAATCTATCCATGGAATTGTTCCTCCTATGAATATTATATCACAAAATTCCTACATTTGTCAATATAGTTTATCACAAAATTCCTGCATTTTTTATTCATTTTATCACAAAATTCTGCTTTAATAGATAAAATTTTAACCATTTTGTTGGCGTCGACAAAATGGTTAAATATTCTTATTTATGCATTAGTTGTTATGTATTTCGTTTTCTATTTCTTCATTAACAATTGAACTTTGATTCTGCATTTGTTCCCTATTTATACGATTGCTAACGAGCTCTCTTCCATGTAAAAATATGTATATTATACCATTACTAAAAAGGTAAAATGCTATTACTAATACTATCCATATTCCGAATTGTTTTAATCTTTCCATTTTTATTTACATGATGTTAAAAAACATCATATACTCCTTTCATTTTTGATACATATATATTATCATATTTTTTATGTAAATTCAAGTGCTTATTATGATATTAATTTTTACATTATCCTTTGGATTGCCATAAGTACTGCAATTTTCCCATATTCGTATGTTAATCCACCTTGCAAAAATGCAACATATGGCTCTCTTATTGGCCCATCGCATGAAATCTCTATTGACGAGCCTTGTACAAAGCTTCCACTTGCCATTATTATTTTATCTTCATATCCTGGCATATCTGATGGTTCTAAAACAGAGTTTGAATCAATTGCTGAGCCAAATTGTATTCCTTTGCAAAACTCTATAAGTTTTTCTTTGTTTCCAAATTCTACTGTTTGAACTATATCTGCTCTTTTTTCGTCAAATTTAGGTTTTGCTGTAAATCCTAATTTTTCTAATATTTTACTTGCAAATATTGCTGTTTTTAAACTACTTCCTACAACACTTGGTGCAAAATATATTCCTTGCAAAAATTCTCTATTTGCTCCAAGTGATGGTCCCACTTCTTTGCCTTGCCCTGGCGAGTTAAGTCTTTCAGCTGTAAGTTCTACATACTTTTTCTTTCCAGCAACATATGCTCCATTTTTTGCAATTCCTGCTCCTAAATTTTTAATTAATGATCCAACAATAACATCTGCTCCAACATCTAAAGGTGTCATTCTTTCTACAAATTCACAATAGCAATTATCAACAAATATTATTACATCTTTATCTACTTTTCTAATTTCTTTTATTACTTTTTCTATTTTTTCTATTGTTAAACTATCTCTTGTAGAATAACCCTTTGAGCGTTGTATATGTATTAGTTTTATCTTTTTTTCTTTTAATTTATTTACTATCTTTTCTACATCAAAGTCATTATCTTTTAAATCAATTTCTTCATATTTGACACCAAAAGCCTTAAGTGAACTCTCATTTTCTCTTATTCCAATAACTTCGTCTAAAGTATCATATGGCTTTCCGAGAAATTGCAAGAAGAATATCATTAGGTCTTAGAAGAGCAAATAGTGATGTTGCAAGTGCATGTGTTCCTGATATAAATTGATTACGTACAAGGCTATCTTCTGCGCCAAGAACTTCCGCAAATACTCTTTCTATGCAATCTCTACCTACGTCATTATGACCATAACCTGTTGAAGTTCCAAAATGCATATCTGATACATTTGCATTATGAAATGCTTTTAATACCTTTTTGCTATTATACATTACATCTTCGTCAATTTTTTTTATCACATTTTCTATTTCATTTTCCGTTTCTTTTGCAAGATTTTCTAAACTTTCACTTATTCCAAATTCTTTATACATTTTTTTATGGTATGCTTATAACTAAACATACATTCCTTTCTCTATAATATTATATAATACTACATTTTTTCTGTAATATCAAGCTTTTTATATCTCAAAACAGGGAAATTTCAAAACAGGGAAATTTCAAAATCAATTTACATATTAAAAAAAATATGTTATAATACGTATAACTATTGAGCAAAAAAAAATATATCAACTCCTTTTGCTCAATAGGAAATTTTTAATTAAAATAGGGTTAGAATTATGAAAAAATTATTTGAAAATCGCACGACTTACACCAAAGAATCTTATATTGAATTTTTAACATTTCATAATAAAAGATATAATGTGTTTTACTATGCATACACCTTACTTTGGGTATTTTTGTTTATACTCTGCATTATTATTTCCTTTAATTCTGGATTAAGAATACAGGGAATTTTAATTACAATTCTTTTGGTTTCATTTATAAGTTATCGTATATTACGTCCTAAAATGGTTGTAGATAAAGAACTTGCAAGTGATAAATTAGGATCTGATAATAAAGTAAAATTTGTTTTTTATGATAAAAATTTTGAAGTTACAAATCAAAAAGGCACTTTTAGTCATAAATATTTTAATTTAAGAAAAGTATTTGAGACTAATGATTATTTTTATCTATATATATCAAAAGAAAATGCCTTTTTGCTATCTAAAAAGACATTCTCTTTGGGTACTTCAGAAGAATTTTCTTCATTCATTAAAAATAAATGTGCTTTTAAATATAAATCGTATGCAAAATAGTTTTTGACTATGATTACTTAAAATAACAACTATATAAAAGTATTTAGTTCTTCAACTAAGTTTTTATATTTTACATAGAAAATTCCACTATCTTCTTTTGATAGGGAATTTTTTAATTCTTCTATCAAAATATATGCTTTATTAATATTAAACTTTTCTTTTTCGTCCTTTTTTATATCATTAACTGATGTTTCAAAAAGACTTTCCGCTTTTGATACTTCTATTTGGACTTTATCCCACGCTTCTAGCTCTACATAGGCATAGGCATTTATAATATATCCTTTTGTTTGTACTACGTCTTTTTCTAATTGTGTTACATCTAATTTGTTAATAAACTCTGGCAAAATCCCATAAAGATTTGCAAGATTAACTGCAGTCGTTTTTTTATCTTTATTCTGTGCACTTACTAATGTTTCGTCTATTGCATTACTAAATTCCACTATTTTATCTGAATCTATTCCTATGTCATAAAGATCTAAGATAACTGTTGCCCATGTAGCATAAAATAATTGTGTTTCACTTTGAAACCATTGCCAATCTATTTCTCCTTCTTGAACTGCAATTATCTCTTCTTCTAATTTAGTTACTGTTTTTTCTTCTTTTGATTCATTGTTATCTTGTCCTGAATTTTCTTGCTCGCTTTGACCAGATTCGCTGTTATCTTCTCCCTTCTTATCTTCTTCTGAATCAGCGTTCTTGCTTGATTCTTCTTCTTTTACTTTGTTTATAACTATCTCATAATTTTGCAGTTTTATGCCATTTAATGCATTTACCAAATTTGTTATTCTACTTTCCATGTAAATTATTTCTTGTTCAACTTTGTCATTCTTGCTGTTTTCTTCTTTTGCATCAGAATACATTACCCATGCAAAAATTATTAATATTACAAGTAAAATTATAATAACAATTTTTACTAGTGTACTTACAAATTTATCTCTCATGCTTAATATCCTTCCCTGTTCTTGCTAATTTTCACAAGACACAATTTTTAGCTTTTTCTTATTTTATTATTATGTCAAATTTGTGCTCCAAATATTCTCTGTATTCTTTTTATATAATCGCATAAAATATATTTTAAAGAATTTATTAAAATAAAACAGGAGACTTGATTTTATGGGAACCATAGTTAATTTATATAGTGATAAGAAGGGAGAAATTGCTAAATTTCTTAAAAATTTTTATAACAAAAATATACATTTACAAAACGATTTAAAATGGGAAAAAAATTTTGATAATCCTATTGAAATGGTTGATATACTTGGAACTTATGTAGATAATAACGATATGTATAAAATAAATATGTGGATAAGCTTAGACGAAGATGCATTTATCAATGTTACAGAAAATAATGCAGACAAATTAATAAGGTATCTATATGAAAGATACCCTTATTAATTATTAATTTTCTTCTTCACAATCACATTTTTCTTCCTTTTTATTTTCTTCGCATTTACATTCTTCTACCTCTTGCTCACAACCACAGCTTGGGCAATAGCGTGCTTCTAATTCGATCTCTTCATAGCAGTTTTTGCATTGTTTTCTTTCTTTTAGTTTTAATATTTCGTCTTTACATTCTATAATACCATTAGAAAGTTCGTCAATTTCCTTACATCTATCTTCTAAATCTTCTTTAGAAAATTCCTTTCCTTGTACATGCTTTTCGTACACATCTTCTCCTATCTCTTGATATAAATCTTCAATCTTTCTTTTATTTTCACTTATCTTCATTCTTAATTTAGTTTCTTTTGCAATTTTAGTAGTTTTTTCTGCTGTGAATTTATATGTTTTGCTTGCTGCATCTCCAATTTTTTCAAATATTTCCATAATTTTTCCTTCCTTTACTAAAAAATTTTAGGTTTTTATATTCGGATTTACCTATAAACACATTTTTTATTTTCTATAATATATAGTTGCTAAATTTTAAAAATTTATACTTATTTTTTAAAATTCCGATTTTTTACTTCTTGCCATAAGTCTTGATACACCTTCGTTAGGAGACAATCCTTTGTATAGTATGTCATAAACTGTGTTAAGAATTGGCATTTCTATGTTGTGCATTTTTCCAAGTTCATATGCAACTTCTATGTTGTCTATACTTTCAATTACCATTCCAACTTCTTTCTTTGCTTCTTCTAAAGTTTTTCCTTGGCCAATCAAAAGTCCTGCCTTTCTGTTTCTGCTGTGCTGACTTAAACAAGTTACAATTAAATCTCCAAGTCCTGTTAAACCATAAAATGTTTCTTTGTCTCCGCCAAGTGCAACACCAAGCTCCGATATTTCTTTAAGTCCCCTTGTAATTAGTGCTGCAAAGCTGTTATCTCCAAGTCCAATTCCTGCTGCAACTCCTGCACAAAATGCTATTATATTTTTTAATGCTCCACCAAGTTCAACTCCTTTTACATCTTCGCAAGTGTATATTCTTAAATTGTCGCTCATAAATTCTTCCTGTATTAGTTCTCTAACATCTTGATATTCTGATGCAACAACTAATGCTGTAGGAATCTCAATTGAAACTTCTTCTGCATGGCTTGGTCCTGATAAAACTGCAATTTTTGAATTTGAAAGTTCTTCTTTTGCAACTTCGTCAAGTGTTTTTAATGTTTCTTTTTCAAATCCTTTTGAACATATTACAACAATTTGTTTTTTTACATATTGTTTGTATTTTTTTATTGTTTCTCTGGTGAATTTAGATGGTGTAACATGTAAGATAATGTCCGATCCTTCGATTGCTTCTTCCATAGATGTTGTGCAATATACATTTTCAGGTATTGTTACTTTTGGCAAAAATTTGCATTTTCTTTCATTATTGATTAAATCTCTTTCTTCTTCTGCAAATGACCAAATTTTTATTTCATGTCCTATTAGACTCAAATTTATAGCTAAAGCAGTTCCCCAACTTCCGCTACCTATGATACATATTTTTTTCATGTGCTTTTGTACTCCTTCCTATTTCTTAAAGCTTATTTTATTTTCACTTCCTGTTAAAATTCTTTTTATGTTTGATCTATGGTTAAATATTACTATAAGAGCAAGTATAATGCTGAATATCAAGTAACTTCCACCTGTTAGGAAATATGTGCTTCCGAACTCCAAATAGGATAAGTACTGGATAAAGAATTGCAGCTGTGACAGAGCCTACAGATACCATACGTGTTGCAATTATCATTATTAAGCCAAATACAAGGCACAATAATCCAACGTTCCAGTTAAGAAGTAAGATTACTCCAACTGATGTTGCAACTCCTTTTCCACCTTTAAAGCCAAAGAATATTGGGAATGTGTGTCCGAATGATAACTGCAATTCCAGCGATTTGAACAAGTAATGCAGAATCTATTTCCTTTGCAAATATACTAATTATATATGCTATTAGAACTGCTACTATTCCTTTTAATATATCACATATAAGTGTGATTGCTGCAGCTGCTTTTCCAACACTTCTTAGCATATTTGTAGTTCCGGCATTTCCGCTTCCCTTTTCTCTAACGTCAAATCCTGCATATTTCTTGCTAATTATTACTGAAAAATTGATACTTCCTATAAGATAAGCAATTACTGCTACTGCTATGTAAAATCCCATAATTATTCCTCCTTACTATATTTTTATTCTTTATGTTTTATAATTTTCTTATTTTTATTTTGCTCTTCATTTCGATTTTTATTTTGTTTTTTTATTTCTCTATTTTTTACTCTTCGCCCTTTTCTCTAACAATCACTCTGATAGGAGTTCCAATCATTTTAAATTCTTTTCTTATATGATTTACTAAATATCTTTCATATGAAAAATGGAAAATATCTTTGTTATTTACAAAAATTACAAATGTTGGCGGTTTTGTTGAGCTTTGAGTAACATACATGATTTTTAGTCTTTTTCCCTTGTCTGATGGTGGTTGCTGAACTGCTATTGCCTCGTCTATAACTTGATTTAACATTCCTGTTGATACTCTCATACTATTATATTTTGCGACTTCATTTATCATATCAAAAAGTTTTTCTACTCTTTGACCTGTTTTTGCCGATATAAAAATAATTGGAGCATATGTTAAATAAGCTAATTTTTGATAAACATCTTTTTTAAATTTTTCTGTTGTTTTTTCGTCTTTTTCTATTTCGTCCCATTTATTAACAACAATTATTATTCCTTTACCTGCTTCATGTGCTTCTCCTGCAATCTTTGTATCTTGTTCTGTTACTCCATCGTTTGCATCTATCATAAGTAAACATACATCTGACTTTTCTATTGCAAACATGGTTCTTAAAATACTGTATTTTTCTATATCGTCTTTTATTTTGCTTTTTCTTCTTAATCCTGCTGTATCAATAAATATATATTCCCCATGTTCATTACTATACCTTGTATCTATTGCATCTCTTGTTGTTCCTGCAACATCGCTTACAATCACTCTATTTTCACCGAAGGATTTTATTTATAAGCGAAGACTTTCCGAACGTTAGGCTTTCCGAATTAATGCAACTTTTATTACATTTTCGTCTTCGTCATTTTGTTCTTCATTGCTAAAAGATTTATAAATCTCATCTAGTACATCTCCAATTCCAATTGCATTTGTTGCGGATACTGGAAATGGGTCTCCGAAGGCCTAAATTATAGAATTCATATATATCATTATTTTCATTTCCATATTTGTCTGACTTGTTACATACAAGTACAATTGGTTTTTTCGTTTTTCTAAGAAGATTTGCAATTTCTTTATCTGTTTCTGTAATTCCTTGCTTTGCATCTGTAAGAAATACAATAACATCTGCTATGTCCATAGCTATTTCTACTTGTTCTCTCATTGAGTTTATTATTTTATCTTCTGACTTAGGCTCAATACCTGCTGTGTCAACAAGTGTAAACTTTCTTCCACGCCATTCTGCATCTGCATATATTCTATCTCTTGTAACACCTGGCCTATCTTCCACAATAGATATTCTCTCTCCAACTATGTAATTAAAAAATGTTGATTTACCGCACATTTGGTCTTCCGAATTATAGCAACTATTGGTTTTGACATTTTATTTCTCCTTGCTTTTTTATTTTAGTTTAAATTAATAAGTTATCTTTCCGTTCTAAAAGTTCGTCGTTTTCTATCCAGTCCTGAACATCTATAACGTTATATCCATTTTCGTTATTTGCTTTTACTATAACTTCTTTAATGCCCGCATTTATTATCATTTTTCTACATAATTGGCAGGCATTAGCTTCTTCTTCATATTCTCCCGTGTCTTTTCTAATTCCAACTAAATACAAGCTTGAACCTATCATATCTTTTCTTGATGCACTTATTATAGCATTTTGTTCTGCATGAACAGATCTGCATGCATCATATCCACCATGTCTCATATCTGGCAAAAGTTTTTTCTTTGTGCATGTTCCTATATCTATACAATTTTTTCTTCCCCTTGGTGCTCCTGTATATCCTGTTGATATTATCTCGTCATTATTAACTATTATACAGCCATAATTTTTTCTAAGACATGTACCACGTCCTGCAACTGCTTCTGCTATTGATAGATAATAATTTGTTTTATCTACTCTTTTTATTTCCATATGATTGCTCCTTGTATTATTTTCGTTTAAATTATATCACATATTCATTCTTTAAACAAGCATTTTTAAAGCCTGATAACTTAAATTTTTCTTAAGCTATCAGGCTATTTTTATTCTACTTTTTCAAATAATGACTTTGGAACTCCGCATACTGGGCATACCCATGTATCTGGAAGATCTTCGAATTTTACTCCTTCTTTTTCTTCGTCATATATTTCTCCACATACTGTGCATTTGTATACCATGTTTTTCACCTTGTATAATATTTATTATACATTCCTTTCTCTATCAATTTTTACTTATATTTTGCATATATTTGTATTTAGCATATATTTTAATAATTTTCTGCTCTTATTTCAAAGTATGCTTTAGGATGGTTACATACAGGACAAACGTCTGGAGCTGATTTTCCAATTACAATATGTCCACAGTTTCTACATTTCCAAATTCTGCTTCCGTCTCTAGAGAATACTAGTCCATCTTTTACATTTTCTAATAAATTTAAATATCTTTCTTCGTGTTCTTTTTCTATTTTTCCAACAGCTTCAAATAAATATGCAATGTGGTCGAATCCTTCTTCTTTTGCTTCTTTTGCCATTCTGTCATACATGTCTGTCCATTCATAGTTTTCTCCATTTGCTGCTGCTTTTAAATTTTCTTCTGTTGTTGGAATATCTCCACCATTTAACAACTTAAACCATATTTTTGCATGCTCTTTTTCATTTGCTGCAGTTTCTTCAAATATAGCAGCAATTTGCTCGTATCCTTCTTTTCTTGCTTTACTTGCAAAATATGTATATTTGTTTCTTGCTTGTGATTCTCCTGCAAATGCATCCATTAAATTTTTCTCTGTTTTTGTTCCTTTTAAATCCATAATTTTATGCCTCCTAATTAATTATTTTGTTGCTATATGCAACTACTTATTTTATACCACATTATTTAAGTAAAATCAAGTATTAATTTGGTAGTAATTTATCATGTTCGGTTTACCACGAACCGACCACCACCACCACCTGATCCGCCACCTGAAAATCCACCGCCTGAACTTCCTCCTCCTGAACTACTTCCTAAAAATCCGTCAGAACTGCTAGAATTTGGTACAGATGTCATTGTATTTTGTGCAATTTTCATTGTATTATGCATAAATGTATTAAATCTATATGTATCAAAAGTACTATGTCCAACATACCAATCAGGTGCCTGCATTGCAAGTGTTTCAAATTTCTTCATCCATATATCTGAAACTCCAAGTGCGTATGTATATGGCAATATATTATAAAAATATTGTGGATCATCATTAACAAATTTCTCTAATTCTTCCTTTTCTGCAATATTTAAAAAATTTCTAAATCCTCTAATCTTACCTAATAATTCTGTGGCAAGTTTTGTTCTTTTTGGCATTATTTTTGCAAAAAATACTAAAACTATAATTGTTAAAATTGCGACCAAATACATTGGCAAATAATTATCAATCCCTGATAATGCTAAGCTAAGTAAGACTATCAATGGTATACCTCCAAACATAGTTCCCCATAATATTGCAAAAGTTTTTGGGATTTTAATTATATCTAATATTGAACCAATTAATACTCCAAATCCAATTACTGGGAATATTATTGCAAAAATTAACATTACGTCAAATTGTAATATTGGAACCACTGTTATTAGAACAAATATTGCAATAATCATGAATAGTATCCATTTTATCTTTTTACTTGCTGAAGATATGAATAATTGATTTTTATTTGATTTTGATTCCAGCTTTTTTTTAATACTATTCAAAGTTTTATAAAATTTATTAAACAAACTTGAAGATGTCACATATTCTTCGTTATTTTCATTTGTTTTTGCAGATTCGAATAACCCTTCGAAAAACATTTTTTCATATTCATTTTCTCCATCATATTCTTTTAATTTTATAAGTTTAAATTGATTAGCAACTGATTTTCCATTAAAAAATATTACATTAAATTCATTGTCTTTTTCTAACCCTTTTGCTCTTATATCTTTTCCTTCTACTTCTTCTATCTTTAAGTATCCTTTATTTGCTAAATAAACGAGTAAAGAAATCACGGCTTCATTGCTTGCTGAACCTTTATACAAATATCCAACTTCAGCTGAATTGTATCCTTCAGGTGGATAAAATTCAACCGTTTCTATAACTTCGTCGTCTTTCCCGTATTTTTTCCATATTACATATGCTACTATTACGCATGCTATACAAATGGCAATCATTATTACGGGAAATATATCTTCTATTCTAAATTTTTTTATAAAATAATTCTCGTACAAAGTAAGCCTAACGGTTAATCCCTCGTAACTACTCAAGGTTCCTAAATATTGACCTTTTATGGTATTATCCTCAACATAGTAATTTACATTTGAATCAGTATTTCCATATTTTCCGCTTGAAAATCCTAATTTTTCTTTATCAAATATTTTGGGCATAGTAATTGAAAAGGTTAAATTTGAAATAGAAGTATCCCACTGATTTCCAATTAAGTTAAAATATAATTCGTCTGCTCCGTTAACTGGATCATTTCCTATATCATATTTATATTTTATTTCATATGTATGTGATCCTGTTAAAGTTTTATTTGCATCACCTATTCGAATTTCTTTATATCCATCTGCATATGAAATAGTATATTTTTCATTTACTTTTATATCGCTAATTTTAGCTCGATTTTTTGAGCTAGTTCCATCTAATCTATTTACAGTATTTAAAGTTGGTATTTTTCTATATATTCCGTGTTTTGGATAATAGAAATATACATCAATTGTTTCTGTAATATCAAAGGTGTTATCTTCGTTTACAATCATATCAATATTATAATTTGTGATTACATAATCTTCTGTAGCTTTTACTGAATTTGGTATTACAGCCATTAGAAATGAAAGAATTGCAATTGTATAAATCAAATATTTTTTTAACATTTTTATTCTCCTATTTTTATATTTTTTCTTTCGTCCTTCTCTATTTCAAACATTTTTGCTTCTTTGTATCCAAAAATACTAGCAATAATATTGCTTGGAAATGCTTGAATCTTAGTATTAAAATTTTTTACAACTGCATTGTAATATTTTCTAGAATTTGCAATTTCGTCTTCAACTTTTGTAATGTCCCTACTCAAATTTAAAAATTGTTCATTTGCTTTTAAATCTGGATAATTTTCGCTAATACCTATAATTTTAGAAAGTGAATCCGTAAGCAATTCATTTTTTTGAATTTTTTCATTAACTTGCATGTTGTTATATGCTTCTGTTCTTATATTTGTAATTTCTTCAAGAACAGAGCTTTCATACTTTGTGTATCCTTTTACGACTTCTACTAAATTTGGTATTAAATCCCAACGTTTTTTTAGGTAAACATCCATTGTTGAAAATGCTTCCTTTACCATATTGTTCAATTTAATAAAACTATTATATTGCCAAAGTACATATATGATAATTAAAGCTATTATTATAATTATAAGATATAGCACAAGTATTCCTCCCTATAACTAATTTTCTATATCTTATCATATTTGATTTGCTTTTTCAATATAAAGTAAACTTTTATTTTTTGCAAGTTGATAATGATACTATGTAAATCGAGTAGAGTAGAAAATTTTATAAAATAAAATTTTCATCCCCTCTCACACCACCACATCGTGCCGTTCGGCAATGGGCGGTTCAATTTATAAGTTTAATTTCAAGCTAAATAATAATCTAGGGCAAAGACTAATCCTCTGCGTCCTAGCTTTTTATTTGGATTTTGTAATCCTTCTTTTGTTATTGCATTTTGTAATATTTTAGAGTGTGATATAAACATATAGCCTTTCCTACAATATGCTAAACCTCTTGCTTCATCAATAGAATATCCACATTTCATAAGATTTTTAATTTGTGTTTTCGGTTTCTTCCATTGTTTCCATATAATCATTCTAATTCTAGCACGTAGATGTTCGTCTGTTTCTTTAAGGAATGTTTTCATCTTTGATATTCTAAAATAGTTTACCCAACCTCTGATAGCCCAATTTAGTTCTTCAAACCTCTTGTCTAGTGATTTACTTTTGCTTCGATTTGTTAGTCTTTTGAGTGTCCT
>CANQXL010000021.1 GCA_947627705.1 uncultured Clostridia bacterium
TTTCTAATAACTCTGTTTTCTATTATTTTTGTCTTTTTTCTTGACTTTACGTCTATTTTTGGATATTATATATTTAGAATTATTTTAAATATATCAAATTTATTGGGAGGTATGTGTATATGAGTAACTTAATCTCATATTTATTTAAAACAAATGCATTTAGGGTTTGCCCTGATAACAAGCCTTTTTGGTATACTTCAGGAAAAATTGGTCCATATTTTATTAATACTCATTTTCTTTATGGAAGTGAAGAAAGTGCTGTAGACCTTTTAAATTTTATTGATATTGAAAAGGACAAGAAATTAGAAGTTCCTAAGAAAATTCTTGATAGATGTTTAGAACAATACAATTCAAATAATATTTATAAAGAAGTAGTTGACGAATTAGTTGATTTTGTAAAGACAAAACTTGATGTTAATGAAATTGATTATATCTCTGGTGGAGAAAGAAGAGATTGGTTCTTTGCAAATATTGTTGCTTATTTCTTAAAAAAGCCATTTATAACTGTTTTTAAAGATTTATCTTGTTCAATTAGTTCTCCAGATTTTTCTGAAACAGTTAGTTCAAAAGATTTAACTGGAAAAAAAGTTTTACATATTGCAGATTTAATTACTGCTGCATCTAGCTATGTACGTGCTTGGATTCCTGCCGTTCAATCTTTAGGGGCTGAAATTGTGTGGAGCTTAGTTGTTGTTGACAGAATGCAAGGTGGTAGTGAGAGACTTAAATCTTTAGGTATTGATGCTCATTCTTTGGTTCAAATTGAGCCACAAATGTTTAAACAAGCTTTAGATATGGGAATTATAACTAAAGAACAAAATGAAATGTTAAATAAATTTTATGAAGATCCTGATGGTACAATGAAACAATTTTTGATTAATCACCCAGAATTCTTAGAAGATGCCCTTCATTCAGACGAGAAAACTGTTGTTAGAGCAAGGCTTTGTATTGAAGGAAATCTATACGGATTGAACTAAAAAATTAAAGAAAAGATTGTGTGATAAAATAGATAATTAGAAAGTGTACTAGAATAGTACACTGAATGCAAAAATTCCAGTGAGAAATCGCTGGAATTTTTGTATATAAAATTTTAATAATTTCTACTTTCTTCCAAGTTCAACTTCTATTCCAAATGTTCTTTTATTTCTTAATATAACTAATGTTACCTTGTCTTTAACATCTTTTGTATAAATATATTTTCTTAAATCATTTACTTTATTTAGTTCAACATTATCTATTTTTGTTATGATATCTCCTTCTTTAATTCCTTTCTTATATGCACTTCCTTCCTTTTTTACATCGACAATATATATACCTGTTTTAAAGTCTAAATCTTCTTCTAGATATTGAATAACTTCTTTATCATATGCATATATTCCAAGAGATGCTTCTACAAAATTTCCGTCTTTTTTTATTCTTTCTATAACTGGTTTAACTATGTTTATTGGAATTGCAAATCCAATTCCTTCTGCATCTTGTATTTTAACTGCATTTATTCCTATTACTTTTCCTTCTTCATTTATTAAAGCTCCACCGCTATTTCCAGAATTTATTGTTGCGTCTGTTTGAATTAATTCTTCCATATATGAATATTCTTCGTCTTCTTTTATTTTTATTGTTCTATCTACTGCGCTTATAATTCCTGATGTTACTGTTCTTTCAAAATCAAGCCCTATTGGATTCCCTATTGCATAAACTGTATTCCCTATTCTTAATTTATCTGAATTTCCAAGTTCAACTTCTTTTAAGCCGACTTTTTTCTATCTTGACTATTGCAAGGTCTATGTCCGAATCTGACCATACAACACTTCCTTGATATTCTTTATTTTCTCCTGATATATTTACATAGCATTTACTATATTTTTCTCCACTTACATGCTCATTTGTTAATATATATCCATCTTTTGAAACAATGATTCCGCTTCCTAGCGATAACTTCTTTTCTGAGTTAACACTAAACATTCCTGCATCATTTGCATTAATTTTTGATATTCCAACTATACTTTCTGATATGTCTTCTAAAATTTCACTTATATCACTTTTTTCTTCTTCATCTTCTTCATTTACCTTTACTGCTTGTTTTTCTACTACATAACTTGGGTACTGTTTTACATCAACATTTATGTACATATCATACAATATTATGCTTATCGTTGATATTGCAAATATAAATATTATTTCCCATAAAAGCCATGAAAACATTCCTACTTTCTTTTCTTTTTTGTTATATTTTTTCACTTACTTTCCATTCCCCTATCTAAAATTTTAAAGTTATCCTGTTCAATAAAAAATTATTCCCTAAAATTTGTTTGTATATGCAGTATTTTACATAAAATTTGCTATTTTTTTCATTATGTGCTATAATTAGTTGAGTAAGCGATATTATCGCTAATTTGAAGAAAGTAAGAGGTAAACCACATCATGCGACGACGGAAGAGAAGAAACCACATGCGGCGCCGGCAGAAAAGAAGCCAATTGCCACTGGAGAGAATCATCACAACCATTGCTCTACTCATCGCAATCTGTTCCTTGCCATTTGCAACACCAATCGCATACGCATTAGATCTTTCAATTGTTGAAGAGTCAAACGCTAACATAACACTAGACGACTTTATCCCGCAGGATGTTCTGGTACTTAGCCAGACGAAAAAAACGAGTGTGATTGCTCAAGAAGAGCAAGAAGTCCCTTTAAATACGCCATTTGAATCGTCTAGCGTTATTCTCCCTATCGCTGAAGATATGTTTTTTACATATGAAGAGAAAATTGACTCTTTATCTGAAAAGGTCGCTCCTTTTGAAGAAAAACTTGCCGAGATTGAATCAAAAATCACTGAACCTTACAACCAAATTAAACAAGCTCGTGTATGTTCAAAAGCAAATCGTATTTTCAACTCGATTTCGTCAGATTACAGTACATTTTCGGATTTAATTACCGAATTGCAATCTTATGCTGACGAATATGTAGCAACCTTAAAAGATATCAACAATGATATGGCTTTACTCGAATCCATTGACCCAGAAATTTTAGATCCTTTTATGGACCGCACAAATGAACTTGCGAATCTGTTTTACCAGCTTTCGTCATACAAAAAAAATGTAACTACAATGTATGAAGAATCCAAACAAATCGCGGACGACTTTTTCAATGAGTACTTTGATACTTGCTCAAGACTTGCAACTCAAGAAGCTGGAAGCAAATGGCTTCCGTCTGAAGATGTATACTATGTCTTAAACGTAGTTGAGAATCGAATTTTGAGTCCTAAGTACCCTAACACTCTTTTGGAAGTCATTCATGCACCTGGTCAATATGGTGGAAAGAGAGCTGCTACCTGCGAAGCGTACGAATGGGTTAAACAAGAAACAACTGATTATCTTCGTGGAAGAGTCGAAACTGGCATGCCGTCAAACGTAGTATTTCAAGCTGGTTTTAAGCAAGGAAATTACACTTGGCTGTATATGGAAAGCTCTGGGCATTATTTTTGTGGTTGGAAATAGTTAATTAACGCCTCAAAAAACAAAAAGCAACTAACCCATAATTGGTAAGTTGCTTTTTGTTTTTATATTTTATTTTCATTCCTTAATATTTTTATTAAAAACTTTTATTATTAATTTTAGTAATATCCAAAGCCTAAAAATCCCATAAATGACCTAATCAATTTTTTATACCATGGTATTTTTATAACCACTAACTGGAATTGTCCCACTGCCATTGAAGATTTATTTTCTTCATTTTTTGTATCTTTTTTTATTTCTTCTTTTTCCATAGTATTTTTTTCTATGTTTACAACTTCTACATGTTTTTTATGTATGTGCCTTCCTTGTAGAGTTGTAGCTTTTTTTATCTTTCTTTTGTTTTTTTCTTCTTCCATATTTTTTCTCCATTTTTATATGTGTATTATATAATATAACAATACCAATGTCAACTCTTGTTTTTTATTATTTGTTATAGTATAATGAGTGCAGTAATGTAGCAAATGGGGGCTATATATGAAAAAGGATGTATATAATTTAAGTAAGCCACAAGAGTCTATCTGGCTTACAGAGCAGTATTACAAGAATACTAACATTAATCGTATTATTGCGATTACAGATTTTTCTTCTAAAGCAACTTCAGTTGATTTTAGACTTATGAAAATCGTGCTTAATCATATGATTAAATCTAATGATAATTTCCAAACAAGGCTTTTTTTAGATAATGGAAATGTTAAGCAATATTTTTGTGATTTTGAAGAAATCGATTTTCCGTTTATAGAAATTGAGTCTTTAGATTCATTAATTGAACAAGAAAAAAATAGAAATAACGTTTTTGATGTTTTAAATGGGCCCCTTTATGAATTCAAAATTTATAAAATTAAGGGTACTAATACTGGTGGAATTTTTGGGAATTTCCATCACTTAATTTGTGATGCTTTAACTATTGGTCTTTCTGCTAAGCAATTTACATATGCATACAATACTCTTGTAGAAACAGGTAGTTTACCTGATTTAAATCCAGATAATAATTCATATATTGATTATATAAAAAGCGAAAACGAATATATAAAAAGTGAAAAGTTTGCAAAGGACAAGGCTTATTGGGACGAGATTTTTAAAACTGTTCCTGAAATTGCAACAATTTATACTAGCAGAGATTCTAAATCTTTACTAAATCCTGATGCAAGAAGAGAAACTTTTATTATTGATAGTTCTTTTATGGACAAAATAAATAATTTATGCACAAATTTAAAAATTTCTCTATACGCCTTTTTTATGGCTGTTTTTGGAATATATATTGGTCGTGTTTCTAGACTCGACGATTTTGCAATTGGTACGCCTATTTTAAATCGTACTAATTTCAAAGAAAAAAATACACTTGGGATGTTTATAAGTACTGTGCCTTTTAGAATGACATTAAAAGATGATTTATCATTCAAAGATTTTTCTGCAAAAACTTCAAAGGATACAATGTCTATGTTAAGGCATCAAAAGTACTCTTATGGTTATATCCTAGAAGAGCTTAGAAAAAGAGACTCTAGCTTGCCTGGTTTATATAGTATTATGCTTTCTTACCAGATAACAAAGGCTTCTGATGATTCTTCTAATTACTCTACTATGTGGGAATTTAATAACTCTGTAAATGACGATTTAGATATTCATATTTATGATATTAATGACGAAAATTCTGTTAGTATTTCGTATGATTATAATATAAATAAATATGAATCAAAGGATATTTCTGCTATACACCCAAGGATTATGCATATTATAGAGCAAGTTATAGAAAATGAAAATATTTTAGTTAAAGATATTGATATTGTTACTCCTAGCGAGAAAAAACAAATTTTAAATGATTTTAATAATACAAAAACTATTTATCCAAGTGAAAAGAGTGTTATTTCTCTTTTCTTAGAGCAAGTTAAAAAGACGCAAAATGCAAGAGCTGTAACTTTTGAAAACAATTATCTAACATACAAAGATTTAAATGAAAGAGCAAATTCTTTGGCAAATATTTTAAAGAAAAATGGCGTTAAAGCACATGATATTGTTTCTATATACCTAGACAAGTCTCTTGAAGCAATAGTTTCTATTGTTGCTATTTTAAAACTTGGCGCATGTTATATGCCTATTGATATATCTTATCCTGAAGATAGAATTTTGTATATGATAAAAGATGCATCTTGCAAAGTTCTACTTACATCATCTGATTTAAAACTTGATATACATCCAGATATCCCAGTTATTTTGACAGATTTAAATTCAAGTTTTTATTTGGAAAACAAGGATTTTTCTGATTATACAGGAAGTCCTAATGATTTAGCTTATATAATTTATACTTCTGGCTCTACAGGCAAGCCAAAAGGCGTAATGGTCACAAACAAGAATATTGTTAGACTTGTTAAAAATACAAATTATGTTCAGTTTTCTAAAGACGATAAAATATTACAAACTGGAACAATTGCCTTTGATGCATCAACATTCGAGATTTGGGGAGCACTTCTTAATGGTATAGAGTTTTTCCTTCTAAAGAAAACTGATTTATTAAATCCAAATTACTTTAGTAAATACCTTAAAGAGCATAGTATTACTATTTTGTTTTTAACTACTGCTTTATTTAATAAATTTTGCGAAGCGGATCCTGAAATGTTTAACAGCTTAAAGTATTTGTTTGTAGGTGGCGAAGCATATTCCTTTAGGCATTTTAAACTTGCAAGAGAGAAAAATCCTAATTTAATTTTCTCACATGTTTATGGACCTACTGAAAACACTACTTTTTCAACTTTTTATGAAATGAAAGATTTATCTTCAGGTATTGCCCCTATTGGTTATCCTATCGCAAATTCAACATGCTATGTAATGTCATGTTCTGGATCTATTCAACCTATTGGAGTTCCTGGTGAGCTATGGGTTGGTGGAGATGGTGTTTCTTTAGGTTACCTAAATAGAGAAGATCTTACAAATCAGACGTTTATTAAAAATCCTTTTGGCGAAGGTAAAATGTATAAAACTGGGGATTTAGTCTATATGTTACCTGATGGTGCTATAAACTATATTGGTAGAATTGATAACCAAATTAAATTAAGGGGATTTAGAATTGAGCTTAGTGAAATCGATTCTAAAATTCTAAGTTTTCCTGGCATTAAAGAAAGCATTTCTATTATAAATAACCAGAATATTTGCTCATATATTGTATGTGATGTTAAAATTTCTATGGATGATTTAAAAAATCACCTAAGAAAACTTCTTCCAACTTACATGGTTCCAAATTATATTACAAAACTTGATAGTCTTCCTTTAAACATTAATGGTAAAGTTGATAAGAAAAGGCTTCCTTCTCCTACTTTGGAAGAAGATAAAGCAAATTATGTACCAGCTAGAAATGAGATTGACAAAATAATTATAGAAGAACTTAAAGGTATTTTAAGATTAAGTAATATAAGCATAAAAAGTTCATTCTTCGCAATTGGTGGAGATTCTTTAAGTGCGATTTCTTTGTCTACACATTTGACAGATAAACTTAAAGTTTCTGTATCAGTAAAAGATATATTTGATCATCCTGTTATTGAAAGTTTGTCTGATTTTATCTCAGATAACAATAATGTTTATTCAAAAGAAATTGTTGTAAAAAAATCTGAAAAAAGAGATTTTTACCCAGTATCTTGTGCTGAAAAAAGAATCTATTTTGCAAACATGGTAGCTGGTGAAAAAAATGTTGTTTATAATGTATCTGGTGGTTTATTATTTAAGAAAAAACTTGATATTTCTAAAGTTCAAGATGTTTTAAATAAACTTGTAGATATGCATTCTAGCTTTAGGACAAGCTTTAAATATATAAATCGGAGAACTTATGCAAACAATTAATGATAATGTTTCTATTGTACTTGACTATGAAAGATCTACATTAGAATCTAAGGATGCACAAAATTTAGTTAATAAATTTCCGAAGCCTTTTGATTTATCAAAAGCTCCGCTTCTTCGTGCTAAACTTTATACTTTAGCTGATTCTACAAGTTTGCTTTTAATAGATTCTCACCATATTATTACTGATGGAACATCTCTTGGAATTTTCTTTAGTGATTTTTGGAAATTATATGATGGCATAGAAGTTAATAAAAATGCACTTGATTACGTTGATTACGCCGTTTGGGAAGATAATTTTATAAATTCTGATTCTATTAAAACTTTCGATAAATTCTGGAGCGATAAGTTTAAAGGATACGATTTTACGCACTTAAATCTTCCTTATGATTATCCTTTGTCTAATATAAAAACATATAAAGGTGACAAAATAAGTCTATCACTTTCTGACTTGGAATTTTCAGAATTAGAAACTATTGCAAAAAATAACAATATATCTACGTACTCTTTGTTTTTAAGTGCTTTATACATACTTTTATATAAATATACTCTTCAAGAAGATATAGTAATTGGCTCTCCTTTTGCAGGTAGAAGCTTTAAAGAAGTACAAAATATTATTGGTATGTTTGTTAATAATATCATTTTAGATGCACATATAAATTCTAATTTGAGTGTAAAAGAATTTTTCAAAAAAGTTAATTTTACTGTATTAGATGCAATTTCTAATCAACCATATCCTTATGAATTATTGCAAAAAACTTTAAATCTTGGTGCAAATAATTCTTTACTTGAAGTAATGTTTACATACCAAAACGAAAATAATTTATTTGATTATAACAAGGATAGTTCAAATTTCACACTTTTAACTGCAAATACTCATACATCTAAATTCAATTTATGGTTTGAAATTGTTCCTGATACACATGTATTTAATCTTGAATTTAATACAGATTTATTTAAAAAGGAAACTGCAAGTAGTCTTCTTGAACACTATATATATATATTAAAACAAATTACAAAAATGGAAGATTTGAAAATTTCTGATATAAAAATTATAACTGACAAAGAAGAAAAAATGCTTGAAAAATTTAATGATACTTCCATGGAAATAAATGATGCAACCATTGTCTCAATATTCGAAGATCAAGTTAAGAAAACTCCAAATAAACTTTCCGTTGTATGTGAAGGTGTTTCTTTGACATATGATAAATTAAACAGACTTTCAAATTCACTAGCTCATTATTTAATTAATATTGGTGTTAAGCCTAATGATGTCATTTGCATAAATACTAATCGTTCTTTGGAAACTATTGTGTCAATGCTAGGAATTTTAAAAGCAGGGGCTGCATTCTTTAACGTTGATCCTGTGTATCCAGAAGAAAGAGCAAAATATTATATTGATAATAGCAAAACTGAATATGTTTTAACTCAAGCATGTTTGAAGGATAAAGTTTCTGGCTTAATTAAAAATGTTATTGAAATCGATTTAAATAATTCAAAAATTTATGGAGACAATTTTGAAAATCCTAATGTAAAAGTTATGCCTAATGATTTATCATATGTTATTTATACTTCTGGTTCTACTGGTAAACCAAAAGGTGTTATGCTTAATCAGGTGGGTTTTGCTAATATGGCTAAAGCTATGACTTATGCTTTAGATTATTTAAGAGATGGAAAAGATCATGCAATAGCATCTGTTACTTCTACTCCTTTTGACATTTTTGTTTATGAAATTTTTGTTTCTCTAACTCATGGAATGAAGGTTGTTATGGCAAATAATAACGAGCATCGAAATCCACATCTTTTAGATGATTTAATTAGGAAAAATAACGTCGATGTAATGACTGTTACTCCTAGCCTTATGAAAATTAACTATGATAATCGAAAAGAGAATTCTGCTTTGGCTCTTGTAAAAAATATGGTTTTTGGTGGAGAGCCTTTGCCACAGAAGTTTATTAATGATTTGAAGGCTCTTGCAAATGATATAACAATTTATAATATTTATGGCCCTAGTGAAATTACAATTTTAAGTAATGTTCAAAATTTGGATAATGAAGCGGAAATCACTGTTGGCCCACCTATTAAGAATACTCAAATTCATATTTTAGATAAAAATATGAATAGAGTTCCTATTGGCGTTGTTCGGAGAAATTTACATATCTGGAATCCAAGTAGGTTTAGGATATATGGGTAATCCTAAAAAAACAAAAGAAGTATTTCTTGATAATCCATTTGGTGAAGGGAAAATATATAAATCAGGTGATATTGGTAGATGGACTTTTGACGGAAAAGTTCAGGTTCTTGGAAGATTAGACCATCAAATTAAACTTCACGGTCTTAGAGTTGAACTTGGCGAAATAGAAAATAAAATGACACAAATTGAAGGTGTTACTTCTTCTGTTGTTAATAAGATTGAAGTAAATGGTAGAGAAGTTCTTTGCGGATATTATGTTTCTTCTGAAAATATTTCTGAAAATATGGTTAAGGAATTTTTGAAGAAATTTTTGCCACCTTATATGGTTCCAAGCTATATTGTAAAACTTGATAAGATGCCATATACTATAAATAGAAAAATAGATAGAAAAGCTCTTCCTTATCCGAACCTTGAGAAAAAAGAGTCTACTCCTAAAGATGTAGACATTTCAAGTCTAAATTCTTCTGAAGAAAAACTTTTGCAAATATGGAAAAATATTTTACATATTGATAATATTTCTTTAGACGATAATTTCTTTGATATTGGTGGAGATTCAATTGCTGCAATTAACATGCAAATTGAAGCTATTAAATATGGATTAAATTTTGAATATGGAGATATATTCAATTTTCCTACCGTAAGACAACTTTCTCATAAAATACCTGTAATAGAAGATACGTCAATAAAAAATTATGATTATAGTATTATAAATGAAGTATTAAGAAGAAATTCTTTTGCAAATTTGAAACATATTACTAAGGTAAAGCCTGGAAACATATTGCTAATTCGGTGGTACAGGATATCTTGGTTCTCATATTGCTTATGAATTTTTGATACAAAATTCTGGTATTTTGTACTGCTTAATTAGAGAAAAAGCTGATACTTCAGTAGAATACAGACTTCTTCAGTCTTTACGTTTCTATTTTGGTGATAACTTTGTTAATAAATATAAAGATAGAATAAAAGTTATATCACGGAGACATTATCCCTGATTCTAACTTAGGAATTGCACCACGGAAATTTAAAGGAAATTATTAAAAACACTAATGTTGTAATTAATTCTGGAGCACTTGTTAAACATTTTGGATTAAAAAAGGATTTTGAAGATATTAATGTTACTGGTACAAAAAATGTTGTTGATTTTTGTAAAAAGTACGGAAAGCGTCTTCTTCATATTTCAACTATTAGTATTTCTGGAAATAGTGAAAAAGACGAAAGCATAGTTGAGACTTATGAAAATAGAAATAATAAAAAGATTTTTACTGAAAATAATTTATACATTAACCAAAGTTTGCAAAATATTTATGCTTTAACCAAATTTAAAGCTGAAGTTTCTGTACTTGAAGCTATACACGATGGTCTTGATGCTCAAATTTTAAGACTTGGAAATATTACAAGTAGATATTCAGATGGTGCTTTCCAAAGAAATGCTGAAGATAACGCCTTTGCTAAAAGAGTTAAATCATACATTGAAATTGGAGCATTTCCAAATTATGTTTTGGATCATGAAATAGAACTTACTCCTGTTGATCTTGCATCTGATGCTATTATCAAGATTTTGAACCACAAGTCTGATTGTAATATGTTTCACATAATGGATACAAAACTTTTAGCTATTAAGGACTTAATTGAAACTACATCTGCAATGGGAATTAGCCTTACTCCTGTAAATGATGTTTTGATGTCTGATATTATAACTGGAATTTTAGCAGACGCTTCAAGAAAAGGCATTGTTTCAGGCATTATACATGATTTGAATAAGGATAAAAAACTTGTATATACATCGAAAATTCGATTAAATGCAAAATTTACTGAAAATTATTTAAAAAAATGTCGGTTTTCACTGGAAAAAAATTGATAAAAATTATATAATAAAATATATTAATTATTTTAGAAAAATCGGATTTATTAATAATTAAAAATTAGATAATTATCACTAATGATAAATGGAGGTTTTAGTAAATATGGGAATCTTTGATATTTCTTTTATACTTGTTATATTGTCAGCTTTACTTACACTATTTCTCTCACGTTATGTACTAAGGAATAAACCAATTACACAAATACAAAGGCTTACATCTATTTCGTTTATTTGCCTATTTATAATGTGCATTGGTCTAATAGTTCAAAAAATATGTGCCGTATTCTTCCATGCAAATCCTGTATATTTTGAAGGTTTCGTTTATCTCGGCACATGTTTTTTGCCTGTTGTTTTCTTCCTTGTTGCATTATCATTTTCAAAGACAAAGATTGTTTTTACAAAAAAGTATGCATTACTTTTTGTAATACCTATACTAACTCTTTTAATACTTTGGACAAATAATTTTCACCATTTGTTTTATCAAAAATATTCTTTTGATTTAAACGAAATGATGTATGGACCATATGCTTACATCCATTTAGCATATACATATGGTTTGTTTGCTGTTGGAATTGCTATAATGCTACGTCATACAGTTAAAAACTCTGGTTTCTTTTCAAAGCAATCACTTTTAATAATTGTTGGTGTTTCAATCCCAGTTATTGTAAATATTTTAGGAAGTTTTAACATTATCCATATGGACATTTATACAACGCCAATTTCATTTATTGCCGCAATTATTTGTATATCATTTTCTATTTTCAAATTTCACTTTTCGTCAATTACACCTATTGCACTTGAAAAGATTGTTGATAGAATGTCAGATTGCTATATAGTTTTAAATGAACAAAATGTTATTGTTGATTTTAACAAACCTTTCTTAAGTGTTTTTAATACACAAGATAATAAAATAAGAAATCACAATGTATTTGATATTGACAAAAATATATCTTTTGAAAGATTGCAAAAAGCTATACAGTCAGTATCTTTATCTTCAAAAACTGCATCATATGAAGCTTATGTTAAAAATATAAAAAAATATTTTAATGTTGAAGTTTCAAGTATTATAGATAAAGGAAATTTCTTAGGAACTTTGATTTTGTTTAAAGATGTAACTCAGCACGAATCTGACTTAAAAACTATAAAAGATAATCAGGATATGCTTGTTGAAAGAGAGCGTTTTGCATCTTTAGGTCAAATGATTGGTGGTATTGCCCACAACTTAAAAACGCCTATTATGTCTATTGCTGGAGCTACGGAAGCTCTTACAGATTTAATTAATGAATATGATGCTTCTATTGGTGATGATGAAGTTACTTTTGAAGACCATCATGAAATTGCAAAAGAGATGTCTTCTTGGATTGCTAAAATAAAAACTCATACTGCATACATGTCTGACGTAATCACAGCTGTAAAAGGTCAAGCAATTTCTTCAAATGAGAGCGTTGAAAGCTTTACAATAGATGACCTTATCAAACGTGTTTCTATCTTAATGAAGCATGAGTTGAAACATTCTTTAGTTGAACTAAATTATGATTTATCTGTGGATAATAATTTTACGCTTCATGGTAATATAAATGCTCTTGTTCAAGTTATAGATAATTTGATTTCTAACGCTATACAAAGTTATAACGGTCAACCTGATAATGTTATCGATTTTATAACTAAGCAAGAAAATAATTCGCTTATTATTTCTATTAGAGATTATGGTTCTGGTATGAGTAAGGATGTTCAGAATAAGCTTTTCAAGGAAATGATTACAACTAAGGGTAAAAATGGTACTGGTCTTGGCTTATTTATGTCTTATTCTAATATCAAGGCTAAATTTAATGGAAATATTACTTTTGAGTCTGAAGTTGGTAAGGGGACAACGTTTAATATTATTATTCCTTGTGAAAAGAATATTGAAATAGCTAATGATTAGTGCTATTAAAGCTTGAAAATTGCCTAGAAATATTGTATAATTATTCTATTATTTAAATTTGGGAGGCAAATATAATATGCTAGTTTCAACAGGTGTAACTGTAAGATTTGGTAAAAGAGTCTTATTTGAAGATGTAAATATTAGTTTTAGCAAGGGGAATTGCTATGGAATAATTGGTGCTAATGGTGCTGGAAAGTCTACTTTCTTAAAGGTTTTATCTGGCGAAATTGAGCCAAGTAAAGGTGAAGTTTCTTTAGACAAAGGAGAAAGACTTTCTGTTTTAAAACAGGACCACTTTGCATATGAAGATTTTAATGTAATTGATACTGTAATTATGGGTAATCAAGAACTTTATAACATTATGAAGGAAAAGGAGGCAATTTATGCTAAGCCTGATTTTTCTGAAGAAGACGGAATGAAGGCTGCAAAACTTGAAGAAAGATTTGCTGAACTTGATGGTTGGAATGCAGAGTCTGATGCATCTACTTTATTAAATAATTTAGGTATTGATACAGATCTTCATTATAAATTAATGAAGGATATTGACGCAAAGCTTAAAGTAAAAGTTTTACTTGCTCAAGCTTTATTTGGTAATCCTGATGTTTTACTTTTAGACGAGCCTACTAATGACCTAGATATTAATACAATAAATTGGTTACAAGAATTTTTAATAGATTTTGAAAACACCGTAATCGTTGTTTCCCATGATAGATATTTCCTAAATAAAGTCTGCACTCATATTGCGGATGTTGATTTTGGTAAAATTAAAATATATCCACGGAAATTATGATTTCTGGTATGAATCAAGCCAACTTGCTTTAAAACAAGCAAAGGAAGCCAATAAAAAGAAAGAAGAAAAGATTAAAGAACTTCAAGAGTTTATTGCAAGATTTAGTGCTAATGCTTCTAAATCAAAGCAAGCAACTTCAAGGAAAAAATCTCTAGAAAAAATCGAACTTGAAGAAATTAAGCCTTCAAATAGAAAGTATCCATATATTGATTTCAAGCCTGATAGAGAACCTGGAAAAGATATTTTAACTTTAAAAGATATATGCTTAACTGTTAATGGTGAAAAGATTTTAGATAATATTTCTTTCACTTTAAAAAAGGACGATAAAGTTTTAATCCTTTCAGATAATGAAATGGCTAAGACTTATCTTTTCCAAATAATTGCTGGAGAAATTGCTCCTGATTCTGGAGAAGTCATTTTTGGAACAACTATTACAAAGGATTATTTCCCAAAGGATAATAATTATTTGTTTAACAAAGATGTAATTCTTGTTGATTGGTTAAGAGCTTATTCTAAAGATCCAGACGAAACTTATGTAAGAGGTTTCCTAGGTAGAATGCTATTTTCTGGAGAAGAAGCTTTAAAGAAGGTTTCTGTTTTATCTGGTGGAGAAAAAGTAAGATGCGTACTTTCTAAATTAATGCTTTCTGGTGCTAATTTACTTATATTTGATGAGCCAACAAACCACCTAGACATGGAGAGTATTACGGCTTTAAATGAAGGTATGAAAAAGTTCAAAGGTAATTTAATATTTACATCTCATGACCATGAGCTTTGTCAAACTGTTGCAAATAGAATTATTGATATAAGTTCTGGAAAAGTTATTGATAAAGAATGTAGTTATGACCAATATTTGGAGATTGAATAATGAATAATAAAAAAGTAAATAAGTCAGCTCGCAAATCAATAAGCAATAAAAATCAAATTTTTAAATATGTGAGAATTGCGTGTTATGCTATGCTTGTTATCGTGCTACTTCTATTAAAATATACAGATTCTTTGTTTTTCACTTGCTTTATAAATGAGCATACAGGTCTTTTATGCCCAACTTGTGGAATAACAAGAGCAACTATTCATTTACTTAATTTTGACTTTGCTACAGCTATTAGTTATAATGCTTATTTTACGCTAGTTCTTGTGCCGATATTTGCTATTTTACTTATAGACGATATCATATGTATTATACTTAATAAGCGTTCTTTTGTAGATATTATTTTTGGAGATTAAAAGTTTTTGCATATTTGTAATTATATTGCTGTGTTAATTATAATAATTTTAGGATAAACAAAGTTTAAGTTAATCAAGGGGGAATAACAAATTATGGGATGGATAGTTATAGCTATTTCTTATGTGTTTATGATTTTGTTTTTCTATAACTTGATTTGCATAAGATTAAATTTGAAAAATATAAAGAGAAATAGACTATATGTTCTCATTGTTCTAATTATTGGGCTTCTTGTAATTTGGGGTGTTTTTAGAATGTTTGGTCTTTAGGTTTTAAAATTTTTTTAAAATAGACTTTTTATGGATTAAATTTTTCATGCATATAAATATTTATATATTATAAAAAAATGTCTCTAGATGTAAAATAATTGCATCTAGAGATATTTTTACTTGGTAAAATTTGTCTTGTTTTTCTTACGGCTTTCTAATTTATCCACCCTCCATCTACTGTTATAACTTGTCCTGTTATATAATCATTTTGCGTTAACATATATGCTAAATTTGCGACATCTTCTGGCTCTCCAATTCTGCCTAAAGATATTTCCTTTTTTATTTCTTCTATCTCATTTTGAGATAAGTGTTTATTCATATCTGTATCTATAAAGCCTGGTGCTATTGCATTTACTCTTATATTCGATAATCCGCATTTCTTTGGCAAGAGCTTTTGTAAGTCCAATTATGCCAGCTTTTGCTACTGAATAATCTACTTCCATAGATCCGCCTGTAATTCCCCATACTGAAGACATATTTATAATGCAACCTGATTGATTAGATACCATATTTTTTATGACATCTCTTGTTATACACATTACAGATTTTAAGTTTACATTTATCATTTCTTCTATATCTTCGTCTGTTAAGTCCGTAAATAACTTTTCTCGTGCAATACCTGCATTATTTACGAGTATATCTATTTTTTTATATTTTTCTAGTACATATTCAACTAAACTTTTTGCTTCTTCTCTTTTACTTATGTCTGCTTTAAATATGTCAATTTCGATATTTTCTTTTTGTAGTTCTTCTTTTAGTTCCTTTGCTTCTTTTTCCGACTTGTTATAATTTGCAATTACCTTTATTCCATTTCTTGTAAATAATTTTGCACATGCTCTACCTATTCCTTTTGACGCACCTGTAATTATTGCTATTTCTTGCATTATTTTGCCCCCTTTCAAAATATTCGCTTTTCCTTCCTTATTTTACAATAATTTATATTTGTTCTATTTCAGAATATACAACATCTATAACTTTATCTAATATTTCTTTTGGTAATTCTTCTACTATATGATATGTTCTGCTATTTAAATCCAAAGCCTTTATGTGTTCACACAAAACTACTCCTGTTGTTTTTGTTCTTCCATCTAAAGGAATGTGCAAAGGAAAATGGTTATTTGTATTTGTAATAGGACAAACAATTGACAATTTAGTTTTTTCATTGAATATATCATTACTTATTACAACTGCTGGTCTATATCCCGCTTGTTCATGTCCTGTTTGCGGATTAAAATTTATCTTTATAATTGTTCCTTGTTTTACCATATTTCTTCTCCTTCTGGTTCTCCCCAATCAACTTCTATTTTTTCATATTCTCCTTTATAATCTGCAAATAATTCTTTTATATTTTTTCTTTTACCTTTTACTTTTTCCATAACTAACTTTCCATTATCTACTTCAATATTTATTTGTTCATTCTCTGACCATTTTACTGTGTCTAATAACGCTTTTGGAATTCTAATCCCCTGACTATTACCCCATTTTTGAATTGTTGTTGTCATATTTTTCAACTCCTTTTTTATTGTATATACATAGTATATACTAAAATAAGTTTTTTGTCAATATACAAGAAATTTCATTTATTTAATTTTGATTTTTATAAGGAGAATTCCCAAAGATACTTTTAATTATACTATTAAAGTGTAATTCAAAAAAATATAAATATGATTATTAATGAATAAAGCCAGCAATCAAGAACTGTTTCAAGACCACTGACCTTTATGGAGCCACTTATCCGATTCGAACGGATGACCTACGCATTACAAGTGCGTTGCTCTACCAACTGAGCTAAAGTGGCAAATGTATTTGGTGACCTGTACGGGAATCGAACCCATGTCTCCGCCGTGAAAGGGCGGTGTCTTAACCGCTTGACCAACAGGCC
>CANQXL010000022.1 GCA_947627705.1 uncultured Clostridia bacterium
GCATTCCATAAAGTTAAAAACATAACAGTTAAATTCCAAATTGCATCACCAACAATTTTAATTGCGTTATCTTTCCATATACCTAATTTACTATTAACATTTATATATTCATCGCTTAAATTAACCCCACCAGAAAATGCAACTTTTCCGTCTATAATTGTCATTTTTCTATGATCTCTATTATTCATAAATATGCCTCTAAATGGGCTCAACTTATTAAATGGAATACATTTTATTCCATATTTTGCAAGCACTTCCGAATAATTTGTTGAAAGCATTGCGATACTTCCCATGTCGTCATATAATATTCTGATATCTACACCCTTACTTGCTTTTTCTTTTAGTATCTCTAAAATGCCATTCCACATAGTTCCTTCATTGATAATAAAATATTCCATGAATATAAACTTTTCAGCCTTTTTTAATTCGTTTAATAACTCAGGATAAAACTTTTCTCCGAAATTATAATAAGTCACTTCATTATTAGTGCTTACACAGTAATTTGTTCTATTCATTAAATATTTAATATTATCTATATTTTTATTATCTATTTCTTCTTTCACTTTTTTATCTTGAACTAGATATTTACTGTATGTTTTTTCATATTCAAAAATGTTTTTTAATAATTTATTTTTAGAATAATTTCTACCTAAAGTAATTAATAAGATTGTTCCAAATATTGGAAATATTAAAATGAGTATTATCCATGGCAAATCATTAGAAAGTCTTGTACTATCTTTTAATATACCAAGAACAATAAGAATACTTACTATATTATAAAATAATGTGATAATTCCTAGATATTTATAAAAAAACAATCTTATTACAATTGCAAATCCAAATTGTAAAATAACTCCTACTGCAACTATTAAAGCCCTTTTTATTGCATTTAACATAGCCTTTTATCTCCTTTATTTATTATGTTCAAATTTGTAAAAATACGGTAATACATATTTATAATAATCCTGAACCCACACATCAGATCCGTTCGTTAACTTTAGCTTCAAGTTAGGATATATTTTAACTATAAAATGTTCATTCCATACATTTGTCATTAATTTTTCTACATATTTATTTTTATAAATGTTATTATAAGCTCCTTCATATATTTGCCTATTTTTTACCTGTAAATCATTTTCAACAACTGTTCTTGATAAAAATAAATGTGTAACAAATCCACTAAGTATAAAATCTATTAACATTATAATTATAATAGCTACAGTCAAAATTTTCAACCTTTTTACACTTATTTTTGATTTTAACCATTCTATAAATTTGTCTACCCTAGTATTAATTTTTTTCATAAAGAAAACCGATATAATTCCCCAATAAATCGAATACAATAAACATATCCTTCCATTTATGTTTAGAAATCTATCTGAATAATCCCACCATCTAACATTAAATATGATTTCTCCTATTAGACTAATTACATACTCTACAATAGAACCTACAATAAATCCACCAATAAATAAGTTGTTTCCATTCTTTTTAAATTTTTGTAGTGTTACTATAAGAGCTGTTGCTCCTACTCCATATATTGGGCATAATGGGCCATATAAGAACCCTTGTCTACTTTCCAATTTTGAATATACAACCAGTGCAAATGTTGTTTCTAATATATAACCTAGCACACTATAAATAATAAAATAACCAAATATCCTATAAATACTTATTCCGTTTATACTAAATCTTTTCTTTTCTTCCATATTCATAATCCTTTATTATTATTCAACTACAATTATTTTATCCAATAATTCTTCTATATAATTTTCTAAGTTTTCTTTCGTAATAACAAGCTGTTTCAAAATATGTTCTTTTAAAACTTTGTAATTTATCTTTGACTTTTCTGCAGTACTTTTTTTATCTTCTAATTCTTCTAATTTTGTCCTTATTCCTTCAATTTGTTTTTCTATGATTAATTTCCTATGTTCTAAATTTTCTTTGCTTATAGCTCCATCTAAAGCTAAATCTATTAGTTTGTCTTTTTTCATTTCAAGTGATTTTAATTCATTCATAAGTAACACTTTTTCTTCAAAGCCATCTTCTTCATTTAAACATTCTTGATAAAGAAAAAGTAATTCTTTGCAAATTTCTTCCTTGTATATCTCATAACCTTTAAATGCAGAAAATAAAGCTTCATACAAGTCTTCTTCTTTTAAACAAGCAAGCACACAATCCTTTTTCCCGGTCTTATGAAAACTTGAGCAATACCAAAATATTACATCTTTTTTATTTTTATAATGCCTTATTCTTCTAACATAATAGCACTTGTGTTTTTCGCAATATAACTTACCAGATAAAGGATATTTCATTTGATGTTTCTGATACATTTTAGCTTTCTTACTTCTACTTAATAATTTTTGATTCGCCTTCTCCCATAATTCTTCTGATACTATTGGTGGTACTTTATCGTAGTCCTTAAAAACTTTCCATTTATGCTGTTCATTAAAGTTTCTTTTTTTACTCCTGTAATCTATTACAGTTGAAAGTCCACCTGTGTAATATCCCTTGTATTTGGGATTTTGTATAATCCTTTTTAGCGTATTCTGATGGATAGGATTTCCGCTTCCTATTATAGTAACCTTTCTCTTGTAATACAGCAGATAGCTTCTTCAATCCAATCCTTCTATCATTTGCATATATTTCAAAAATCTCTTTAACTAACTTTGCTTCTTCTCTGTCTATTACAAGCTTTCCATTATCCTTATTGTACCCCCATATGTTACCTGTCCCTAAAACTGTTCCCTTCTCAATTGCTCTTTTAAAGCCAAATTTTGTTCTTTCTGAAATTTTACGTACTTCGTCTTGTGCCATACTAGACATTATAGTTAACCTTAGTTCTCCGATCATTTGATGCAGTAACAATATTATCTGATAAGAAGTATACACAAACATCATACTCTAACAATTTTCTTGTATAAAACAAGCTATCTATTGTATCACGAGAAAATCTAGATACTTCCTTCGTAACGATTAAGTCAAATTTTTGGGATTTTCCGGTCTTCTATCATTTTCATAAAGTTTTCTCTTTTCAATGATGTTGTTCCGAGTTATCCCTTCATCCACATATCCTGGAACAAAAGTCCAATTTGGATTTTTCTTTATATAATCTTCAAAAAAATTTATCTGGTTTTCCAAAGAATTAATTTGTTCTTCTTTTTCACTAGAAACTCTTGCATAATATGTAACAAATAGCTTTAAATCAAATATCGTTTTTCCGACTTGCAAAATAGTTTCTCATTTCATATAAGGTCATTTTTGTTACTCTCTTCAAATAGTAATTTTTCAAGTTTCTTTTCCATTTTATCATATATTCTTTTATCAATTACATTTTCTCGATACAATGCATTGTTTACTATTTTTTCTATTTTAAGCTTTTCATACCTAGTCATATAAATCACCTTTATATATCTATTACAAAAAACTCTTTGCTATTACCAAAAAAAATTTTTATACTAATTTTGCATAAATATTTGTTGTCCATTAATCAAATTATAGCTTACCAATTCACTTTTATCTAAATCTTCCTTATACATATCTACTCCAGTAATTTGACTGTTTTCATATGTTGTATAATAATATATTCCCTTGTCCATATTGCAACAAGAACTATAAATAGTTATCTCATATTTTCCTTCTCCCATGTGAACACAGCCTCTTTGTTGATATACTGATTCTAAGATATGAAAGAATTGGCTTATACTTTCTGATTCTGAATCTCCAGATTTTGAATTCATTTTAGTAAATGTTGCTTTTACAAATCTAGAAGCAGACGATAAATCTCCAGGCATTCCAATTGCTCCCATTCCACGGCTGTAAGTTTCTAAATTTAATTCCTTAGAAAAATTATTTACTGGTGGTTCAGTTGATAAGCTCATATAATTATTTAGATTAAATAAGTGAATATCAAATGTTGGATTATTAGTAAGGACGCCAACTGGATTATCATATATCTTTAATCCTTCTTTAACACTTTCAACAGTTATTGCCTCTTCCTTATCCGCAATTATCCAATGTAATGGAGATAGTGGAAGTTCACTACTAAAATCAATTTTTACAATATTTATATTTTCTAATACTTTTTTAGCTTCTTTAACAGTAGAACATTGTGACAAAATATATGGTATAAATTCAAAAGGCGCTACATTATTCTTTCCTTCTTCTACAGGTTTGTAATCAGCATTTCCCGGAAAGTTTAATCCAGCCATTCCTAATCCTTTTTCGTTTATAGCATCATAATAAAGTGGATAATTATTTGCAACATATGACATTCCAATAATTGCATAATGTTTGTTAATATCATTTACTTCTCTAAATTTAAAAGGATAATTACGTGGAGTTATTGTAACAGTTTCGTTATATGAAAACTCTAAATCTAAATTTCTTCCAAAATAATGATCCTTGGTATAATAAGTTATTGCTGTACACATATTTTTTTACCTTCCTTTCATAATCTGTTTGCTATTTCCTAATTAAAATAATATCACAAAATACATAAAAATGTCTATATCATTAACTATAAAATTACTTAAAATTCTAAAAATCTACCATATTGTCACTTCCATGTGCATGGGATTTGGTTGTAATGCTGCTGGAGTAATTGGAACTAGAATCATAGATTCTAAACGAGAGCGAATCCTTTCTATTGTTACAAATGCATTTGTTCCTTGTAATGGAAGATTTCCATTTTTAATTATGACTGCAACGATTTTTATTGGTTGTTACTTTACAGGATTTTTATCGTCTATTGTTTCAACCCTTGCTGTAGTTCTTGTAATTCTACTTGGAATAATGCTAACTCTTGCAATCTCAAAACTACTTTCAAACACACTACTCAAAGGCGTTCCTTCTTCATTTATATTGGAGCTTCCCCCTTATAGGAAACCACAAATTGGCAAAATCCTTGTTAGATCTCTTCTTGATAGAACACTTTTTGTTTTAGCTAGAGCCGTTTCTGTTGCAGCTCCTATTGGTATTGTTATATGGTTATTTGCAAATATTTCTTTTGGTGGACTAAGCATTTTATCATATATTGCAAACTTTTTAGATCCTTTTGCAAGACTTATGGGACTTGATGGATATATTCTTACAGCCTTCATTTTAGGTATTCCTGCAAATGAAATTGTTCTTCCTATAATCCTAATGTGCTATATGTCTGCGAGTTCGCTCATTGACCTAAATGATACAATGGCAATATCTGAAATTTTGACTGCAAATGGTTGGACTTTTATAACAGGTCTTAATGTTATGCTATTCACACTTTTACATTTCCCTTGTAGCACAACATTAATTACGATATATAAAGAAACAAAAAGTGCAAAATGGACACTTGTATCCTTCTTATTACCTACTCTTTGTGGAATTATAATTTGTTTAATTACAAATGGCATTTGGAATTTAGTAGTTTAATTAAAAAATATTTAGAAATAAAGAATTAAGCCCTTCTTGTTAAATTTCTTAACAATTGGGCTTAATTTTTAATTTTGTACCTATGGACTTAATTCATTTTTGCATCCACTTTCACTTTATTATTTTGTACTTTATTATTTTATATTTTATATTTTATTATTTTGTTCGTTATTATTTTGTACGTTTATGTTATATGCTTGTTCTGCATAAGCTTGCATCACTCTGTGTACCTGATTTTTGAATTTTTCAATTTCATTCTTGCTACTTTCATTATCTTCTTGGTTTTCATTTTCAATATGTACATAATTTTTAGTTACATCATTTTTAGTATTTTCACTATCTATGCAATTTTCAGCTTCATTCTCACTATTTTTACTTTTGTATTTTATAGGTTCTAATATTTTTAATGTTACATCCTTTTTCCTTTTAAATAACTTTCGTATTCCCTTTGGCTCTCTAAAAGTAATCACCATAGGAATAACTGGAACATTGTTTCTTATTGCAAAAGCAAATGCACCATTTTGAAAATTTCTTATTTTATCATAATATGGCCACAAAGCTTTTTCTGGATAAAAATGTATTATTTTTCCTTCTTGTATTGCATTATCTAGTTCTTTTGTAAAGAACTTTTTATTCTTTATATCAGTAGGAATAGGCACCGCTCTTAGTAATTTTATTAATTTTCTTACAAATGGGATTTTAAAGCTCCCTTCCCTTGTTGTAAAATACAATTTTTTGATTCCAAATGATAATCCTACCATTGTGCAATCTAAAATTAGCACATGATTTGATACGCTTATTGCTCCTGTTTTTAGGTTTTTAATATATTCTTTTCCTTCTATCTTTAAATCATATATAATCTTATTCAAAACTGTTAAAACTGGAAAAGCTACTCCATAATATATCAAATTAGAAATAAACAAAAACAATTTATCATTATTAATATATTGATAATTTTCGTCTATATCAAATTCTAATGGTTCATATATATGAATTACATCTTCGTTCTCATTTTGCACTTGTTCTATATCTTCTACGAAATATTTCTCCATTTTATAAACTACCTCTTATTTAACTCCTTCATAACAATATCAGCAATTTTTTCACAGGTATCTTGAATTATATACTTTCTTTGATTTTCAATCATTTTCTCTTGTAACTCCTGATTCTCCAATAATTCCTTTGTGCTACTTACTACCTGCTTTATATTATCACACTTTATTGACATTTGCCTTTTTGCAAAAAAATCTGCATTATAATTTTCACATCCTGGTATAGGCATCATATGAACTAATGGTCTTCCCATGTTTGCAATTTCTGTAGTTGTCAATCCACCTGGCTTACTAAGTATAACATCTGAGCTTGCAACATATTTGCCTAGTTCATTTGTATATGAAAGAACTATAACTCTTTTATTATTTTTATATTCTTCATTCAACACATCAAATAGCTTATTATTATTTCCACAAGATATGATAAAATTAACATCTTCAATATTTTTTAATAATTTCTTAGTTATCTCTTTTACGTTACCAAAGCCCATACTTCCATTTAAAATCAACACATATTTTTTATTAACATCTAAGTTTAAGCTCTTTTTTGCTTCGTTTTTGTCATATTTATCTCTAAATTGTTTTCTTACAGGTATCCCAAGTGCTACTAATTTTTGCTTTTTCATACCCTTTTCTATAAAATCCGCTTCCAACTCTTTACTTGGAATAACAAAATAATCTGGATTAGTTTCTTCCCAAAAAGGAATGCTTACATAGTCTGTTGCAACTTGCATAAAATGAATATGGTGCTCCTTCTTAATTGCTGTCAATGCTTGTGCTGCAAACAAATGCGTAGTTACAACAAAGTCATATTTATTATTAATTATATAATCATATAACTTTTCTTTGTTTAAACTGTTAAGAAAATACACTGGTGATTTTAGTTTAGTCTTTTCATAAATTTTGCCCAAACCATAAACTTTTTTAAATACTTTTCCATTTTTATGTGTAGATTTTATATACAAATTATTAATTTCGTCCTTTAATTTAGGATCAATAATTTCTAAATACTCTATAAAATCTGTTTTAATATTCCTTGAAATAAGTTCTTCTTGTATTGCCTTTGCCGCTGTATTATGTCCGCCACCTGTCCCACATGATAAAATCAAAACTTTTTTCTCTTTTATTTCTTCCATCTCTCTTATGTTCATTTCTCCCCTCACTTAGTTAAGTATACCAAAAAAGTAAGTGATTGTAAAGTCACTTACTTTTCTTATTATAAATTGCATTTACTACTTCAATTTATCTTCATAAATTAAACAATTATAATGTTTCTTTTACATTTTTAATAAATATTAAATCTTCTATTATATCTATAACTGAATATAATACTATCAAAGCTCCAATTGTAACAATGACAGCACCTGAATTAAATGTTACATATAATCCGCAAGAAAAACATTATAAATGCTAAAATCAAACTATAAATCCATATATTTAATTCTAATGCTTTTAACTTTACAGACAAGCTAATTCTAATAAATGAGCTGTATATAATCCAAATTCCTATCATTATTCTAAATATAGTACCTATTGTACTACTATAAATTATTGTAACTACTCCTAATATACAAGCTAAAAGTCCATAAACTAAATCATAATTATATAAATCATATTTGCCTTTTGTTGAAAAATAATTTATTAGCTTAAAAATACCAACAACAATAAAAATTGTTCCCAAAACATATGAAATTGTTTTTATTGTTTCTTCTCTCTTCCAGATTATTATTGCTCCAAGTATAGCAAAAATAACAGATTCTAGAATTGAAATCCATCCTGTTTTTGTAAAAAATTTTTTAACACTTTCCATATCATTTCTCCTTTTTTAGAACATATAATTTATTTTTTTATAATTATATCAAATAAGCAAATAATTGTAAAATATTTATTTAGATTTTTTTACTATAAATCTGTCAAATGTTGCAAGTAATGCAGGTAAAAATACAAGTATTAAAATTTCCGCACACAATGTACCTTGAGACAATGTAATGCATATTTTTGATGTTATCTCTGTTGCAAACATTCCAACAATAAATGTAACTAATATCAATATTGTTGCAGATGTTAATATTGTATTTATAGATTCATTATATGCATGTATTATTGATTCCTTCCTATTCATTGTTTCTCTACATTCTAAATAATACGTTGTATAAAGAATTGCGTAATCAATTGTTGAACCCATTAGTATGCTTTGAACAATCAAAAGTGCTAAGTAATAAACAGATCCGCCAGATACTGACAAAATTCCCATTATCATATACACTGCAGTTTGAATTACTTCAACAAGTATAATTGGTGCAATTACAGACTTAAACGTAATAACAACAACTATAAATATTGCAATCATTGTTAATATAGAAATATTATTAAATTCGTCACCAAAAGTTTTACTCATTTCATATGCCATTGGTGAATCTCCTATAATGTAAAATTCCTTTGTGCTCTCCTTTAATAAATCTTCCGTTTTTTGAATAAAACTAAATGTTTCTTCAGACTCTAAATCTAATTTTGTATTTATAACAATTCTTGAATAATTATCTCCAACAAGTAATTCCTTTGCATCGTCAATATTTTTCTTGCTATCTTTTATCTTTTCTCTCATTGTATTATCTATAAAGTTTTCAAACCTTGCATCATTTAAAATATTATCATTTAAATAATTTACAAATTCTTCTACAGTCAATCTCCATTCTTCATCATATTCCTTTGCGCTACCATAATATAGATATAAAAGTTCAATTGTATTTCCATCTAATTCATTTGATAAATTATTTAAAATTCCTATCATTTCGTCTTTAGTATATTTTGTATTATTTTCACTTGCCTCCATAATAGACTGAATTGTATTTAATCTTGATCTAGATGCTTTGTCAAAATTACCAGAAAACTGCTCATTTTTCATTACATCATTTATTACAAAATTAACCAAAGTTTTTAATGACATTTTTTGATTTGTATTAACATTCCTTGATACATACAATCCGTACAATAAAGATAATTGTGATTTATCAATTCCTAAAAGCGAGCTCATTTTATCACTTGAATACTTAGTATTATTAACTGTACTCGTCATAACTATTTTAAGCAAATTCAAACTACTGATTATATTTGTATTTATGCTATTTTTTAACATTTCATCTTCTTTATGATTCAATATAAAATTGACAAATTCAATAGGAGACAATTTTGTAACTATGTATTTTGATGTATATAACACATATAAATTTTTAATATTATTTACATCGGAATTTATAAACTCCGCAATCTCTTTATATGTATAAGTTTTATTACTTAATGAACTATCCATTATTGCTTTTAGAAGATTCAAATTATTTAGCTCTGTCTCACTTATACTATTTTTTATTTGTTCATTATCTTTATAACTTAAAATCAAATTTACAAATTCATATGGTGTACTTTGCAAAGTTTCTGGATTTGTTTCTCCCATGCTCATGTACTTCAAATATGATAATTGAGTTATAACCTTTTCATCCATTCCAAATAATTTTGATAATTCTTCCGCTGTCATAGATTTATTTATTATATTTGTATTACTAAACGTTGATAACATTTTGACACTAGATACTGTACTTTCGTCAAACATACCTATGTATTCCTTATTAGTTAATACATCCTTTGTAATAAAGCTTGCAAATTGTGAAAGTGTTAGTTCTGTTTTCATTTCATTTACTGAAATATAATATGTATATAAGCTACTGCACTCTTCTTCTGATATTCCTAAAAGACTTGCCATATCCTTATAGGTAAGGTTACTGTTTATAGCATTTTTATCAGTAAATTTACTTAATTTATTCAAGCTATCTCTTGTCTTTTGGTCAATATTTTTACCATATTTGTTGTCTGTTATTACCTGCGTATTAATAAATTTTATAAAATCATTAAGCGTTAGCTGTAAATTATTATTCTTTGAATTATAATATACTAAAACATCTTCTATATCGCCCTTTTGTATTTTTAGAACATTTGAAATATCTGATATTGTTCTTGATTTATTTATTAAAGTCTTATCAGTAAAGTTAGATAATCTGTTGATCTCACTTTTTATATTGCCATCTAATTCCTTTTCCATCTTAGGATTGTTATATACATCATTTTGTATAAACTTTACCATTTCGTCAAATGTCATATTATTACTTTCTTCTGGATTATAATATTTATAATAAATAATTTTTAACAAATAATCTTCTATATCAACGCTTGCACCTAAATCTTCAATCTTATTTAATAATTCTTCTGATTTTACTTTTTCATTTATGGTATTACCATATCCTAATACTTCTTCTACCTTTCCTTCTTGTTCAATGTTTTTAAGATATTTACTTACATTTTCTTCTTCAGAATTTTTATAAATAACTGCAATTTGATTATTCTTTTCAAATACCTTAGAAACTTCGTCTAACTCAGATGCAGTATACGAAATATCTAGGTTTCCCTTTAATAAAAAACTAGTAACAAATATAAGAGCAAATAATATTGCTAAAGCATATCTTGATTTGTGGCTTATACTACCCACTTTATTTAACTTAATATTTGGACTTTTCTTTTTTGTCTTAGTAATCAATTTATCAAAAATTAATATAAGTCCTGGTAAAACACAGAAAATGCTTATTAAACTGAACAAAACACCTTTAGCTAAAACTAATCCTAAATCCCTACCAATTGTAAAGCTCATAAATACCAATGTCACAAGCCCAACGATTGTTGTAACAGAGCTACTTGATATAGCCTTAAAAGCATGATACAAAGCATTTTTCATTGCTTTTACTTTATCTTCTTCAACTTCCTTCTCTTGTCTAAATCTATCCATAAGCATAATTGAATAATCCATAGATAAAGCTAGTTGCAAAATAGCTGAAATAGAGCTAGTTATCATAGATACACTATCAAATATTATATTCGTTCCATTGTTTAACAAAATTGCAATTAATATAGAAAATAGAAAAAGTATTGGCTCTATGTATGATTCACACATAAAAACTAATATCAAAAATACGCCTGCAATTGCAACAACAATAATCCATAAAGGAAGAACTTCTATGTTGCTATTACTAATCTCTCCATTTGTTGCAATCTCGTAATCTTTATACTTTTCCAAAATATTGTTATAAACATTAGCTGCAACTTCTGAATCTTTTGTATCATCTACATTTATTGTGTATAAAGTATAATCATCTTTATTATAATTTTCTGTATCATCATAATCTACAGAAGATACATTTTCCACTTCTTGTAATTCATTTTTTATTTTTATCTTCTCTTCTGAATTTAATCCTTTAAACATTATATTGAAAGAACTGGAATCGTCAACATTCTTAAATTCTTTATCCATTATGTCCATTCCAATTCTTGTTTCTGATGTACTTGGCAAATATTTACTCATATCGTTATTTATATTTACATTGTTAGATACAACCGCACCTGCTATAGCTAACAATATAAATATAGCCAAAATAAAATATCTTTTGCTAACAATAAAATCTGTAATTTTTCTCATTCTACATCCTTCCTTGTACTTGTAATTAATTTTCCGCATTAAAGCACCTTCAAATATTAGATATCTCTAATATTTGAAAGTGCATTTATTAATTTTTTTTAGATAATAAAGTTAAAACTTATCTTATTCAAAAGTTACAGTATTAACTTCATTTAAGTTCGGTTGTCTGGTTCCTTTTAAAATATCATCTACATATAATTTTACTTGTACTGTTCCAATTCCTGAGAAATCAACTTTTATATTTGTTTCATTTTCTTTATGAGATTTTTCATAAACTGTGTCATTTCCAACAACTAATCTTACCTTTACATTCTTAGGTCCAGTAGTTTGAGTAACTTCATTTTGTACTGAATTTCCTACTGAATTTGAATTAGTATTTTGGCTTTCTGTATAATTCAAAACAGATTTCAAATTAATAATTGCTGTTGCACTTGTTATCTTCTGAATTTGATTTACAGTAATTGTAATACTTGCGCCTTTTTTAACAGTGTCACCTGGATTTAAGCTTTGTTTTAAAACTGTTCCATCTTGTTTTGTTGTATCTTCTTCAGTAAGAGTTGCAGTAATTACAAATCCTGCATCCTTTAATTCTTTAACAGCATCTTCTGTTGGTTTGCCAATAACGTTAGGTACTACTGTTTCTTCTATTCCCTTACTTACTTTTACTTTGATAGCTGTTCCTGCTGGAACTTCTGTATCTTCTTTTACGTCCTGTTCAATAACATATCCTTTTTCTATCTCTTCGCTATATTCTTCTGTCTCTTCTATTTCAAGTTCATTTGTTGCTAAAGCTTCTCTTGCATCTTCAATGGTTTTTCCTACAACTTTAGGAACTTTTACAATTTTTTGTCCTAAACTTATAACAATCTCGATAACCTTATTTTCTTTAATCATGTAATCCGCTTTGTACTCTGGATTTTGTGAAATAACCTTTCCACTCTCAACTTCTACATCGTATTTTTCTTCAACTATTTTATATTCTAATTTTGTTCCATCTAATTTTTGTTTAACTTCTTCTTCTGTAAGTCCAACTAAATTTGGAACCTGAACATCTTTATTTCTTGTCAAATTAAATACTAAAGAAGTTCCACCAAGGCCAAGTCCAAACAAAAGAACAAACACAAGAATCATTGTAAGAACTCTATGTTTCATAAAGAAATTTTTCTTCTTTTTCTTTGAACTTCTTTCTTCATCCTGTTCTTTTATTTTTTCTTCTATATTTTTTCTTTCAATTGTAGGAACAACTTGTGTTGGGAAATCTCTATCAACAGCAGATACTGCAACAAAATTTCCATCTGGATTTTTTAAAGCAAGTGTTAAATCCTTTAACATTTCAGTTGCAGATTGATATCTTAAAGCTGGATCCTTTTTCATTGCCTTCATAATAATTTTATTTACTGCCATAGGTATTGATGGATTAATCAAGATCGGCTCTTTTGGAGTTTCTTGCATATGTTTTAATGCAACCGAAACTGGTGTATCTGCATCAAATGGAACTTTTCCAGTTAGCATTTCATACAAAACAACTCCAAGTGAATACAAATCTGATTTTGCATCAGTAAATCCACCTCTTGCATGCTCTGGTGAGAAATAATGAACGGAGCCAAGCGTTGTACCAAATGCTGTTATAGTAGAATTTGATACAGACTTTGCAATTCCAAAATCTGTTACCTTTGCAATTCCGTCTTCTGTAATTATTATATTATGCGGTTTAATATCTCTATGGATTATATTATTTTTATGTGCTGTTTCTAGTGCTGATGCAATTTGTATTGCAATGTTTATACTCCACTTCCAATTCAAGGCTCCATCAGAAACAATTATCTCTTTCAAAGTTTTTCCTTGTATAAGTTCCATTACAATATAATACAAATCACCTTCATGTCCTACATCATATACAGATACGATATTAGGATGAGTTAGACTTGCAACAGCCTGTGCTTCTGTATTAAATCTTTTTACAAATTCTTCATCAGTTGTAAACTCGTCCTTTAATATCTTAACTGCAACATACCTATTAAGTACATGACATCTTGCTTTATACACAGATGCCATTCCACCGATTACCTATTCTTTCTAATATTTCATATCTATTTCCTAATAATCTACCTTCTAAGTTCATACCATTTCACTCCCCTAGTTTTTAATTATAACAACTGTTATGTTATCTAATCCTCCAGCATTATTCGCCATATCTATAAGCAGTCTATCACTTATCTCAAAATTATCTGTAATAGTTTGATAAATGTCTGTTTCTTCTACCATATTTGTAAGTCCATCAGATGTCATAACAATTATATCTTCAGGCTCAAACTTCTTAAAAAACACATCCGGTTCAACAATTTCTGCACATCCGAAGCGCCTTCATTAGCATATTTTTCTTTGGGTGGTGTTTAGCTTCTTCCTTTGTAATTGTACCACCTTTAACTAATGTCTCAACATAGCTGTGGTCAGTAGTAAGTTTTCTTATTATCTTACCACGTATTCTGTATATTCTGCTATCTCCAATATGTCCAATATATGCCTTATTATTATATATTAGACAAATCTCCAAAGTAGTACCCATTCCTTTAAGTTCTTCTAAATTATTTGCTCTTTCAAAAACTACATTATTTGCATACTCCATCGCAGACCTTATAAGCTCTAATATATTTTCATGAGTATGTTCAATACTTGAAAAATGCGAATCAATATATCTTCTTGCCGCTTCAATCGCCAGTTTACTTGCTATCTCTCCGCCGTTATATCCGCCCCATTCCATCTGCTAGCATATACAGCTGAAACTCATCATTATTATCTCCTTCAGAAATATAATAATAATCTTCATTTTGCTCTCTAACATTTCCTTTATCTGAATTTGCCAGAACTATCATTTCTACTTTTCACCTCTTTTTCTCCTTAGTTGCCCACATGCTGCATCTATATCAGATCCGAGTTCTCTCCTAATCGTTGCTGTAATTCCATTTTTATTTAAATAATCTCTAAATTTAATTATATTATCTGTTGTACTTTTGACAAATTTTCCATTTTCAATTTTATTAATCGGTATTAAATTTACATGGCAAAGCATTCCCTTTAACAAATGTATAAGTTCATCTGCTGCCTCTTTATTGTCATTATTCTCCTTAGCCAAAGCATATTCAAACGAAATCCTTTTATTAGTTTTTTCAATGTAATACCTGCAAGCCTTCATAAGTTCATCTATACTGTACTTATTATTTATTGGCATCATTAAACTTCTCTTCTCATTATTCGCTTCATGAAGAGATATAGAAAGTGTGCTTTGCATATCTCTATCTGCAAGCTCATAAATCTTTGGAACAATACCACAAGTTGAAATACTTATATGTCTTGCGCCAATTCCAAGTCCTTTAGGATAATTAATTATATCAAGTGCATTCATAACATTATCAAAATTATCAAGTGGTTCGCCAATTCCCATGAACACAATATTTGATATTTTAATTTGTAAATCCCTTTCAACTGCTAAAATCTGTTCAACAATCTCTCCGCGAAGTTAAATTTCTAATAAAAGCAATTCCAGTTGATGCACAAAATTTGCATCCCATTCTACATCCCACTTGTGAAGAAACACATATAGTTCTTCCATGCTTGTACTCCATAAGTACAGTCTCAATTGCATTACCATCTAATATATCAAATAAATATTTAATTGTACCATCTTTAGAAACCTGTTTTTCTAAAATATTAAAGTTATTAAGAGAATATTCCTTTTTTAATTTTTCTCTTAAATCTTTAGATAAATCAGTCATTTCATCAAAACTTGATACATTAACTTGGTAAAGCCACTTAAATATTTGCTCTGCTCTATATGGTTTTTCTCCAAGTACTTCTAATTCTTTCTTCAACTCATTAATATTATAGTCTTTTATATTCTTCATAATTCATACTTTCTTAAAAATTATAATGTTGCTACATAATATATATCACAACTATAAAATTTTTTCAATATATTTAGGCAAATTTATTGTTATGTCCAATTTCCTTATGTAATCTCACCTTTTGACAATATGTTTTTCATTTCAATTATATCATAGAATGGAATATTAATCCCTTTCTTTGCTAGTTTTATAACATTCATAGAAGTTTCTATTATTTCATTTTTTAAAGTTTCTGCTATTTCCACATCTTGTTTTTTATTTTGGTATTTACTTTCTATGTATTCTTCAGTTGTTGGAAAAATATTTTGTATTAAAAAAGCTTTTTCTTTTCCTAATACTTTTCCAAAAACAAAGTTATAAACCTTTTTTCTAGTTTTCTTTTTACTTTCATATATAGTTTTATACTTATCTACTTTACTAGATATAGGTACAAACCATATTATTTTTTCATTTTCTGGATCATTAAAGCAAAAATAACATGGTCTTTTATTACCATTTTCTTTGTTTTCCATTAATTTATAACCTTTGAATATATCAAAAAATTCATCTTTTATAAAATAAAATTTTCCGTTTTCTACTTTCATTTTTACCTCATTTCTAACAAAAAATCTACCTCCGAAAAGGTAGATTTTTATTAACATTTGTCCACCTACGCATTTATTTGTCGGAGGTAGGGCTCCGAGTAACATTTGCTCACTTGTGCATTTATACCCCGCAAAACAAGGTTGCGGTTAACATTTGATTTGGACAAGATACATTTAAAGTATCTATTTTATTATATTCATTATACTATTTTTTATTAACAAAAGTCAATAGTTTTCTAAAATTTCCTAGCTTTTGTTAGTTTACAGGCATTTTCTTTTAGATTAATAATTTATTCCAAAAGTAAATTTTTCTTTCATATTTAGGCAAATTTATTGTTATGTAAACCGCCCGGTGCGAAATTTTAAGCCTATTTTTCGAAAGTTTTTGCAGAGAATCTGCAAAAACTTTCGTTTTACACGGGTATTTCTCTTACGCCCTAGCCACTAATGCAACCACTGATTCAATAGTAAGAAGACACAGCTTCCAAAAGTCATATGTTGGTGCTAGCTTACAATCTAT
>CANQXL010000023.1 GCA_947627705.1 uncultured Clostridia bacterium
CATAAATTAAAAATAAAATATTATTTTCGTTATCTAGATGATAGTATAATAATAGTTAGAACAAAAGAAGAAGCAAAGCAATATTTGGCAGGACATATAGGATATATACATTACGCAAATATATACAACATAATCCAGATAGTATATTTTAAGGAATATATTCAGAGATAAAGTATTAGTATTAAAGAAATTTATTCCTTCCAAATAAAGTAATAAGATTATTACTTTTAAGGTAAAAATGTATCAGTAAGATTTATATTAGTAGATTTTAATTCAAATTAAAATAGAATATATAAATTTTACGAATGTAATATAATACACGTGGAGAAATAAGGAAAAAGAAATGATAAATATATGCTTTTTAAGTGGAAAAATAGTAAATAAAATAGATTTAAAATTTGTATTTGATATAAATAAGAAAAGATTAGGAGAGAAACATATATCAGTTGTTAAAGTACAATTAAGGTTAGAAGATAAACAAGTTATAAATTTACATGGATATAATGAAATGGCAGATTGGATATATAGAAAAGTACGACAGGGAGAGCAGGTATTAATACAGGGGAAATTACGAAATAACTATATTGAAATAGAAAAGATAGAAAAGAAGTCTTTACAATTTTTTTAAAATTTTATTCTAATACAGAGAAGTGTTTAAGTTTCGGTCTAGTTGAAAAAAGAAAAACTGTTCAAGGCATCTATTTATTACTATCTTTTCAAATAATAAAAAATATGTTATAATATCTAAAGATAAATTTATGGGGGCAAAAATGAACGATAAAATAATTATTAAGGGAGCAAAAGAACATAACTTAAAAAATATAAATCTTGAAATACCAAGAGATAAACTTGTTGTAATTACAGGACTTTCTGGCTCAGGAAAGTCTTCACTTGCCTTTGATACTTTATATGCAGAAGGCCAAAGAAGGTATGTAGAAAGTTTATCATCATATGCACGTCAATTTTTAGGAATGATGGAAAAGCCTAATGTAGAATTAATAGAAGGACTTTCCCCAGCTATATCAATAGATCAAAAAACAACATCAAAAAATCCACGTTCAACAGTTGGAACAGTTACAGAAATTTACGATTATATTCGTTTGCTATATGCAAGAGTTGGAACAGCATATTGTCCAAATTGCGGAAAAAAGATAGAAAAGCAAAGCCTTGATCAAATAGTTGATAACATTTTAAGTTTAAGCGAAGGAACTAAAATCCAAGTTTTAGCTCCAATAGTAAGAGGCAGAAAGGGAGAATTTGTAAAACAATTACAAGGTTATCAGAAAGAAGGTTTTGTACGTGTTAGGATAGATGGAGAAATTTTCGAATTAACAGACGATATAGACCTAGATAGAAAGAAAAAACATAATATAGAACTTGTAGTTGATAGGCTAATTATAAAAGAAGGAATAAGAAACAGACTTGCTGAATCAGTTGAAGTTTCTTTAAAACATTCAGATAATTTAGTATTGATAGATATAAATGGTAAAGAAAACAGAATATATAGTGCCAATTATGCTTGCCCAGATTGCGGAATAAGCATTGGAGAATTATCACCAAGAATGTTTTCTTTTAATAATCCATTCGGAGCATGCCCAACTTGCACAGGAATTGGATTCTTAATGAGAATGGACGAAGACTTAATAATACCAGATAAAAATAAAACTCTATATGATGGAGTTAAAGCTTTCGGATCAAGCACAATGAAGAAAGGCGAAACCATGGCAAAAATGTATTTCGAAAGCATTGGTAGACATTATGGAGTAGACATTTCTAAACCAATAAAAAAATTACCAAGAGACTTTTTAGATAAGATATTATATGGAACAGGAAACGAAGCAATTGATTTCGAATATGAGTCTTCAATTGGAATAAGAAGATTTACAGCACCATTTGAAGGAGTTTTACCAACACTTGAAAGACGTCACAATGAAACAAAATCTCAAGGTATGAGAGATTTTTATGAAATGTATATGAGTGAAAGTGATTGCCCAACATGTGGTGGAGCAAGGCTTAAAAAGGAAAGTTTATCTGTAAAAGTAGGCGGAAAAAACATAAATGAACTTACAGATATGCCAATATGCGATATAAAAGAATTTTTAAACACGCTAGAATTAACACCAAAAGAAAGAATGATTGCAGATCAAATATTTAAAGAATTAGATAAAAGATTACAATTCTTAATAGATGTAGGACTTGAATATCTTACACTTTCAAGAGCTGCAGGAACTCTTTCAGGGGGTGAAGCACAGAGAATTAGACTTGCAACACAAATAGGTTCAAGTTTAACTGGAGTTTTGTATATACTAGATGAGCCAAGCATAGGTTTACATCAAAGAGACAATGATAAGTTGATTGCAACACTTAGAAAATTAAGAGACTTAGGAAATACCGTGCTTGTTGTTGAACATGACGAAGATACAATGTATGCTGCAGATCAAATAATAGATATTGGACCAGGTCCAGGTGTGCATGGCGGAAATGTTATAGCGCAAGGAACAGCAGAAGAAATAAAAAAAGTAGAAGGCTCAATAACAGGAGATTATTTAAGTGGTAGAAAGAAGATTAACGTACCTAAGAAGAGAAGAAAATCTAATGGTAAATCAATAGAAATAATAGGAGCCACGCAAAATAATTTAAAAAATATAAATGTAAAAATACCACTTGGAGTTTTTACATGTGTTACAGGTGTTTCTGGATCAGGAAAGTCAACTTTAGTAAATGAAATATTGTATAAAAGAATTGCAAAAGAAATAAATAGATCAAATGAAAAACCAGGTAAATGTAAAGAAATAAAAGGTATAGAAAATATAGATAAAATAATAAATATAGATCAATCACCAATTGGAAGAACGCCACGCTCAAATCCAGCAACATATACAGGAGTATTTGATATAATACGTGATTTATTTGCAACAACCAATGAAGCCAAAATGAAGGGATATCAAAAGGGAAGGTTTAGCTTTAATGTTCCAGGCGGAAGATGCGAAGCATGCCAAGGCGATGGTGTTCTAAAAATAGAAATGCATTTTTTACCAGATATATATGTACCTTGTGAAGTTTGCAAAGGAAAGAGATATAATCAAGAAACCCTAGAAGTTAAATATAAAGGAAAATCAATTGCAGATGTACTTGACATGACAGTTGAAGAAGCACTTGACTTTTTTGCAAATGTACCAAGAATAAAACAAAAAATACAAACACTTTATGATGTGGGGCTTGGATATATAAAACTTGGACAACCATCGACAACTTTATCAGGTGGAGAAGCTCAAAGAGTAAAATTGCGGTACAGAACTTTCAAAAAAGGCAACAGGAAAAACTTTATATATACTAGATGAACCAACAACAGGACTTCATATTGCAGATGTTCATAGATTAGTAAATATTTTGCATAGACTTGTAGATACTGGAAATAGCGTAGTAGTTATAGAGCATAATCTAGATTTAATAAAAACATGCGATTATATAATAGATTTAGGCCCAGAAGGTGGAGAAAAAGGTGGAACCGTTGTACAAGTTGGAACACCAGAGCAAGTCGTAAAAAATGAAAAAAGTTACACAGGCCAATTTTTAAAGAAATATTTGGAAAACTAATATTTTTTTGATAATTATTAGCAAGAATATTAAAAAGTTTTTAATGAAGAAACTAAAAATTCTAAATAAATAAACAAAAGGAACTCATATTTTTGAGCTCCTTTTTAAATAATTTAGTGATTGTTATTGTTGTTGTTATTATTATTGTTATTTTTGTTATTGTTGTTATTATTATTTTTGTTGTTGTTATTATTCTTTTCGTTTGACATACTTAAGCACCTCCATATGTTTTTAATATACATATATTATTGACAAAATAAAAAATTTTATACAAATTTAATTTTTTGTTACTAGACAATGCTATTCTTTACATTATCTAGTAACAATATAATAATTATGTAAAATTTTACTTGCAAAAATTATAAGTTTGGCATATAATATTATATCGAAGAAGTATATAATTATATAATCTTAAAAAAATAAAAAAAGTTTAAAAAATAAATTTTTTAAACACGGAGGTATAAAAATGAAAACTCCTATATTTTACGGCTGTGGAACAGCTATTGCAACGCCATTTATAAATGACGGAATTAATTTTGACGAGTTTAAGAAACTCATAGAAGAACAAATTGCAGAAGGAATTGATGCAATTATAGTTTGCGGAACAACTGGAGAATCTGCAACAATGACAACAGAAGAAAAAAAGCAAGCAATAAAATTTGCTATTGATGTAGCAAATAAAAGGACAAAGATTATTGCAGGAACAGGCGGAAATAACACAAAAACATCAATTGAAATGTCACAATATGCAGAAAGTGTTGGAGCAGATGGATTATTACTAGTAACACCATACTACAATAAATGTACACAAGAGGGACTTGTAAAACATTATGAAGAGATTGCAAAATCAGTTTCATTACCAATTATTGTATATAGTGTTAAATCAAGAACAGGAGTAAATATCGAACCAAACACTTGCCTTAAATTATCAAAAATTGAAAACATAGTAGCAATAAAAGAAGCAAGTGGTGATTTATCACAAATTGCTAAAATTGCTAATCTTTGCAAAGACGAATTATACATTTATAGTGGAAATGATGACCAAGTACTACCAATACTTTCACTTGGCGGAATTGGAGTTATATCTGTTTTATCAAATGTAGCACCTAGAAAAACAACCAAAATGGTACATGACTTTTTAGAAGGAAGAATAGAAGATGCAAGAAAGGTTCAAATAGAAGCTATACCTTTAATTTCAGCCTTATTTGCAGAAGTAAACCCAATACCAGTAAAAGCAGCATTAAATATTATGGGTTACAACTATGGAACACCAAGACTTCCATTAACAGAATGTACAGATAAAACAAAAGAAGTCTTAAAGGAAGAAATGAAAAAATTTGGTATAATATAAAAAATAAAAAAAATATTGACGAAATATATAAAAAGGTGTATTATATAATTCATAGAGTAAAAAATAAATAGTTAAGACTTATGCGTACGGGAAGTTGACGCTAAGGCAAAAGTTAAAACTTGCTTATTTATTTTTGCATTCCGCTATGAATTGAAGAATATATTTTATCTTCTTTCATGGAGCTCTATGAAAGGAGTTTTTTTATGGAAGAAATATCAAAAACAAAGAAAATGATACTTTCAGCATTATTACTAGCATTATCAGTAGTACTTTCAAGATTTTTATCAATCAAAACACCATTACTTACAATAAGTTTCAATTTTGTTCCGATAATGATTTCAGCAATATTACTTGGACCTAAATACACAGTCATTATTTCTGGACTTTCAGATTTAATACGGAGCAATTCTATTTCCATTTGGAGAATTTTTTATAGGATTTACTATAAGTGCAATAGCTATGGGGCTTATCTATGGTCTTGTACTTTATAAAAAGGAAGAAATGGAAAAAGCAGAACTTATAATAAGATTAATAATTTCAAGTGTATTAGTTATTTTATTTGTAAATACAATATTAAACACTTTATGGCTTGTAATAATGTATGATAAAGCATTTATTGCTGTATTTACCACAAGAATATTGAAAGAAATTATAATGGTACCAATACAGGTTATAACTATATTTGTATTAATAGAAGCACTTAAGCCAATAACAAAAAAATATTTATATTAAAATGCTAAAAGAAGGGAAGCAAAATGGAATTACAAAATTATTTATCAAAATTCGCAACAGTAACTAGAAAGCCAAGCCTAGACGCTATGAGATATTTTATGGAAGAATTTGACCATCCAGAGAAAAAAACAAAATTCATACATATAGCAGGAACCAATGGAAAAGGTAGTGTGTGTGAAATGATTAATAATATACTTGTAAATGCAGGTTACACAGTTCGGAAAGTTTATTTCACCACATTTGATAAGGTATAATGAGCGAATAAGTGTAAACAATATACAAATTACAGATAAAGAAATATCAGATATCCTAGAAAAAATATCAGAAAAGGTGGATATTTATACAAAGACAAGCGAAACAAAAATAAAAGAATTTGAAGTAATTACTACACTTGCTTTAATATATTTTGCAGAGAAGAAATGTGATTTTGTTGTTTTAGAGACAGGACTTGGTGGTATAGACGATTGCACAAATGTTGCAGATGGTATGATTTCAGTTATTACAGATATAGGACTTGACCATATGGATATTTTAGGAAGCACGATAGAAGAAATAACAAAGAAGAAAGCTGGAATTATAAAAGAAAATCAAGATACAGTAATGTATTATCAAGATGCAGTAACAGATATTATAAAAGATTATTGCAAAATTAAAAATAATACATTACATTTAGCAGACAAAACTAAAATTGAAAATTATTTTTGTGATAAAAATTTTCAAAAGATAGACTATAAAACACATAAAGATATACACATAAATTTAAAGGGAAAATGCCAAACATATAATGCAATTCTTGCCCTTGAATGCGTAGATATATTAAGAAAAAAGGGCTATAATATAACAGAAGAAAGTATAGATAATGGACTAAGTACAGTTGTGCATAAGGCAAGGTTTGAGAAATTATGTGATAAACCAGAAATTATATATGATGGCGGACACAATGAAAATGCAATAAAAAATTTAAAAAGAACAATTAATGATTATTACAAAGAAGATAAAAAAATATATATAGTGTCAATTTTAAAGTCAAAGGACTACAAAACAGTTATAAAAGAACTTGCAGAAGATAAAGAAAATATTTTCATATTTACAAGTCGGAAATGACGAGAATAGATATGTCAAAAAAGAAGAGCTATATAATGAAGCAAGTAAATATATGAACAAAAATATATATAAGTCAGATTTAAAAGAGGCAATTACAAAGGCAAAGGAATGTAAAGATAGAGTTATTTTCATAATTCGGTAGCTTTTATGTTTATGAAGATGTAATAAATTTTTTAGGAGAAGGCAATGATAGAAATAACTAACTTAAAGTATAAATACAAAAATAATGAAGAAACAATCAAAAATATAAATTTACAAATAAAAGATGGCGAAGTTGTATGTATTATAGGGAAAAATGGTTCAGGTAAATCTACTTTAGCAAGGCTTATTGCAGGAATTACGATGCCAACTTCTGGAACAGTATTAGTGCAAGGAATTGATACAAAAGATAAAAAGAAGTTTAAAAATTTAAGAGAAAAAATAGGCATAGTTTTTCAGAATCCAGAAAATCAAATAATATTTAACAATGTACATGATGATATGATATTTGCACTTGATAATTTAGAAATAGAAGATAAGGAAAATAAAATAAAAAACGCATTAATCGAAGTTCGGCATGGAAGAATATATAGATAAAAGTGCATATGATTTATCACTTGGTCAAAAGCAAAGAGTAACAATAGCAAGCGTTTTATGCTTGAATCCAGAAGTTATAGTAATGGACGAGCCAACAGCTATGCTAGATCCAAAGGGTAAAAACGATGTAAAAGAAATTGTATCTAAATTAAAAAAGAAAGGACTTACAATAATTTATATAACAAATATAATAGACGAAATATTTATATCAGATAGAGTTGTAATGTTAGAAAAAGGAGAAATTGTTAAAGAATTTGAAACAAAAGATATTTTAGAAAATATAGATTTCTTAAAAGAAAAAGGAATAGAAATTCCAAAGGCAATAGAAACAATGAAAAAATTAAAAGGAAAAGGAATTGAGATAGATTTATCAGAATTAATATAAAACATAGAAAGGAGAAATAATCCAAGTTATTTTTGTGATACTTTAATAATTGGATTATACATGAAAAATGCTTACAGTTATACGGATTTATTTTATTTTTAATATATGCAAGTTTAATATTTTTTATAAAGTCATATGAATTACTTAGCTTAGTTTTAGTAGTAAATATCTTGTTAATGATTATCTTTAGAATAAACTTTAAAGATGCAATTATGTTTTGCATAAAGCTTTTACCGTTTATAATGTTTACAGTAATCTTTAATATTTTATTCAGCGGAGAGCAGTTTGGAGTATTAATTGGAATAAGGCTAATTTTAGTTTGCAATGTTACATACATATTTTCAAAAAAGCAAACTCCAAAAAAGATACAATATGCGATAGAAAAAATTTTAACTCCATTAAAGGTATTTAAAGTAGATGTTAGAGAAATAGCAATAATTGTAAGTATAAGTTTAGCATTTATACCAATAATGCAAAGAGAAATTGAAAATTTAAAATACTCTTTAATATCAAAAGGTTTTGAAATTAATTTGAAAAATATGGTAAAAAGACCAAATTGCGTATTTCTTCCACTTATTACATCAGCAGTAAAAAAGACATGCGAAATAGAGCAAAGTATGATATCTAGAGGGTATACTGCATAAATTTAAAAATTCCATTTTTATCCAAGAATTATTTGTAAATAAAAGCAGATAATATAAATATAAAACATTTAGGAGGGATACGAAATGGAAAAAAATCAAAAAATAAATTGCACAGTAACAAGCTGTAGATTTAATAATTGTGAAAAAGAAGAGTGCAAATTAAATCAAATAACAGTAGAACCAATTGACGATTGCGAAACTTGTACTCCAGACGAATCAATGTGCGGAAGCTATGAATACAACGAAGATGATGACGAATAAATTATCATAAAAAAGATTCCAGAAAGAATTTTATTTATTAAAACTCTATTTGGAATCTTTTTACTTAATTGCGTATCGTATTAAAGAATAGGTGAAATGATTTATTTTAAATAGCTTTGGTGTCGCAGTCCACAAATTCCAAAAATTATATGTAGACTGCTCCATTCGCCCTTCGCTTCGCTCCGGTTGGTCGCTTACGCAGCTATTGAAAATAAATCATTTCACCTATTCTAAAAACTTATATTTTTATAGTAAAAGATTTTAAATAATTTAAAATTCCAGAATCTTCTTTAAAATCAAAAACCAGTTTATAAGCACATAAATCTTGCGTAAATTCGTTAAACATTTTATTAATTCTGTTGTCTCCATATTTTCCGATCACCAATTATAGGATGACCAATATGGGCTAAATGAGCACGTATTTGATGTGTCCTTCCGAGTGTGAAGTATAACTTCTAATATACTGTAATTTTTTTCGATATTTTTATCAAGTACAGTATATTCAGTCATAATTTCTCTATAACCAGTTTTCTTTTTATCACTAATATACACCATAGATTTTTTTGTATCTTTAAAAAGATATGCTTTTAATATATCATGGTTTTTCTCTAAAATTCCATATACTTTACATTTATAATATTTAGATATTTCATGATTTTTAAACTTTTCAAGGATAATATCTAAAGCTTCTTTTGATTTTGCAAATACAACAAGACCTTCTGTATTTCTATCTAACCTGTGACAAGGGAAAATATCAGGAAAGTTTACTTTAAGCAAATCTTCTAAAGAATTTTCTCCAGTAACTTCAATCCCCTTTTTCTTATTAACAACTAAAATATTTTTATCTTCGTAAATGATATCAGGTTTAAAATCTGTTCCAAATAGGTACGTATCAGCAATGTATATTTTAATTTCGTCATTTTCATGTACAGTTACATTATCAGATATTTTAACATCATTTATACGTATATCCTTTTTTCTTAGTGCTTTATTTAACATGTTATATGATAAATTTGGAAAATTCTCTTCAATACAATATAACACTTTTTTATTATCAAATTTTTTGTTAACAATTATTTTTCTCATATATACATTACCTCATTAAAATATTATATAAAAAATATAAAAAAACATCAAGATAAATCTTGATAAAAGAAAATAAATCAGATATAATATTTGTAAGTAAATTTAGAAAGGAAAATGATAAAACTTATGAATATTAAAAATGATAAAGGAATGACACTTGTAGTATTAGCTATAACAGTTATACTTCTTGTAATACTAGCATATGTTACAATAGATATTGGAATTAATATGGGAGAAAGTGCAAAATTTGAAAGTATAAAAACAAATATGTTACTTATACAAAGCAAATGTGAAGTAATTGCAAATGAAAAAGAAATCGGTGAAATAGACGAAAGTGGATTTTATGGTGAAAAACAAGGAGATACTGAATGGTATAAGTTAAGCCAAGGAGATTTAAATGATATGGGGCTAGAAAAAGCAGATGCAAAAGACCGGTTACTACGTAAATTATGAAACAAATGATGTAAAATATGAAAAAGGAATCGAATTAGAAGGAGAAGTGTATTTTAAATTATCTGAAATATCAGAATAAAAATAGTTAAAAACGATGTGCGTTTTCGAAAGGAATAATAAAAGTAATGACAGATAAAGAAATAGATAGATTAACTAAATTAAAGGAAATAGATAATACATTTTTTGATATGGGAATGAACTATATTTGTGGAATTGACGAAGCAGGCAGAGGACCGCTTGCAGGACCTGTTGCTGTGGCTAGCGTAATCCTTCCGAAGGATTCTATGATAGAAGGAGTAAATGATTCCAAAAAAATTTCAGAGAAAAAGAGAGAAAAAATTTATGAAGAAATCATATCAAATGCAATAAGCTATAATGTTCGGACTAATAGACGAAACAGTAATAGACGATATAAATATTTTACAAGCAACAAAATTACGGACTTACTAATTCCCTAAAGGGATTAAAAACAAAGCCAGATGTAATATTAGTAGATGCACTAAAAAACATAGATACACTAGGCATACCATATAAATCTATTATTAAAGGAGATGCATTAAGTTACTCTATTGCAGCTGCGTCAATTGTAGCAAAAGTTACAAGGGATAGAATAATGCTAAAATATGACGAAATGTATCCGGAATATGGATTCGCAAAGCATAAAGGATATGGAACAGCAGAACATATTGCAGCAATCAAAAAATATGGCCTTTGTGAAATACATAGAAGAAGTTTTGTGAAAAACATAATTAATAAAATGTAATAGGTTATTTCAAATCATACATTAAAAATGTAATAAGTTTATTTTATATTATACATTAAAAATAACATACTTTTATTTTATATTATATTGTGAAAATATAATATTTTCATATTCTTTATACAAAGTTTTAATATCAAGATCTTGTCCTGATTTAATTTTGTATAATAAAATAGAATAAGTTATACCAAATAATCCGCAAGCAAGAGTTTCAGCGGATTTTTTGTCGGCAATTCCAGACGTAGCTTCGCCATTTTCAATACTTTCAATAATTATACTTTTAAGCATATCAATATATTCGAAAATATATTTTCTACAAGTTAAATTCCTAGAATCTTTACCCAAGCTGTCACTTAAAACAATTGTCATAAAGTCTTGATATTTTACCATAACTTTTATTTGAATAAGTAAAATTGCCTTTAATTTTTCTATTAATGTATGGCAATTTTGAACCTTTATAGTCATGCTATTTTGAAGAAGTTTCATTCCTTCTTCTATAAGGAAGTTAAATATTTCTTCTTTACTTGAAAAATGATAATAAAGAGTTCCCTTTGCAACTCCAACAACAGATGTTATTTCTTCAATGCTAGTTGCATCATAGCCCTTAGTTGCAAACAAATTCATTGAAATCTCAAATATTTTACGTTTTGTTCGATTCATCAAAAACCTCCATAATTTTAATATATATTATTATATATGGAAATTTTTTTTAGTGCAAGTATATTTGTAAAAATATGAAAAAGTAACAAAATTTTACATAAAAATAAAATAAAAAAATCGTAAATAATCATATATAAAAAGAAATAATCAAAAAACATAGATTATTTCTTTTTTTCTACTTCATGTTTTGACAAAATTTTAATAAAAGACGAACTATAATAATATACAAGGAAGGTGATGTGAAGGATAATGACTATATACCTAGATGTAGTCTTCTTAGAGAATATTTGCATGAATGGAATTATACTATATGCAACAGGTGTTGTAACAAAATCCCAATGTAAAATATTTAAAATATTTCTTTCTAGTGCGCTTGGTGCAGCATATGCTGTGCGGAACATACATAACAAATAATTACATATATCTTAATTTAACATCAAAAATTCTATTATCCATTTCAATGGTGTACATTGCATTTGCTCCAAGTAATCTAAAAATGCTTTTTAAACACATTATAATATTTTATCTTACATCATTTGTATTTGGTGGGTGTGCATTTTTCTTATTATATTATGTTAAGCCACAAGAAATCTTATACAAAAATGGATTTTTAACAGGCACATATCCAATAAAAATAGCATTTTTAGGTGCAATAGTAGGGCTTACAATTTTAAGTGTTGCATTCAAAATAATAAAAAGTAAGTTAAGTAAAAACGATATGTTTTGCAATGTAGAAATAGTATATAAAGAAAGAAGTGTTACGCTTTGCGCAATGATTGATACAGGAAATTTGCTTAGAGATCCATTAACTCGGAACACCTGTTATCGTTGTTACAAAAGAAAAGCTAGGGGAAATAATAAAAAAGGATATTTTAGACAGAATGGAAAAGATTATAGATGGAACTAATGAAAATCTAAGAGAAGAAATAGAAGAAGACTACATATCAAGGTTCAGACTTATACCATTTTCTTCACTTGGCAAGCAAAATGGTATGTTAATTGGTTTTAAACCAGATAAAATTATAGTAAAGTTTGATGAATCAGAAAAGGAGTGGCAAAATGTAATAGTTCGGAATTTATAATAAAGCAATCTCAAAAAGTGGAGAATATTCTGGACTTATTGGACTTGATTTATTAGAAGAAAGGAGTGAAGTAAAGAGTGGATATATTAAAAATGTTAAATAAAATATATTTTAAATATGTGCTTATGCAAAATAAGGATTTTGATGAACAAAATATATTTTATATTGCAGGAAGCCAAACGCTTCCGCCACCACTAGAGCCAAAGGAAGAAGAAGAAGTTTTAAAAAGACTTGCTATGAAAGATATGGAGGCAAGGCAAATATTGGTTGAAAGAAATTTAAGACTTGTTGTATATATTGCCAAGAAATTTGAAAATACAGGAATAGGCATAGAAGATTTAATATCAATAGGTACAATAGGTCTAATGAAGGCAATAAATACATTTGACACAAACAAAAAGATAAAACTTGCAACATATGCTTCGAGATGCATAGAGAATGAAATTCTTATGTATCTTAGAAGAAGCAATAAAATAAAAGGAGAAATATCTATTGACGAACCGCTTAATCAAGATGGAGACGGAAATGAATTACTTTTATCAGATATACTTCGGAACAGACAATGATGTTACATCAAGAAGAATAGAAGACGAAGTTGATAGGAAACTTTTAAAAGCGTCAATGGAAAAGTTAAATCCAAGGGAAAAAGATATAATGGAGCTTAGGTTTGGATTTAGAGCGGGAACTGAAAAGACACAAAAGGAAGTTGCAGATATGCTCCGGAATATCACAAAGTTACATATCTAGATTAGAAAAAAAGATTATAAACAAAATGAAAAAGGAGATACTTAGCAAAACCGGGTAAAAGTAAGGCGCAATAAACCCTCAATGTTTTAACTAACATTTTGGGTTTATATCTTTTTTAATCTATTGTAGTTGCAGTTCTTCCAGTTCCAACTACATTTTCTTGAAGAGAGCGCCAAGTATTACATCCAACTATTCCGATCAGATGCAAGACCACGACTTGATTGATATCTTTTTACAGCATTTTGAGTATTTGCTCCGAAAATTCCATCTAATCCACCGAGTCTGAAAACCTAATGTATTTAAATCATCTTGAGCAATTAACGTATACATTCCGTATACTTCCACGTTTAACTTGTGGGAATCCACCACTTGAACATGCAGAGCTTAATGCTCTTTTATCAAAATGCACCCAAGTTGGAGTAAGCGATGCCGGCTCAACATAAGACCATACACCAGAATTCTGTGCGCTATTTCTTAATGCTGTTCTTTGACTATTACTAAAAGTTTGTGCTACATCAAAAGCAACTCCAGCATAATGTTGGCTTTGGTATGAGTGACCACCTTCCCAAGGTCTTTTAAATGCATAACCAACTGGGATTGGACCACCCCAAATGTACCTTTGGCTATTCCATGCTTGCATTGTACGTTTGCTGGTCCATAAAGTTGGACTTTTACTTGACCCTCTAAATTCTCTAACTGTCAAAGTTCTTCCTGTGACATAAGGCATAGCTTCACTCTCGCCCCTGTAATATGTTTCCATTCTATTTAAATCATTATTATATACTAAAATTTTAGCCATATTTAATATCCTCCTGTAATATTTATTATATTAAAATAATATAATTAAAGTGAAAAAATATCTTGAAAAAGTAAAAAAAAGATGTTATACTACAAGAGTGGTAATAATATTTAAGGAGGCAAGATCTTTGAGTAAAATAATGTGGAAGCCAGGAACATTCGTCTATCCAATACCGGCAGCAATGATTTCTTGTGGCGATATGGAAAATTCTAATATAATAACAGTTGCATGGACTGGAATTACATGTTCAACCCCAGCTAAGTTATATATATCAGTTAGACCCGAAAGATACTCATATAATATTATAAAAAACACAAAAGAATTTGTCTTAAATCTTACGACAAAAGAACTGGCATACGCAACAGATTGGTGCGGTGTAAAATCAGGAAAAGATGTAGATAAATTCAAAGAAATGCACTTAACAAAAGAAAAAGCAAATTTTGTAAAATGTCCTATGATTAAAGAAAGCCCTGTGTCGATAGAGTGTAAGGTAGAAGAAATAAAAGACCTTGGCGGACATCATATGTTTTTAGCAGATGTTCTAGCTATAAATGCAGACGAAAAATATATCGACGAGAATGGTGCTTTTGACATATCAAAATGCAATCTAATTGCATATGCAAATGGTGGATATTATACATTAGGAGAAAAAATAGGAAAATTTGGCTACTCAGTACAAAAAAAGAAAAAGTAAATAATATAGAAAGCTAAGAATTTCAAAAGAATTCTTAGTTTTATGTATTTTTTAGGAAAAACAAAAAGAAAAACAAATGTAGTAAGAAAATGGAGGAAAAAAGATGTTTGACAAAGCAAAAGAAGCATGTGGAGTGTATGGTATTTACACCAAAAAAGAAGAAGACGAGTTAGCACCTATCGTAGGAGTGGGATTAATGGCACTACAACATAGGGGAGAAGAAAGTTGCGGTATAGCAATTAACAGACGGCGGAGTAATAACTCATATAAAGGATTTAGGATTAGTATCAAAGGTATTTCCAAAGCATGTTTTGGACAAGCTTCCAAAAGGGAAGATGGGAATAGGACATAATAGATATTCTACAACAGGAGAAGCAAAAAAAGAGAATGCACAGCCAATGGTTGTAAGACATAAAAAAGGAAATTTAGCAGTTGTACATAATGGAAATTTATCAAATGCAAGCGAATTAAGAGCTGAGCTTGAAGCAAAAGGCGCAATTTTTGCGACAACAAGTGATACAGAAGTTATTTGCCATATTATTGTGCAAGAAAGATTAAAAGTTAATTCAATAGAAGAAGCAATAATAAACACAATGAAACAACTAAAGGGAGCATATGCATTAATTATAATGACATCTAAAAAATTAATTGCAGTTAGAGATCCACAAGGATTTAAACCACTATGCATTGGAAAAACAGAAGACGAAATAGTATTTGCATCAGAGAGTTGTGCCCTAGATATGACAGGAGTAGAACTTGTAAGAGATGTAAAACCAGGAGAAATAGTAGTTGTGACTGATAATGAAGTGCAATCAATTGAAACTGATAAAAATAATAATTCACCAAAAGGATTTTGTTCATTCGAATACATATATTTTGCAAGACCAGATTCTGTAATGGATGGAATAAGTGTGCATAAATTTAGAGAAGACGCAGGAAGATATCTTGCAAAGCAAAAGCCAGTTGATGCAGATATTGTTGCAGGTGTTCCAGATTCTGGACTTGATGCTGCACTTCGGATATTCTAAAGAATCAGGAATTCCATACGATATGGCATTCACAAAGAGCAAATACATAGGAAGAACATTTATACAAAATACTCAAGATGCAAGGAGAAATCTAGTTGGATTAAAATTAAATCCAATAAAAATGGCAGTTGAAGGAAAGAAAATTATTTTAATTGATGATTCGATTGTAAGGGGTACGACAATAACAAAGATTATTGAATCATTGAGAAGAGCAGGTGCAAAAGAAGTACACTTAAGAATTGCATCCCCTGCGTTTATAGATGTATGTTATTTTGGAACAGATATAGATAATAAAGAAAATTTGCTAATGAATAACAGAAAGGTAGAAGAAGTTAGAAAAATAATAGGCGCAGATAGTTTGGAATATCTAAGTCTAGACAGTCTAAAACAAATTACAAAAGATTGTAAAATTCCAAATTTATGCACAGGATGCTTTACAGGTAAATATCCTGTAGATGTGCCAAAAGAGATAAAAAAGAACACATTTGAAGAAATTAAATTGTAAAGTTTTAAGTTAGACAAGCTTTTGGTGCTTAGAGAAAAAGTTTGAAAGTAGTGTTGGAAAAATATATTTGACAAAGTTATTAAAAACGTGTATAATAAAAACAGGAAATGAGAATCCACGAAAGTGGTTGCCCGATTTAATAATTAAATAACCATTCTGAACTTTATTTATCGGACAAAGCAGAATGGTTATTTTTATTGCCTATGTAGTAATAAACAAATGATGACTAACAAGGCAAGGTTTATAATGGTTGTTCCTACTATTCCGAAGAATAATAGGTAAGTTATTAA